>VGIO01000031.1 GCA_016867855.1 Calditrichota bacterium
AGCGAAATGCCGGCTTTCCCAGCCGAAATCGGAGCCGCCATCGAAGAAGGGGTCAAGATTGAAACCCTTTACAGCCCAGTAAAAATCCATACAGTCAAAGGACAGGTTACCGCCGTCGATTTCGTGCGCAATGAACTCGGTCCGGTCGACGCCAGCGGCCGACGCAGTTTCATCGCCGTCCCCGGCGGCGAGGTTATCGTGCCGGTGGATACATTAATAGTCGCTATCGGCGAGCAGTTGTTGCCGTTCAACCTCGATGGCTCGGTCGGGCTTGAATTCACCAAAGCCGGAACAATAGTAGTTGACAGCGAGAACTTGCAGACGGTTCGCGAAGGCGTCTTCGCGGGCGGCGATGTGGTCACCGGTCCCAACAGCGTGGTAAATGCGATTGCCGCCGGCAAGCGCGCCGCGCTGATGATCGACCGCTATGTTAAAGGCGAAGTTCTCAAAATGAGTTACGAGCCGATTCGGCCCACACGCTATGTCGAACCGCTGGCCATTCCAGATGAGGTTTTAGCCGAATTACGGCGCGTTGAACTGCCGACAATTACACTGGAAGAACGGCGCGCCGGATTTACTGAAGTAGAACTGTGTTTATCCGAGTCCGACGCGCTGAATGAAGCTAAGCGCTGCTTCAGGTGCGATTTGGAATTTACAAAACCGTTGTAGGCTTTGGGCTTTAGGCTTTGATCTTTGGCTTTGGGATTTTAATAATTGATACTTTAATCGTTATAATACATAGCGACATTATTTTTAGCGTATGTTTGTATGTAATCCTGAACGAAGTGAAGGATCTCGTCTGGGTGTAGGAGACGGGATTCTTCACTTTGTTCAGAATGACTCAATAACGCTATAACCTAATATGCCATTACACATAACACCCAAAGCCCAAAGCCTAAAGCCCAAAGCCCAAAACCTAATAAGATATAAATTAGCAATTATCAATATATTATATGATTAATCTAACTATAAACGGCGTGCCGGTTTCAGTCGAAGACGGCGCTACCATCCTCGAAGCCGCCAAATTCCTCGGCTTTCCCATTCCGACGCTCTGCTATATGGAGGGGCTGTCGCCTTATGGCGCCTGCCGCTTGTGCGTAGTCGAAATTGGCGAAGGCGAGCGCGCCAAATTAGTCTCTTCCTGCACCTATCCGGCTGAAGAGGGGATGAAAGTCCGCACGGCTTCGGGCCGCGTGATGCGCGCCCGCAAGATGGCGCTGGAGTTGCTGTTAGCCTCGGCGCCGCAGTCGAAAGTCATCCAAGATCTGGCTTCAGCCTATGAAGTCCGTCAACAGCGCTTCCGGCAGGAAAATGAAGATTGCATCCTCTGCGGACTCTGCGTGCGAATGTGTGAAGAGCAGATGATGGCTTCTGCCATTGGCTTTCGCGGGCGCGGCGAGCGCCGTTCGCTCGGCACGCCTTTCGACCGGCGCAGCGAAGCCTGCCGGCTCTGCGGCGGCTGTATGTATGTCTGCCCGGTCTGTATGCTGCGCTGCACCTTTACCGAGCCGGACAAAGCCATTTGCGGCGGCTGCGCCAACATAACGCCGCCCTGTGTCGAGAAACCGCAGTTCGACGATATGCTGTGCTATATGCAGCCCTGCGTCGCTTGTGAAATCGTCGGCGCGCCTCGACCTTAAAATGCTAATGCTGATGCTGATGCTGATAATCATTTACAAATCAGCCTTAGCATCAGCATCGGCATCGTCTAATAGTTATTAATAATAAAATAAATATCTGTCTGGAGGCTAAACTCAATGTCCATGACGAAAGTCAATGCGACGGCTGCCACGTTGACGAAAAACCGCACTGAGGGGTCGGTTGTCCCGACATCTGGAATGTGCGTAACCTGCGTGGACGGCTGCATCGGGATGTGCGAAATCGGTAAGTCGGCTTATCGCGGGCATGAGGTCATCTATCCTCAGCCCTTCGGCGTCATCACATCCGCCGGCGAAAAAGCCTATCCGGTGGACTACTCCCACTTCAATATAATGGGCACCGCCGTCGGCGCTCACGGCATCCCCGCCGACTCCGACCTGGCGATTTTCCCCAAAGTGGATTTGGAAGTTCGTTTTGGCCGTGACAACGGCATCAAATTTAAATATCCCTGGATTATCCCCGGCATCGGCTCAACCGATATCGCCAAGAACAACTGGGAAGGACTTGCCATCGGTTCGGCGCTGTCTGGAACAGGCTTAACAATCGGCGAAAATGTCGTCGGGATGGATGTCGAAGCGACATTCAAAGACGGCAAGGTCGTCGATACGGTCGACCTTAAGCGCAGGATTACCTTATACAAAGATTGGCAGAGCGACGGCTACGGGATGATTATCGTCCAAGCCAATGTCGAAGACACCCGCCTGGGTGTGCAGGAATACGCCATCGATAAGCTGGACATCAACACGGTCGAACTTAAATGGGGGCAGGGCGCTAAAGACATCGGCGGCGAGGTTAAGCTGAAGAGTCTAAAGAAGGCTCAAACATTGTTCGGACGCGGCTATATCGTCCTGCCGGATCCGACCGACCCGGCGAAAATCGAAGCCTTCGAACGCGGCGCGTTCAAAGAATTTGAGCGCCACTCGCGCGTTGGGATGGTAACGGAAGAGGGATTTGCCTCAAGAGTCGAAGAGTTGCGCCGGGCTGGCGCGAAGTATATCTTCCTGAAGACCGGCGCTTACCGCCCGGCGGATTTAGCCCGTGCGGTGGCTTATGCGTCGAAGTATGAAATCGACCTGCTGACTGTCGATGGCGCCGGCGGCGGCACCGGTATGAGTCCCTGGCGTATGATGAACGAATGGGGCGTCCCGCCGGTCGAGCTGCACACCCTGCTGTATCAATATCTTAAACGACTCGACGAAAAGAAACGCTACATACCGGCGGTGGCGGTCGCCGGCGGCTTTACCTTCGAAGACCAGATTTTCAAAGGACTGGCGCTCTGCGCGCCTTACGCCAAGTTAATCGGAATGGCTCGCGCTCCGATTGCCGCCGCGATGGTCGGCAAGACCATCGGCCGAATGATTGAGTGCAACCAGCCGCCGGTCTATGTCGAACGCTTCGGCAACACCATAGAAGAAGTTTTCGTCACCGCGTCCGAACTAAAGCGCGAACTCGGCGCCGAAACCTTTGCCAAAGTTCCACCCGGCGCTATCGGGCTTTATACTTATTACGAGCGCCTGGCGCAAGGCTTGCGGCAGTTAATGACCGGCAACCGCAAATTCGCCCTTAAATACATCGACCGCGATGACATCGCCACCCTCACCCGCGAAGCCGCCGACCTCAGCGGTATCACTTACATTATGGATGTGGACAAAGCCGATGTAGATGCAATTTTAAGGTAGCAAGTAAGAAAGTCAGGAAGAAGGCAAACCGCAGCCGCTACCGCCATAGTCGGCTGCGGTTTTCACGGCTGTCAATCCTCCAGATTGACAGATTGTAGCCCGGTTTCTTGAAAGCGGGTATAGAATCCAACCAAATTCGCCACCCCGGCTTTAAGAAGCCGGGCTACTTCACAATCACCGTCGTCAAGCCGGTCTCGGTCAGATATTTCCGCGCGGCTGACTGGACAGCCTCAGGTTGAATATCGTTCAAAGCCTGCAGCAGGTCGCTGCGATTGTTCGGATTTTGCCAATACAATTCACCGACGCCGAGCGAATAAGCCTGCCCGATGCGCGACATATCGCGCATTAAAATCCGGCCGGCAACAGCGGAGGCAAGTTTCTCGACTTCTGGCGAGGTGAAGTTGTGAGTCTGCAATTCAGTCAGCAGTTCGCGAATACCGGCTTCGGCTGTTGCCAGATTCTCCGGGCGCGTTGAAATCGACAGTTCCCACCAGCCGGCGATATCCTCGCTACGTTTCCACATACTGACGCTAGAACCGAGCGCATACGCCAGCCCGCGGCTCTCACGTAAGACAGCGCTCATCCGTTCGGAGAGATAGGCATTAGCCACAGTTAATGCTGCCCGTTCGGATGGCGATATTCCAAACAATATCTTGCCCATCACCACAGCGCCTTGTGGTTTGCCCAGCGCCAGTGTGTCGCGATAGACCTCCTCACAGGTTGCCGGCGGCGGTGTCCAAGGCCAGTCAGAAGACGAAGTTGACTTAGTGAACACTATATAAAAGACATTTTTCACGACATCGACGACTTGTTTTGCTTCGGTTGGACCGGCAACGCTGATAATCATATTGGCGGGATGGAAATAAAACCGGCGCAGTTTCTCGAGGTCGGCGGCGGTCAATTTGGACACATCGCCATATACCGGCGCACTCGTCCCTTGCCCGCTGAAATAGATATTGCGCAATCTGGCGGCGCCGGCGCCAGCCGGGCTGCGCTCACTCGCAAATTTGGCGGTTTTAACGCGCTCGCGCGCGACCGTCAAAATCTTATCAGTTGCCGGCGCAGTCAATAAATCAGCGAGCAGCCGGACGCCGTCCTGCCAGCGCTCAGGCAGTATCTCCAAACGGACGAAGGAATATTCCGGCGAAGTGTAATAATCGTCGAAAGGAATTTTCGGGTCGTCGGCGGTTTTAATATTGGCGCCTAACTCTTCGCTGCACGCGCCAAGCGGCTGCCCGGATGAAAGTTGCTCAGCGAGCGCCCGATGCAGCAAATCCACCGCGCCGGGAGTCTTCAGACGGTTGTCCCACTGCCATCGGTCCTTCAACAAGATATGCACTGCAAACACCCTAGCCGACGGGTCATTGCGCACAATGACCTCGCCGCCATAAGGCAAAAACTCCTTATGAAAAACGCCTGCGCCGACAACGGCTTGAGCCGTGTCTTTTGGGATGGCAGGTTCGACTGCCATAACAAATCGATCCGGCGACAGCAGCCACTTCTGCGCGGTCGCTCTTAACTCCGTCTGCGTCAACTTACCCAGCCGGTCCTCCCAGGAAGCAAAACAATCCCAGCCGACCAGCGCCCAATATTGCGAATACAAAATACCAAAATAATGCAGCCGCTCGCTGTTGAAGACCAAATCAGACTTATACTGCCGTGCAACGCGGGCAATTTCAGCCGCCTCTACCGGTTGCTCGGCGAGTTTCTTCAACTCTCTGTCCACTCTCTCCACTAAGTCCATTGCAGAAATACCATCCTTCGGGGCGGACGCGCTGATTTGAAACAGATTCACATCCGGGTCGAGGATGAAATTCGTCCCGCCGCCGACGCCGGCTGGCAGGTTCGCCTCGAGCCGCTTGTCCAGGAGTCGGCTCAACATCATTAACGCTGGAAAGTCCGGCGAACGCGGCGCGGGCGCTTTCAGGGCAATAAAAAGATGGCGCTTTTCGACATCCATCGGTCTTTCGACCAATCCTAAACCGGCTAGTTCAGTTAGGTCGGGCGCTGCAAGTTTGGGGTGCAGGGGCAGTTCCCGCGGCGGATAGACCTTCAGCAGATTGTCCAACCAGGCGGTCATCGTGTCAGCGGAAAAATCGCCGGTTACGAATAGCAGCGCATTGTTGGGCGCATACCAAGCGCGGTAAAATGCCAGCACCGAGTCGCGCTCCAGTCGTGCGATGCTCTCGACTGTGCCGAGAACCTCCCTCGCCAGGGGCGTCTGACCGAACAAGGCTTCTTTAAACAACCTGCCGGGATTATCGCTCTCCGTCAATGACTTGGCGATTTCCTCCATCACGATGCCGCGTTCTTTCTCGAATTTATGCACAGGTAAGGTCGAATTGAAGACCATATCAGCGAGGATAGGCAGCCCGGCTTGGAACTTGCCGGCCTCGGTCAGCAGCATAAAGTCGGTGAAGTTCGAGCCGGTGTGGGCGTTGCGATAGGCGCCAAGGCGGTCGAATTCATCGTAAATCTGCTCCTGCGTGCGGTTGCGCGTGCCGTTGAACAACAGATGTTCGAGGAAATGTGCCGCGCCCCAGGCGTGCCAGGACTCATCTCGGGATCCGGCGTGGATAACTATATTGGCGGCAATCATCGGCACGGAGTGGTTTTCGACCAGCACGATATTCAATCCGTTGGAAAGTCGGTCGAGGCGGGCAGGGGAGGCTGTCAACGTGGCGGGTAAAACTAACGATAGAATAATGTATGAGTATATCACTATTAAATTTTTGATTTAGTAAGATAAAGATGTAAATCGTTGAATTGATTGGGCTTGACTATTTTGTCATGTTGAAGCCGGCCTAAAATTATTCCAGGCAAAATTCCGAGTTTATCAGCCCAATCCGTGATTATTTGGCGACTTAAATTCTTTTGATTGACAATTTTGCTATATTCATTCTGAGGAATTAAAGTATCTGCAGCAAATTTATCAGCCTCCTTTTCAAAGTCATTTTGTGAATTAGCGCGCTCAACATCGATAAATATATCGCTTGATTTATGTTTTAAGATGTGGCCTATTTCGTGAAAAATAGTGAACCAAAATATGTCGGCGCGCTTGCCGCGCAGGGTGAGTTGAATTACCGGATTCTTTCCTATCCAGCGAGTTATTCCGGACACGGGAAATCCTTTAAGTTCATTAATAAACAAAATGCTAACTCCACACTCATAACATTTAGATTTTAGTTGAGACCGCCATTCTGAAATATCAGATAACATAATACGACGAATATCAATAAGACGATCGCGTAATAAATTTGCTTTAAAAGTACCTATTTCCTTATTTTCCAACTCTCGCTCTCCGAGTCGCAACCAAGCCGCAAGTTTTAATCTTTCGAGGCTGAATTTTGGACTGCGTCGATATGCTAAAACACTTTTATCCAAATAACTATTAAGCGCCTCAATAGATGCGACTCCAAGCCAGTTCAATATTGCAGATACGCGCTCCGTAACATCTTGTATTTTAGGTAATAATCCGCGTAGGACTAACTCTTTATATGGAAATCCATCTAATTGTCGAACTTGAGTTTTGAGCCGTTCAGTCTCTTCACTTCGCGCCAAGGCTTCTTGAAAATTTTGCTCAAGATGCAACCAAAAGTGTGCAGGCAGACCTAAGACGCGCTCTAATTGCTGCGCAGTTTGAGCCGTTATTGTCTTTTTGACGTTCAATATCTCATTGATGGCTTGAACCGGGCGATTCATCCGACGCGCGAGTTCCAGTTGACTCATACTCTTTGCTTCAAGGATATCCCCCAGCGTATCGCCTGGCGGTATTGGATAAGGCGGTAAATAATTACCAAAGGTTTGGTTTTCTTTAGCCATGGTGATAGTTCTTGATCTTTTCGATGCGTATTGCTTCAATCTTATTTAAGTCAGAGTTGCTTTTGGCATCAGTGTCATTATAAATAACACTGAAGCATATTCGCCAGCCATCAATCTTACTTATAATATCAACAGCCCACATATCTCTCATTGCTCCCGATAACTTATGTCTGCGAAGTGGCGGAGTTACTGGGACGAAATTGAGTGATTTAAATGCCGAAAGCTCGTTCAGACGTTGAAAAAGTTTATCAACATGTTTTTGGGTAGGTAGTTCACACAATGCCGCTTTCGGATCATTGCATATTTTTTTTAATCTCGCTGAACTAAAATAGATTTTCAATTTTAGTCCGTTGTGCTATTACATTTATGTATAAATTATACATAAATCGTTAAAAAGTCAAGATAATATTCACCCATAAGGTGAATGATGAAAATAAAACACTATAATATCAAATGTCTAAATTCTTCACATACTTTGCATTCTGTTCGATGAACTCCCGCCGCGGCGCGACCTCATCGCCCATCAGGGTCGAAAAGAGCCGGTCGGCGTCGGCGGCGTCATCGATGGAGACCTTTAAAACGGTGCGCTTTTCAGGGTCCATCGTCGTCGCCCAGAGTTGGTCGGGGTTCATTTCGCCCAAGCCTTTATAGCGCTGGATGGACACATTCTTGCCACCGAGACGCTCGACCGCGCGTAATCGCTCGTCCTCGTCATAAACATAAACCTCCTCCTTGCCCTTGAACACACGGTAGAGCGGCGGCTGGGCGATATATATATGCCCCTGCTTAATTAAATCGTCCGCATAGCGGTAGAAGAAGGTCAGGAGTAAGGTGCGGATATGAGCGCCGTCCACATCTGCATCGGTCATAATGATGATTTTGCCGTAGCGCAAGTCGGTTAATTTTTTACCGTTGCCCTCAGTATCTTCCGTTTCGCCGTTGCCGTTGTTGTCCTCGCTCATAAAATTGAATACCGACGGACCGATGGCTTGCGCCATCGTGCGGACTTCTAGGTTGGCAAGGATTTTATCATAGGCGGCTTTTTCGACATTAAGGATCTTACCGCGCAAAGGCAGGACGGCTTGAAAACGCCGGTCGCGACCCTGCTTGGCCGAACCGCCGGCTGAGTCGCCCTCTACTATGTAGAGTTCGCAATGGTCGGGGTCGTTGATAGAACAATCGGCAAGTTTGCCGGGTAGATCGCCGGACTCCAGCGCGCCTTTGCGCCGCACTAATTCGCGTGCCTTACGCGCGGCGTCGCGCGCTCGCGCCGCGTTGATAGACTTCTCCAACACCTTCTTGGCTACCGAAGGATTTTCTTCAAAGAAGCGCATCAAGCCGTCGCCGAAGACCATCTCAACGATACCTTTAACCTCGCCGTTGCCCAACTTAGTCTTAGTCTGCCCTTCGAACTGCGGTTCGGCGACCATAACCGACATTACCGCTGTCAAGCCTTCGCGGCAATCGTCGCCGGAGAGTGTGAACTTTTCGTTCTTGAACAACTGATTGCGCAGGGCGTAGTTATTTAATGTGCGGGTTAAAGCCGCCTTGAAGCCCGCTAAATGCGAGCCGCCTTCGATGGTGTTGATATTATTGACATAACTGAACACATTCTCAATATAAGAATCATTCCACTGCAAGGCAATTTCGACCGGCACGCCGTCACGTTCGCCGGATATATGAATAGGCTTTTGAATTACCGCCTGTCGGTTCTCGTCGAGATATTTGATAAATTCAGATAAACCGCCGGCAAATTTGAAAGTCTCGGCGCGTTCCTGCCCCGGACGCTGGTCTAAAAGAGCTATTTCCAGCCCTCGATTAAGATAAGCCAACTCGCGCAGACGAGCGGCAACGGTCGGAAAATGCCAGTCGATAGATTTGAAAATCTCTGGATCTGGGTAAAAGGTAGTGCGTGTGCCTTGAAATTTAGTCGGACCTAAATCTATAACCGGACCTGTTGGTTCGCCGAGATGATAATCCTGCCGATAGAGCCGCTTGAACCGGCCGACTTCGACCTGGCACCAGTCCGACAACGCATTAACTACCGATACACCGACGCCATGCAAACCTCCGGAGACCTTATAAGTGTGCCGGTCGAATTTTCCACCGGCGTGTAGAATAGTCATCACAACTTCCAATGCCGATTTTTGCTCTTCAGGATGAATATCCACCGGGATACCGCGCCCGTTGTCACTAACTTCAATTGAATTATTCTCTTTAATAATAACATTTATGCGCGTGCAATAGCCGCCCATTGCTTCGTCAATGGAGTTGTCAACAACCTCAAAGATTAAATGATGCAGCCCACGTGCGCCGATATCGCCAATATACATCGCTGGCCGGCGCCGCACAGCCTCCAAACCCTTAAGGACTTGAATATCGCTGGCATTATAACTTTGTTCGGCGTCAATCTGCTCGGACTGTTCCACCTTAAAATGAGACATTTACTCTAAATTTTAAATGAGTAAAAAGGATAAAGATTGTTTTAATTAATAAATTTAGGAAAATTTGATGCGTTTCACAACATTTGAGCCTATAACCGCATTGAGTTTAGAACGAATTTCGGCTTCCAAATAAGACAGTTCATTACGCCAGGCTTGATTTTGAACTGATACTTTTAAGATGCCGTTTTTAATTGTCAACGCTTCAGAAATTGAGGCTATCTGTGCGCCGACAGTATCTTTCCAGATAAAAACAGCTTTCTGCTCGGTTAGTTGAGCTTCCAAACCCAGCGCTAAGAAAAGACGACTCAGAGCGTCGCCAAGACTAATGTCTAAGTTATGCCTCTCAGCAGTTTTTTCCCAATCACGGCAACTTAGATTTCGCTTGTTTTTAAATCCTTTATGCATAAAACAAATACTGGCAGACCAACGCCTGCCAGTAAAAGTTATAAATTGAAAAATTGCGGTCTGATTATCTCAATCGTATCGGCATCAACAACATTAAGAAATCTTCGCCTTCTTTCTGAATTATCGGCTTGATTATCGCTGCGTCGTTGGCATTAAGAAGACTTACAACTGCCTCGTCAGTGTCGATTTGACGCAGCGATTCCGATAGATACACAGCATTATAGGCAATATCTAACGGGTCGCCTTCGTAATCTACGGCTAATTCTTCCTGTGCACGTCCACCATACTCTGGATCCTCGGCTTCGATTTTAACTTTGTTCGAGTCAATAGAAAGTTTTATTTGGTGGGATATAGAACTAGAGAATATTGAAACGCGCCTTAAAGTTGACATAAAATCACTTAAGCGCAGGATCAATTTGTTTGGATTGTCCTTAGGTATAACGCTTTCATATTTGGGATAGTGTCCATCGATAAGACGTGTAATCAATCTTTGACCTGGCGAAGTGAAAGAAGCGCGGGTTTCAGAGAGGTTTATTTCGACATCTTCGTCGTCGCCTAAGTTTTTAAGCAATACATTTAGAGCCTTCATCGGTATAATATCATCGCGGGCATCAATATTTTGCGAACCGTCTTCACGAGATATTTTAGATAGTCTATGCCCGTCAGTCGATACAAAGCGCAGTTCGCCCGGTCGAATCTGCAACAGAATACCGGTTAAAACCGGACGCATTTCATCCTTTGAAACGGCAAAAATGGTCTTTGATATCATTCGCTTTAAGGTTTCACAAGGGATTTTAATACTTACCTTTGGATCAACCTTAGGCAAATCAGGAAAATCGATTGGATCGCCTCCTGGCAATTGATAAATCCCCAATCCTTCGCCTCGCAGGAAAACCTTAAAAGGTTCCTGAATTTCCATTTCCAATGGAATATCCGGCAAAGCATTCACTATCTCTTGGAAACGTTTAGCATGCACCAATGCGCCGCCTTGACCTTCGCTATCGATTAGATCGACAGTAGCCGTAATCGTCAATTCCAAATCTGTAGATGTCATACTTAGCATTTGTCCATCTAGTTTAAGATGAACATTGCTTAACGAAGGCATCGGGACTTTTGAAGATACTGCGCCTATAACGCGCTGCAAACCACGCGATATGGCCGACTGAGTAAAAGAGAATTTCATCTTTTTTATCCAGTTAAGATTATTATTAAAATAGTTATTATTATTAAGGTGTTAAGTATGTGAATAAATGATATAATTGTAATAAATATAGTAGGATAGAATTATCCATTAATTATGGACTTATTCACATAGAGAAATATTTAGTGAACGAACAGACTAATATAATATGACTGATGCAATTTGTCAACAGAAAATTAGGATATAAACAATTTATAACAATCTATAAACGAAACTAGTGTTAATATGTTGACGGAATGAAAATTCAGATTTGAATAGTCATAATAAATCGGCTATCTCTATCTTTTTCCTAATAATAGACAACTTATCTCTAAAATTTAAGTCAGATTTAATTCTTTCGTTAATAGTTTCTCGGGCATGGATGACTGTGGCATGGTCTCGGCCGCCAAACTGTAAACCAATGGCTTTCAAAGTCAAATTTGTGTATTCGGTCGATAAATACATAGCGATTAGTCGAGGTTCTGTAATTTCCTTACGACGGTTTTTAGACCGGAGTAAATCAATAGATATCTTAAAATAATCAGCCACAATTCGCTGTATATGATCTATAGTGATTGCTTTTTCTATATGAGTTCCAAGATTACGCAACACCTGTTTGGCAAGGTCAATAGAAATTATTCGGCCCATCAAAGACGCTTGAGCCAACATATGTATTAAGACACCTTGCAAGGTTCGAATATTATCGGTTATATTCACAGCCAGGAAGTGGGCGACATCATCCGACAAAATTATATTTTCTCTTTCAGCCTTACTTTTTAAAATAGCCATTCGAGTTTCGTATTCGGGTTGGGTGATTTCAGTAACCAAGCCCCATTGCAATCGACTAACTAATCTCGCGTCAAAGCCATTTAATTCTCGTGGCGAGCGGTCGGAAGAAAAAATAAGTTGTTTGCCTAAATGATGGAGGGTATTGAAAGTATGAAAGAACTCTTCTTGGGTTTTTTCTTTGGACATAAAAAAGTGAACATCATCGAGCAATAGAACGTCGGCGCTGCGAAAAACCCGATTGAAGGCGTCTGTTTTACTAATTTGAATCGATTTGACAAATTCGGCGGTGAACTGGTCGCTGGTAATATAAATAACTTTGCGCGCCGTGCGATTGTCAAGAATGTAATTACCTATGGCTTGTAATAAGTGGGTCTTACCTAAACCCGAACAGCCATATATCATCAACGGATTGAACGGCGTGCCGCCAGGATGTTCGGCACAGGCTACAGCCGCAGCCCGAGCGAAGCGATTGCAATCGCCTTCAACGAATGTGGAAAAATTCAAATGCCGGCAGAGATTATTTTCATAAGTGTCGTTTTTATTGATATTACTTGGTATTGTAAGTTTAAACGGCGCGCTAAAGGACCCATCTAATTTGTCGTTAGGCATATCATTGTTATTGGAATTAATCTCGAATGTTATTTGTATTCGGTCGTCAACAACAGCGTCGATGGCACGGTAAAGCGCCTGCTGGTAGTGACTTTCGATCCAATCGCGGTAGAAACGAGAAGGAATGCCTAAAGTTAGTTCGTGACCGTCAAATGCCAGAGCCTGAATCGGCTTGAACCATGTGAGATAACTCTGGCGGGGGAGTTCGTCTTGAAGGCGTTCCGCAATGCGCTCCCAAAGCCTTTGTTGTTCGCTTTTGAGAGCCGATGCCGGCCTGGTCATTATATTTAGTTCCTTGTTATTTTGTTATTTAGAGTTTATAGAAAAGTTGATAAGGCAATATAGAGTCTCAGGTTTCTTTTGTCAAGACCCTATTTTAAAAAAGTCAAAAATTACCCTTTTTTGAGAATAATTTAGATATTTTCTCGCGCTTTATTAATTTTGACTTTTCAACCATATAGGATTAGTGTAAGCATAATATTGAGAATTATTATCCGTGCGAGAGATTAGTTCAGCGCGCAAATAACTTGCGCCGCGTCCAGGAATTATAAGGCTGCCGGAATAGGCATTGGTTGACGATAGAACCGAACCACCGTTCAGAATATCAATTTCTTTTTTGTCGATCACCGTTTTCAAGCGCAAAGTTACAATTTTGCCGAATTCCGGCGTCGAATACCAACGTAAGACTATCTTGCTATCCGATGTAACCGATGTTTCGCCTCCGATTTCAGTTGGACCTGAACCGGTTATTATTTGAATGTTCAGCGCTGGACCGTTGCTGATGTAAGACGAGCCGGATTTTAAAGTGTTTAATACTTCTTTCGGACTGTAAAGAGATTTTAGTCTTAAACGGGTTGTATATACACCAAACAGGTTATTATGATGTTCCCAGAGTTTTAGCATTGGCAGCCGGACCTGACGGAAGCGATTGAAGTTGCCGTGAGCGTCGTTGCCGGCATATATTGAAGTTCGATGGCCTTGTCGTAAAAACTTGAGCCAGGCTTTAAATCCTTGCCGGAATCCCTTATCCCAATCACCGTTGATAATTTGCCAGCCATTTATACATAAATGACTTAAATCCAGAGCCGACCATTTGCCGCGGCGCACTAACAACCATTCCAAAATAGGTATTCGATGATACGGATGTGCAGCCAAAGCAACGGCGTCCGGCTCTAGCTTCTTTAGGGCATCTTCTATAGAGAACTCGCTTTTCGTCTGAAACCATTTTTCCGCGCCATCACCAGAGCCTGCCAAGAAGTCTGAATTGCCAATTATCAGCAGATGCACATTGCGGTAGCGTGCATTGCGGCAGGACAATTCTTCGCCGGGGATTAATAAAACGCCGCCTTCGTTATTAAGGCGTTCAGTTTCCATCCAGAGTTGCCGCCACTTGGTCAGTGTCGGATCGTATTTAAGATAGTTCCTAGGGTTGTCGTCCAAATTATAGGAATGGTCGGTGAGGGCTGTCCAGCCAAGTCCGAGGCTTTCGGCAAAGCGTTTGATGACCGGCAGCGGCGCGCCGAATTCGACCTGGTCGCCGCCGTAAGATGTATGGCAGTGCAACTCGCCGGCTGACCAACCGAGGAAATTGGGCAGCGGGTCAGCCGCGCAAAAGGTTGCGAGCGGACGGTGCGAAAGTCCGATGCAATTGTCGATAAATATTCGTTGGCGATGCCCGCGCAGGAGAATATTTGCATAGGAATGTATTAAGACTTTTCCACGCGGCAGAGAGCCGACATCGATTTCAAAGATACAATGCCACAGCGGATTTGAGATAGATTCATTCAGATTGAACTGTCGGCGGATTGATGGGATGGCATTTTCGGCCGGTCTAATTTCGATAGTTGTGCTTTCCAGCAATATCGGGAATCGGTCGGCGTCCTTGATAATCAATGTCACCGGCAGGGCTTGCCCCGGCTCAAGACGATAAGGCGCATCGAAGATTATTTCCGGGCTGCGACGATAGTAGAGGCTGAAGGGAAAATACTTGAACCTATAATGAGTTTCAGCATATAGCGCCGCCAACGGCAGCCAGTCGGCGATAGCGTCGAAGGTCAAAACGGCTTAGACCTCCTCAAGCCCGGTTAATTTAAGGTTCATCCTAAGCAACATCTCAATGATTTCCGGCAGGGTGGATAATAAGTTTTTGGCGTATTGCCCGCTGTCATGTAAAAGGATGATGTCCCCCGGATGGATATTTGCTTTTATCTTAATTGCTAGGGCTTTAGGCGGGATTAATTTCCAATCTTGCGGCGCATATCGCCAGAGAACAAGTCTTTGTTCGGCCGCGCGACAGGCGGCGAGCAATCCCAGCCCGAGGCGCCCGTAAGGCGGCCGGAATAAGACCGGGCGTCGGCCGATGCAATTATAAACCGCCTCGCCGGCTTTTATAATCTGCGTCAAGGCTCTTTTTGGTCCAAGCAACGCCATCGATTTATGTTCATAGCCGTGACTACCGATAATATGTCCGGCTTGGGCTGCCGACTTAACAATAGATTCGTTGCCGGCAATTTGCCCGCCTAATACAAAAAATGTCGCGCGCGCATTGTATTCATCGCAAATACGAATAATTTCGGGCGTGATTTCGGGATTTGGGCCATCGTCGAAGGTTAGATAGATATTGCCTGGATTGCCACGTAATTGAATATCGGGCAGGATTAGCGCGGTTAACCGCGGAAGAATATTAACGAACATTTAACTTTGACTGTCCGAATGTGTAATGTTCGCCTTTCCATCGGAAACTGCCGAAATGCCCGGCTGCAGCCGCCAGCACGATGAACGGCGGGTGCAAAAATTCGGCGGCAATGAAGTCGGCGAGCCTGAATGCATCGCCGAATAACCGACGGCCAAGGAATAATACTTTATAGTCTAAAACCAGTTTAACGCCGAATAATATGAGTATCGGCAGGCAGGTTAAGCCGATTGCGATGACTATCGGCGTCAAAGTTAGCATCAGATAAAAGAGAAAGACACCGGACAGCAGCGCGGCGCGTGGAAAGGAATAATGCACGCCTTTGGATGCCCAGCGCGTGCGTTGATGCCACAGGTCTTTGAGCGTGGGCGGCGGCGCGGTGGCTGCGATGCACTGGGCGCCGGCAGCCGCGACTATTTTCCAGCCTTGTTCCGCTATATTCGCCATAAGTAGTTCATCGTCCCCGGAGACTAATCTTTGATGGCCGCGATAGCCGCCGGCGGCCTCGTAAGCCGCCCGGCGGAAAGCCAGACTCGCGCTGCTACAGTTAAATGGCGTTCCGGCGGTTATCAAACCTGCCGCGCCGACCATCTGCGCTTGATAATCCAGAGCCTGCCAGCGCTGCCAAACGGGCGGTTTGACGCCGATGTCAAAGCGAGCCTGACCTGCGACCAGGCCCGTCTGTGCCGTAAAGCGCTCGACCAAACTGCGCGCCCAAACCGGATGATGCCTGCAGTCGGCGTCGGTTGTTAGAATGATCTCACCGCGGCAAGCTGCTATGCCCGCAGCCAGAGCCTGCTTTTTAGAACTGAAATATGGGTCGATTTTAGTTTGGCGGACAAGATACAAATTTGAACGGGTGAGGGCATTTTTTTTAACGATTTCAGCGGTTCTATCCGTCGAACGGTCATCGACGACGATAATCTCAATTTTATCAGACGGATAATTCTGCGTCAGGAGGCTGTCCAAAGTAGATTGAAGGCTTGTTTCTTCGTTCCGCGCCGCAACTACAATGCTGACCTCCGGCAACTCTTCCGTTGTCGATAACTCATTCGATATCTGTCTAGACTGTCCAGTGTGCTTCTCCAGTCTCATCAATCCTAAAATCATCAGCCCGACCAGCGTCGCGTAAGCCAATCCCCCGGCTGCTAATAAGCCTAACCAAATCAGACTCAAGCGGACTCCGCAGATTTAGTCAACGGCAGGCGTCCGACGAATATAACGCCGGCGAGCGCCGGGATTAGGACATTCAAGGCGAAAAGTAACAGCGAGGCATTGAAGGCGGCTTCGGCAGGAACATTGAACTGTGAAAAAAATTGAACAGCTACGATTTGGTCGACGCCGAGGTCGCCGATGGCGATGGGCAGAGAAGATTTTAAGAACAATGTGGCTGCTGCGCCGCGCGCTGAAAAGATAAAATTCAACGCGGTGAAGCCGTTGAGCAAGATGAAATACTGGAGCAGGAAGACGGCATAATGCAGCATTGTGACGAGCAGCACGACCACCGCCTGGCGAGAGGTGAAGCGGTCGATGCCGCCGGCAATTTGGGCGACTTTATCGCCTTTGGGTAACAGCAATTGGACGGCGTAAATCAGGCTGCGCACCGGACGCGGGTCAAGTGCAAAATAGAGCAGCGTCAGGTCCAGCGCGGCTATGGCAATGAGTGTGCCTTTATAAGCGTAGCCGCCGCCTAAAAACTCACGCGCCCAAGGCAAAGTGAACAGCGCCGCTAAACCTAAAGCGGCGGTTAAGCCGAGATTATAGAATTTGTCGATGACTGTTAAACCGACTAACTTCAATGCCGGCGTGTCGGGGATGAGCAGCGTCCGGCCGTATTCACCCAATCGTCCGGGCGTAACAATGCCGAAAGTCATCCCGCCCAGCAGCGAGCCGAGCGTCTGCCCGGCTTTGACCTCCGGCTTGACCAGCCGCACTAAATAGCGCCATTTATATTCCTGCAACGCAATGTTCACCGGCATCAATGCAGCCGCCCAGGCGACGAATGCGACCCGCACATCAGCCAGCGCCGAAAGAATATTTTGCGGATCCACCATCCAACTGATAAGCCCTAACAGCGCCAGCCCGATGACGATTTTTAGATAAAAGAATTTCCGCCGGGACATCTAACACTAATGCTGAAAGTTATGGTGATGCTATTAAAAACTAAAACCTAAAGCCCAAAGCCTATCTAAAATTCACCACACCGTTGATATGCGTGGATCTGGCGTAACGATGGCAGTTTGAGCAGTTATCTTCGTCGGGATGCGGCGAGTCCGGCGGCAGTTTATGACAACTGCCGCACTCGGCTTGGTCGCCGTCGGTCCATTTAGGCTCATTATCCTGTTCGCCGTTTGCGAAAGCGCCGTGACAATAGACCGATGCGCAGCGCTCACGGTGTCGATCCCACTGAGGATTTGTTCTCCCTGAGTCGGACGCCAGAAGTCCAAATACGACTTCTGCTTGGCCGGGAGTCGCGGTATCGATGTGAGTTGCTGCATCGAAGGCTTGCGGATAGATATGGCACTGGTTGCAGGTTAGACTAATGGAAAGCCGGTTATTTTGCGTGTGCCTTTGGTGCGCGCCGACAGTTACAATTTCTGCATCAGATTGCCCTTTCAGGTCGGGCGGCGGACCGGGATTAACACCCCCGTGGCAAACTGTGCAGCCTTCAGGTCCTCCCGAATGGCAGTCATAGCAGGTCCGGGTAAGTTGCCCGTCGTGCGTAAATTGGCGCCGGTAGTCTGCATTATGGCAATTTTGACAAAATCGGACATTCCAATTATGGTCTTGCAAATGCTTTGCGTGCAAAGTTATGGTATCCGGACCGAGTGGATTAATCCAGCCTTCAGGATGGGGATAGCCTGCGTGGCAGGTGAAGCATCCCGGCGCTCTTTGATAGCCGGCGGTGTCTGAAGTATGACAGACACGGCAACCGGCTAATCCGTCGCGAAAGCCCCTCGCTTCCAATGCTTCAGCGTGGAAGTTAGGGCTTGCAGGGTCGCCCCAGCCTTCCGGATGCACTTCGCGTTGCGGTCTGGCGGTCTCCTCGCTGCAACCCGTCAACGCGCCCAAACAGACCAGCGCTATAGCAGCGAAAACCAAAACCAGACCGGATTTCACAAAAAACCTATAATTCACAATTCCTTCATCCTTCATCTTTAATCCCTCATCCTTTCACTGATGGCATCCAGGCGTGAAGCAGGAGGGCTGGCTGACGGTGTTAGTGTGGCAGATGACGCAGTAGTCGAAGTCGGCTTCGGCTTGGCGTGAATGCGCGCCGCCGCCGCCCGTGCGACTAGCCCAACCAGGACGGCTGTGATTAGATGGCATCACCATTTTTTGGATATGACAGGCGGAACAAAATGATTCCGGTTCGTGGCAGGTCTGGCAATCGGCAAAGCCCATCCCGCGTGTATAGGATAGACTATGGTTGAACTTTTGCGGGTGCGGCGAGACGAAGCCAGCGCCTTGATGGCATTTGGCGCAGTCGTCGCGGGCTTGGACTTGATGGCACATTGCGCAGCCGCTGGCATCGGCTAAGGCTTCATCGCCGTGGATTTTCTTCCAATCGAAGCGGTGCGAAGCCGGCTTGGGCGGAATGGATACAATATGGCAGGTCGAACATTTCAGTTCGAGACGCCGGGCTTGATGGCAATCAGCGCAGCCGTGCATATCAGGATAAAGCCGCCCTGTCAGGCTCACGCCGGCCTGAACCGGATGGCAGTCTTTGCAGGTTTGTTTGGCGATGTGGAGTTTGTGGCTGAAAACGGCGTATTCGCCGCCCACAGAAGGCGTTTTTCGCACCCGAGTCGGGTCTTTATGGCATAATGTGCAGCCGGTCTCGTCTTCGACATTATGGCAGTCGGCGCAGACCGACATCTCAGGCAGCAACCGCTCAAGCCCGCTGTCCGAGGTTTGGGCGTTTTTATGGCAGAGCGAGCATTCGACGCCGACCTCTTCGATGTGGTATTTATGCGGAAAAATGACGCCTGCTCCGGCATCTGTAGTTTTCTTCGCTTCAAGGTGGTTGTAAAAGTGCAATCCGCAGATGATTAGAGCGGCTGATGTGATTAAATAGGTTTTTTTCATATCTCAAATCCGACCTTGAAGGTGAGCGAAGCGCGGATGTCAGAGGCGGCGAATTCGTCGCGATAACGCTCGAGGCGTCCAATCAGCGCAGCATCCCGCCAGGTTGTCCATTCCAGCGACAGGCTGTTTGCCCAGTTGTCAACGGCTTCATTGTCCCAAGCCGAATCGTAACGGTCGAATTCGACGCCGGCGTCCCAACGCAGTTTTGGGATAATCCGACCGCCGGCGTTCACCCAGCCGCCGAGGCTGACGAGTCCGCCGCCGGTTTGGCAGCGCAAGCCTATTTCGCCGTTAGGATTATCCACGGCCAACGTTATACGGCTCACTTCACGGTCGGCATTCAGTCGCTGCGCAAAGCCGAGGTTGACGCCCAAGGCGCGACATTCTAATTGACGCCGAAGATTCAAAACCGCGATCTTAGTCGGCGGATATTCGATTTTGTGCAGAGGCGTCGAGGCATAGATGCGCATCTTGCGCGCTGAGAAGCGCGCTGAAACAGTTGTCAAAGATGCCGGCTTGACATTGACGCCGAAGGTCAAATCTCTTAGTCCGCCGCCGATATGGTCGAAGGCGGTTTTAAAATCCCAGCCGAAACGGACGAAACGCCGGCAGCGCAAGGACAAGCGGCTGACCTGATCGTCCCGCTTATTTTTCAAATAGCGAAGCGTGTGGTCAACCTGCCAGCGCAAACTGCCTCTAAAAAGACCTTCCGCGCTGATTGTGCCGCGATAGCGCTCCGGCAGCGAGGAAGTCTCGCTGCGGTAGAGCAGATAGACTTCTCTGCCGCCGGACAGCGAAATTGCGCTATGTGGAATTTTAGGGCGGCCGTAGTGCATTTCCAGCCCGTCGGTCGAACCTCTTCCGTCGCCGGCGCGCAGCGGCGTAAAACGCCCGGCGCGCAGTTTCAATCCACCGATAGAACCATCGGCGTAAAAGGTAATGAGGCGCGTCGCATCACGTCCCGGCAACGGTTCATTGCCTTCACGAATATCTACAGCGCTTTGAACTGTCCAGCCGCGCCAGTTCGCCGGACTGAGTTTCAGTCCGGCATACTGGCTGAAGATAAAACGTTCGCCGGAGGGGATATTCTCGTATGTATAGTAATTCGACTGCAGTTCGCCGAATAGAATCGGCGTGCCCCGGCCGGCCGGGGGGATTATTCCAAAGATTAAAAGAAGCAGGATAGAAAGTCGTTTATGCAAGCGACTCCTTCAAATGTAGGGCTTTCTAGAGAAATAGACGGTTTTAAAAATCAGATAGTTGACAATGACAAAGTTGGCACTATCCACAGTCAGTCTATTTTTATTTAATTGGATGATGATTACTCAATAATCGCTCTAATCTATCGAATGGAATAATCATCATCACGCGGCGCGGTGCAACATAAGATGAAAATACACCCCCCTTCATCCCCCCGCAAGCGGGGGGAGAAGCAAACAACATCGCAAGCGGGGGGAGAAGCAAACAACAGCGCAAGCGGGGGGAGAAGCAAACAACAGCGCAAGCGGGGGGAGAAGCAAGCAACAG
>VGIO01000032.1 GCA_016867855.1 Calditrichota bacterium
ATTTGTTTATTGTGAAAGAGACGGAAAAGAATAGATTCGAGCGCAATGTTGAGGCGGCTCGGATTGTCTTTTCGCCGCATCGTAATCTGCCGGTCCAGCCATTGGTATTTACGCCTAAAGAATTATTTGAACGGAAAAGGATTGGAGATTATTTTATTGAGGATATTTTAACCAAAGGAGAGGTGCTTTATCGCAATGGAAAGAGACCTAAAACTAATGCGCGACGAATGGTTCGAGTTCGCTGAACGCGACCTCATCAGCGCAAAGATATTGTTTAACAATAACGGACCAACTTCCACCATCGGCATCTGTCTTCAGCAGGCAGTCGAGAAGTATCTGAAGGGCTTTTTAATTGCTAATGGCTGGCGCTTAATCAAAACTCACGACATTCCGATGCTACTCACCGAGGCTGCCAAACACGATAAGCATTTCGAAGAGTTCATCGACTTTGGCCGAGGTCTTTCCGAATTGTATGTCGAAGACCGGTATCCCGGCATAGCGATGGAGCAGCCATCGCGGGAGAAGATGCGCGAGATGATCGAGGTGGGGGATAAAATAATCGGGCTGCTTAAAAGAGCGACAAATGATTGACGCCGACCGCCGCACCCGCGCCGGCATCGAACCGATTTTAAAGGAAATCGTCGAAGTCCTGGTGCGCGAATACCAGCCGGAGTTGATTATCCTCTACGGCTCCTATGCCTACGGCAACCCGACCCGGCACAGCGATATCGATTTGTTTATTGTGAAAGAGACGGAAAAGAACAGATTCGAGCGCAATGTTGAAGCGGCACGATTGAACCTATATCTGAACACAAAATATCAATATCTCATAAAATTCTTACTGTACATGAATTAACCACGAAAACTCGATTGAGAATATTATAGGATACAGAAATGAATAAAATATTTAACCAAATTAAAATAAAACACGGTTTATTAACCGCAATTGGAATTCTTGGTTTAAGTATGACAATAGTTGGTCCAGTCGCTGGCCCATGGGGGCAAGATCTTGCACTTATTAAAAGAATAGTGTGCGGTGTGTTTTTTGGGATTTTTGGATTTGTAATAGGGACATTTCTGTCACTAAAATTGGCAAGAAGTGTTTTAATATTTGGCTTAATAACGATATGCATTTCTTTATCGGGCGGCTTCATTTTTAATGAACTTATAAAAGGCTATAAAAATGAAGTATTAATAAACCAATCAGATTCAATTCGAATTAGGCAACCAAATTACTTAAATTATCAAAATAAAAACCATCTCTCAGTAATAGTTGACGATATTCCACGTCCTGTATCAATTAACTTTCCTATTGGATTCTCACTTCCTAATACAGATAAAGAACATCAACGAAGAAAGAAATTTTTAAATTACTATAAATATAATCCATCAATGAAAGGTAAATATAATGAAATATTAATGCTGGAATGGAATAGTCCCGCACGCGTACCTATAATCATTGTTGGTTCCCTTGGAGCAACTCAAAATCACCAAGGTAAAATTTCTACAAAAGACTGGAGATTGCTTAGAGATGAGTTTCTTCAATACAGTCGTGATCAAATTAAATCTATTCGTGAATTAACACGTAACGTAGAAAGAAATGCTCCAATTCCTGTAAAAACCATTGATGAACTTTTTTGGATTGATAAGCAGTCAGACCCATCGTCAGTTATACTTTTATTACATAATAGGTCTAAAGTTGATGGCGTAATCGAAACTGTTTTTTCGGCTCGAAAATTACTTTATTTTAATGGATTTTTGATTTTTGTAAATGTAATCGTTGACTCTTCAAAACCAGATGCCTTAAAGGTGATTAAAGAATATTTAGACCAAATTTATATTACCTCAATCTAGAAGTGCTATATACTATTTAAAGATATTACTAAAAAAATACTACAGAAAACTTAAACCAAATGGAAAATAGGACATCCAAACATCTGCACGATGTCGTCCTTGTTCCTTGCGAAGAGGGAGGTTTTTCGGTTTTCGTTCCGGCGCTCAAGGGCTGATGGTCGGAAGGTGAGACCGAGGACGAAGCCTTGGACAACATCCGCGATGCGATACGCAAATATCTGGCAGCCTATAACTGTGCATTTAACCTAAATTAAAACATTGACCTGGCAAAACTACATATCCAGCGACCCGAACATCTGCCATGGGCGAGTTTGCGTCAAAGGCACGCGCATTATGGTCTCGGTCATCCTGGACAATCTCGCAGAAGGACACACTCCCGAAGAGATTGTAGAATTCTATCCTTCACTGACGCTCGAAAGCGTCCGGGCAGCGCTGGACTATGCAGCCTATCTGGCTAAGGATGAGATTATCGAGTACGCGGCCGCCGAAGCCTAATGCATCTTAAACTCGATGAGAATCTTCCGCCGGATGCGGCTCAACTCCTCAGAGTTAACGGATTCACTGCTTCTACAGTCATCGAGCAAGGCTTGTGGGGAGTAGGCGATCCGACCTTGGCTGCGAAATGCCGGCAGAATAGACAGGTCATCGTTACGCCGACCTGGACTTTGCGGATATAAGAGTCTATCCACCGCTGCAGTATTCCGGTATAATCGTTCTAAGATTGAGTAGGCAAGGACACGACGCCCTTATGAAGGTCTTCGAAAGAATAATTGGATTACTTGACGAGCATCCTTTGGAAGGTCGACTTTGGATAGTGGACGAGCGTCGATTGCGGATTCGCGAATAGGATTCGTCTATGGTCTCTGTCTATTTCGACCCCGAAGGCGACTTCCTGGAAGTCCTGTTCGAAAAGAAAGAAGGTTACTTCCGTGAGACGGACAGCGACGCTGTGATGGAGAAGGTCGATATGCAAGGCAACATCATCGGCTTTTCCATCCTCAAGGTCAGCGCGCTGAAAGCCCGGCAGCCACTGCAGGTCTGCTTAAATTAAACTTATGTCAAACTTAATTCCCAAAATCGGCTATGACTCCGACGCCTTGGCGACGCTATGCCGAAAGTGGCGCATCCTCAGACTGGCGTTGTTCGGTTCGGTGCTGCGGGATGACTTTCGCCCCGACAGCGATGTGGATGTGGTCGTATCTTATGACCCGGACTCGCACTGGAGCCTGTGGGATGTCGTCGATCTACAGAACGAACTGAAAGACCTCTTCGGACGCGATGTCGATATCGTCGAAATCGAAGCCGTCACCAATCCTATCAGCCGCAAAATCATCCTGGGGAGTATGCAGTATGTCTATGAGGAATGAAGAAACTGATCTAGCGGCGCTCTACGATATTTGCATTGCCTGCCGGGATATCAAGAATTTGTGACTGGAATGACCTTGATCAATTTCGCCAAAGATAAAATCAGGCGTCTGGCGGTCGAACGGGGGATTGAGATTATAGCCGAAGCGGTCAAGCGGCTGCGAGAAACTTTTAAAGAAGCGCATTCGGAAATCCCTTGGGCGAAAATTATCGCCCAGCGCAATATCATTGCCCACGAATACGATAAAGTTCAAGTCGAAAAGATATGGTTGGTTGCAACCGAATCTATTCCGATTCTACTAAAAGCAATCGAATCTTTTATTCCCGAAGAATACCGCTCACAGATGTAAGATATATTTGTCTGGATGCCTGCCTTCACAGGCAAGACGCGCTTCAGCGTATTCATCATCATCATCATCATCATCATCATCATCATTAACCATTAATATTGGCATTAAAAAAATGCACATCACCTTCAAAGTCCGGCGTTTCGACCCTAATAAAGAAGCGTCGCAAGCCTTCTATCAAGAATTTCCGGTTAAAACCCAGCCGGGAATGACCATCCTCGATGCGCTCATCGACATCAAAGCGCGGCAGGACGGCGCTTTGACCTTCCGCAAGTCCTGCCGCTCAGCCATCTGCGGGTCTTGCGCGATGCAGATTCACGGTCTCAACCGGCTGGCCTGCGAAACACAGGTCGAACCGTTGAAAAAAACAACGCTCGTCATCGACCCGCTGCCGGGATTTAGGATTATCAAAGACTTGGCTGTCGATATGGAGTCGTTCTACGAACATTTGGCGCGGGTCAAGCCGTATCTTATCAACGAAGAGCCGCCGCCGGCGCGCGAAAGGCTGCAATCCGAAGCCGAATTCAAGTTGATTGAAGACCCTATCGCCTGCATCTTGTGCGCATCCTGCACATCGAGTTGCCCATCATTCTGGTATGACACAGAATATGTAGGACCTTCAGCCCTGACCAAAGCCTACCGCTACAATTTCGACAGCCGCGACCACGGCGCCGGCGAGAGGATGGAAGTCCTCGACAACAAACACGGCCTCTGGCGCTGCCATACCATCTTCAACTGTATGGATGCCTGTCCGAAGAAGATTAAAATTACGCAACATATTTCAAATCTGAAAAAGATGGTTGTGGCGGAGAGGTATTGATGAGTTGAAAGGTGTAAGGTGTAAGCAGAATTTGTATGATAATATAATTAGGTTATTTAGCCAATTTTATTATCATATCAATCTTTAAATTAGAAATACCTCAGGCTCTAATCAAGCATAAAAATTCGACTATGCCCAAGAAAATATTAATTGCCGACGATGACCCGAATATGATTCGCATACTGCGGCAGGTATTGGAATCGGACGGTTATGCAGTTGTATCGGCAAGTAACGGCGTGCAGGCGCTTGAGAAGGCGCAACGTGAGCAGCCGGATCTGCTCATTCTCGATTTGATGATGCCTGTTTTAGACGGATTCGGCCTTCTGATGCGCCTTTATGGCGAAGATCCGCCTCTCGAAGCGCCCGCGATATTATTGACTGCCCAGAACAGCGCCGAATACCGCGACACTGCCGAAGCCCTGGGCGCGGTGCGATTTTTAGAAAAGCCGTTCGACATAGATGAACTATCGAAAGTCGTCAAAGATGTGTTGAAGCGGACAGGGCAAGAGAATTGAACCAACGTTTTTAGTGGACGATATGGACACTCTGGACTTTATAGACTTTATATACTTTCAATTGAGGTAATTGCAAAAGTGTTGGATTTATTAACTGATGGCAAGGCGGACGCCCTCGTCCGCCGCATTCTAGGCTTGGTTTTCGGCGGACGAGGGCGTCCGCCTTGCCATGGTCTGAGTTTTCTGGATTAATCATCACTTTTGCGATTAGCTCAATTTTCAATTTAACTCCTATTGCGGTAAAACCTTGCAGGCATAAATGACCGCGTCGAACGAAGTGATATTATCCGACCTGCTCATAAGGCATAAGGTCCTTGACCAGGAAGGTATAGAACATGCGCTGGCGGAGAGTCGAAAGCGAGGAATTTCGCTGCGCGAAGCCATCATAGGTCTGGACTATTGCCTTGAAGACCAGATAAATTGGGCGATCAGCCGCGAGTTGCAGATTCCGTTCATCCTACTGTCGGCTGAGATGCTCGATACGGAGTTGTTAGCCCGTTTCCCGCCGGAGGTGCTGCGCGAGACGGCATCGATTCCCATTCCGGATGCGATGGGCGGCATAACTTTAGTTATGGCGGATCCGCTTAACAATTTCGCCTTCGACCGCTTAGCGACGTTTACTAAACAGGAACTGCATCGCGCGGTAGGTCCCAGCGTTCGCATCTTTAATATCCTAGATACCTTGCCACGCAGTGTGACTGAAGTGACTCTCAAGGAACCGGCGCCTAAGGATATTTCCGGCGTGGCGGCGGTCTATGGAATGCTGGTTGAAGCATATCGCAAAGGCGCCCGGCGAATTCTCATCCAGCAGTCGGAAGACGGTTTGTTAGCCAGACTAAGGCTTGAGAGAGGGTGGATCGACTTCAAATGCTGGTCTGCGGAGCAAGCCCTGCCGATTTGGACGCGCTGCCGTATAATGGCGGGATTAAAGCCGGAGATGAATGTCCAGCGCGAGACCAGTCTGACCTATGCCCGTATCGAAAAGCGCCGCGTGTGCATCGAATTCTCCTTCCTGCGTGATACCGACAGCGACAGCGTCACCATCGATTTATATCCCATCCAGCCGGCGCGCGACTTTACCGAATTTAAAACTTTAGTTGACAAGCACTTGGCTGTTCTGGCAGGATTATTCACCGCCCGACGGCAAACTGGTGTGATAGTAGTTAATGCCCAGGATGAATTTCAGCGCTATCGGATGGTTTATACGATGGCCAAGGTTCTATCGGCAAGAAATTTGGATATTATCTCCATCGAGCCGCATATTTATTTTGAATTATCTTCCGTGCGCCGCGTTCAAGCCGAGTTGATGCAGGGAAATATCGAATGGTTTATCAGCCAGCCGGCGGATGTAGTTATGGCGCCATCGGCGCCGGTGAAAGAACTGCGCAGATTATTCGAAACTGCCGGTGACCGGTTGGTGATTATCGGTTTGGATTTTGTGAACAGTTGCTTGACGCTGCGCGCGCTCGGGGAGAGTGTCGGCAGCGCGGCGCTGTTAACGGACCGACTGCGAACCATCTGGACCGGACGTCGGATAGCGCTGACCTGCCCGCAGTGCAATGGCATCGAACATAAACAACGCGGCAGCATCAGCGCAGACATATGCCCAAACTGTAATGGTTACGGCTTCGACCGCTTTGCCGATTTCTTCGATGCCGTCCTGCCCGACGAAAGTTTCCGCTTTCGATTTTCCAATATCGACTCTAAAGAAAATCAACCCAATTGGAGCGAACGGCTGACTGTCGAACCGTCGATCGCGCAGCAGATTAGGCAGGGTATCGACCTCGGTCATATTTTCAATCCGGCGGGAGATGCTGGTGAACGTTGAAACCTCTCAGGCTAGCTGTGAACCGATGGCGACTTCCCCTCTGATAAACATCCTCGATTTTGCTTGCGAATTAGGCGCTTCTGACATACATCTCTGCTCCGGCGCCCCGCTGATGATGCGTCTTCACGGCGAATTAGTGCGAATGAGCGACTTCGCCGACGGACTGGGCGATAATTATTCTCCCGCTGATGTTTATAATTTAATCGACCGTGTTATGTCCGATGAGCAAAGGCGGGCGTTTGTGCAATCTACTGAAGCCGATTTTTCCATCAATCTCACCGGCGGCGACCGCGTGCGGGTCAATCTCTTTCGCAACATTTATGGCGTCGGCGCAGTGTTCAGAATCATCCCCTCGAAAATCCCGGAATTGGAAAGTCTCGGCATTCCGGCTGTGATGAAGCAAGTCATAATGAAATCGAAAGGTTTGATTCTGGTCACCGGGCCAACCGGCTCGGGCAAGTCAACAACTTTAGCCGCGCTCATCGACTTTGTGAATCGCAACGCCGCCAAACACATCATCACCATCGAAGACCCTGTCGAATTTGTCCATACACCGAAAAAATGTTTAATCAATCAACGGGAGGTCGGCAAGAGCGCTTCGACCTTTATGGATGCTCTACGCGGCGCTTTAAGAGAAGATCCGGATGTTATCCTGGTCGGCGAGATGCGCGATCTTGAGACGGTTTCGATGGCTATTACGGCTGCTGAGACCGGACATTTAGTCTTTGGCACATTACATACGATGAGCGCGGCTAAGACAGTGGATAGAGTCATCGGCGAATTCCCGGCTGACCGACAGAATCAAGTGCGGATGCAACTGGCAGAGTCGCTGACGGCGGTAATTTCGCAAATTCTCCTGCCGCGCGCCGACCGGCCAGGGCGCATCGCAGCCTTCGAAATCCTCATCTCGACCCAAGCCGTGCATAACCTCATCCGCGAGAATAAAACCTATCAAATCAGCACCGTCATCCAGACCGGCACGCATCTCGGGATGGTTGGGATGGACCAATATCTGATGATGTTAGTCAATTCAGGCATTGTCGCGCCGACAGAGGCGCGCAAATTCGCCACCGAACCCAAAATGTTCCCCGACCGGCAGACAGCAACGAAAACCACAGCGGCCGCGCCACTGGATAGTCATAAGGTTACGACGCTTGAGCAAGGATTGAAGGGAGAAAGTTAGAGAGGGAGAAAGGGGAAAAGTTGGAAATTAATAAATCTGATATTTATACGGGATTAGGCGCGGCTTATGACAGAATGACGGGAGACGCGGCGCGCTGGAAGACGACAGCCGAACAATATCGCCCTTTTCTCGAGCAGTGGAAGCCCAACTCTATCTTGGATATCGGCTGCGGCACCGGCGGCGAAGCCGTCGCACTGGCTAAATTAGGCTTGAAGGTCATAGGTGTGGATGCCACACCACAATTCATCGACATCGCCCGCAGCAAAGCCGCCTCTGAAAATCAAGCGCTTGAATTTTACATCGACGATATGACCCGTCTGCAAAATATCGCCGACGACAGCGCCGACTTGATTATCTGCCGCGGAAATACCCTGCCGCATATATTGACCATTGATGATTTATATACCGCGATGCGGCAGTTTTATCGCGTGGCTGCCGCCGAAGGACATATTATCCTGCAATGGTTGAACTATAGACCAATTCTACACTCCCGGCAGCGCTTAGTCGGTCTGACCGGCGCCGAAAATGAAGCCTTCCTGCGTTTCTATGATTTCAATCCTAATGAAATGTTGACATTTAATATCCTGCATTGCATCCGGCTGGAAAAATGGCGGGTCGAATGGCATTCGACGACCTTAAAACCCTGGCTGGCCGACGATGTCGGAATGGCGTTGCGCCGCGCCGGCTGGCGCGATATCGAAATCGCCGCTGATATAAAAAGAACGGCATTCGAACCGGATAGTTCGAAAGATGTGACGCTATTAGCGAAGAAGTTCGCAAATTAGCAAGTCGGATATTTATAAAGGCAGCGCCTTTGATGAATATTGACGGATAGTTGATTGTTTTTTAATTTATAAATAGATGACCAGCCATAATAATCTGAAAAATAACTGTTATCAGGATTTAATAATAAATTACCTTCAAAGTGATACTGAATCTCTGAGAATTCACAACAGACTAAACTGATGGAACGGATAAAAGCATTTTAGTATGAATTGTATTCGTTTAATCCGTATAATCCGTTGTGATTACTTTCATACGCTTGACATAGCGCTATATAATTTTCAACTCCCCAAAACAGACGGAGGATAAAATGCGTCGAGTTCTATTTATTCTTTCGCTCGCAGCTGTGGCTTTGTTTGGCTGCATCGCGGATTTGTTTGCCGATATTACCGTTGCGCCGTTGGGCATCGCGGTGGCGCCGGAAGCCGGCGACGAAGTCGCCGAACAATTGACGATTGCCAACCGCGGCCAGGAAGTTGCTTTCACATTGCATCTGCAACAGCGCAATCTGGGTATAGGCAACCAGGCGCCGCGCCGAGACTTACGCGGCGGACCAGACCGGATGGAATATAGTTGGCGCGACAACCAGGAGGGCGATGGACCGCGCTACCAATGGGTCGATATCCGCAATCGTCAAGGTGTGGTCAATATTCCTAACCTTGTCGATGATGCTTATTATGGAATGTTTGACCTCGGCTTCGTCTTCCCTTATTACGGCCGAGAATACCGTCAAATCGGCGTGCATTCCAACGGTTTTGCTACATTTATACCCGCTCGTGAAATTGTATTTTATTGGCCGCAATGGGAACGGCTGCCCAATGCCAATCCTGGCGCTGCAGACCAAACCCCGCCTCCAACCTGCCTTGCTGTCAATTATCAGGACCTTAATCCCGCTGTTCACGGTAATATCTACTACTGGACCGACGAACAGATGGCGGTCGTCACCTGGTTCGAAATCCCGCACTTTGCCAATAATGAGGCGCCTCACTGGACATTCCAACTAATATTGACCGCCGATGGACTCATCAAATATCAGTATTCGATGATCGGCCGTTATGATAATGAGACGAATATGGTCGGCTTGCAGAACGAAGAGCGCAATCTGGGCTTCACGGTCATCTGGCACGATTTTGAATATCTTCAGGAAGAACGTTGCATCGCCTTTGGGCCGCCGGACGCCTGGATAGATTGGGTGGACCTTGAGCCGCGGGGCGGGCGCATCGCCGGCGGCGAAGCCGTCGAAATCGATGTAAATTTTCGCACCGAGGATCTGGAAGACGGTTATTATTGGGCGGATGTCATTCTAACTACCGATGCCCGCGACCGCATAATTCTACCGCTTCTTATGTCGCTCGACTCACCGGTCGGCAGTATCAGCGGACAGTTAGTCGATGCTGCTGATGACGCTCCACTGGCCGGCGGTATGATCGAACTGCAACCGGTCGGTATGAAGGTCTTCACCGACGACCAGGGCCGATTTACATTTGAAAATATTCCACCGCGCGCTTGGACAATAGTCGGTTCATTCGGAGATTATTTCCCAGCCGAAGAAGATATCGAAGTCGCCGCCGGCGAGGAGACCGAAGTCAACTTCGCGCTTATGCATGCGGAATGCAATCCGCAGCCGGAACGCATCACAGCGCAGATTGCGCCGGGAAATGAAACCCACATCGACTTAACAATTTCCAACGATGGCAACGCGCCGCTGACCTATCGCATAACACGGCGGCTGCCGGATATAGATGTCAATCCTTGGGAATTGCGCCGCTCCTATAATGTCGGCCAAACGCTCAACGACGACCGTATCGAAGGCGCGGCGTTTGGTAATGATAGTTTCTTCGTCGCCGGCGCAGCCGGTCAAAATCCCAATACTATCTATGTCCTCAACCGCGAAGGTGAATTTGCCCGGCAGTTTGATCAGCCTGGCCAATCTCAATACGGTATGAAAGACCTGGAATGGGACGGTGAATGGCTGTGGGGTTCAGGCGAACGGCGCGTCTTCGGCTTCACCCCGGACGGACAAGTGCAAGTTGAATTTGAAGGTCCATACAACCCTAATAATGCGATTGCCTGGGATTGCGATAACGGAATCCTCTGGGTCGCAACGTCAACCAATAATCTAGTCGCCTTCGACCGCGATGGCAATCGCACCGGCGCTGTTCTGAACCGGCGCGGTCTGCGCATCTCAGGGCTAGCATATTGGTCCGACGATTCGGACGGCTACCCGATTTACATCCAGCATAATCCTGAACAAGGCTTTGTTGGGATAACAAAGATGAACAACCGCGGCGATACTTTAGCCGTGCGCACAATTGAGATAGCCGGCGGTTCGAGCGGCGGCGCTTATATCACCAATCAATTCGACATCTACAGTTGGGTTTTTATCTCGATAGCCAATATCCCGCGCAACGCCGGCAATGACCGCATCGATGTGTATCAATTAGCCTCCAACTTCGAATGGTTCAGCATTACGCCTGCAAATGGCGTGATTGCAGCAGGCGAAGAACAGGAATTCGATGTTCTGCTGAACGCCGCTGGACTGCCGGAGGAACGATTTTTCAGCGAGTTCGTCATCGAACACGATGGACTCGGCAAACTGACCTACATCCCGGTTACGCTGGATGTAGTAATGGGTCCTTTCCGCACCATCCGCACGATACAGATGGCGCGCGGCTGGAATTTAGTGTCCATCAATCTGCAGCCCGACGAAGAAGATGTCCGTGTGTTGACCCGGCCTTTGGTCGAAGCTGGGTTATTGCAAATAATGAAGGACGGCGAAGGGCGGTTCTATTTGCCGCTGCGTAATTTCAACAATATCCCCGGCTGGTTCGTGCCGCAAGGCTATTTAATGAAAGTCAACACGGCTTGTTCGCTCGACCTGCAAGGTATTACCGTAATGGCTGACGACCCGCTGCAACTGCGCGAAGGCTGGAATATGGCCGCCTACTATCCGCGCTTTCCAACGCCGGCGGATGCGGCGCTGGCTGGAATTGCAGACCATCTCATTATCGCCAAAGACGGCTTCGGCGGTTTTTACGCGCCTGCCTACCGCTTCAACAATATGGCGCCGATGTGCGAAAGCCGCGGCTACCAGTTGAAGGTTGACCGAGACATCGAACTGGTCTATCGAATAGCGCGTGGCGCTGCGGGCGCGATTGCGCCGGTCAGCCAAGCCTTGACGCATTGGTCATATCCAGCCCCGACCGGCGGCAATATGAGCATTCTGGCGCTCGCCGACGGCTTGAATGACGGCGAAGCGGCTATATTCGTCGATAACCGGTTAGTAGGCGCAGGCTTAATTGTTAACGGTCGCGCCGGCCTTGCAGTTTGGGGCGACGACCCGACCACTGCCGAATTGGACGGCGCGGTCGAAGGCGATGAAATGATACTCCGGCTTTGGAACGGCAAACAAGAACAGGCTGTCGATATTCAATCGTTGCAATCATCATCGCTGATTTATACTGCCGATGGTTTCGAAGTCATCAAATTGGATATCAGTCCCATCCTGCCAGACGAATTCGGTCTGGATGTCTATCCAAATCCGTTCAATACTCGCTTGACCTTGAGATACGCCTTGCCGGAAGCCGGACCGGTTGAGATACAGATTCTCGACATTGCCGGCCGGGTCATCACCGCTCAATCGCTGCCTGTTCAGACGGCTGGAACACACAATTGGATTTTGAAAGCCGACAATCTGGCAAGCGGGATATACTATGCCAATGTTATGCATTCAAATACGAGTATAACGAGAAAAGCGGTATTATTAAAATAAAGTGGAAAGGGAGCAAGTAAGCAGGTAAGGACGCTTGTTGACTTACTTACCTAATTATGGAGGAAATATGAAACGGTTTATATTGGGAGTAGTTTTACTCCTAATTCTTCTACATCCTGCTATAGCGCAACCGGATGTTGAGTGGGAGCGGTTATATGGGCAGCCGCGGGATTTGAATGTATTCATTGACCATATGCGCATTGCAGGTGGCGGCTGGGCTTTTGCCGGCTGGGCTTTTATCGAGGATACTCAGTTCTATTTGGTAGTTACTGACGAGCAAGGACAGCAGGTTTTAATTCGCGATTATGGTAATGAAACGCACGAATACGGTATGGCGCTCTGTCAGACCGAAGATAATGGATTTCTTCTTGGTGGTTACCGCGGTTCAACGATATTAGTGTATCGTGTTACCGCCGAAGGAAATATCGTCTGGGAGCGAACTTACGGCGAATTTGGCCGGTCTTACTGCTGGGATGTTCACGCACTCAAAAACGATGAATTCTTTATCGTCGGCAAAGCCAGAGTCGATAATAACACTCAAGGTTATCTAATCAAGATTGAAGGCGATGGCGATGTGATATGGGAGCGGTTTTACGGAGGCGAAGGTAGTGAAGCCTTAAAAAAAATTATCTTGAGCGATAATGGTTATGTATTGGTCGGCGCAAGCGACCCACCTGGGGTAATTCGGTCTAACATCTGGCTTATTAAAATTAATCCGGAGGGTGAACTTTTATGGGAGCGAACCTTTGGAACCGACCAAGACGATGTTGGACTGTCCGTTCGTCTTACTAACGATGGTAGTTATATCATCTGTGGTTACATATACGGTCAAGTTCAAGGCGGAGTTGGGACTGTCGGTGGAATTGCGGTGCGAACCGATGATGAAGGTAATCAGCAATGGTTGATGACCCTTATTGACGAAGAACTGCGAACTGAATTCACTGACATTCGTCAACTCCCCGCTGGTAGCTACGCTGTGGCTGGTGCGGCTTACACGCCTCAAGTTGGAGGTCATTCGGGGTATGTCGCAGAATTGAATGTCGGAGGAGGTATCGAATGGCAGCGAATTATACCGCGTAATAGTTACTCGTGGTTTTACTCAATGGTTTTAGGCGATGGCGGAGCCGTTACACTAGCCGGAACAGCCGATGTAAATCCCGAGCAGGCTGTCGATACTCAAGGCTGGTTTGTGCGGTTGTCGCCAGCCGATTTACCGCCTGAAATTATCTCCAAATCCCCTCCGGACTCCCTCGTTCGTGTGCCTTGTGGCGGAGTGCAAGCCTTCTCAGTGCGTGCGGTAGACCCTGAACTTCAACCCCTATCCTATCGCTGGACATTAGATGGAGATACAGTCTGCAATGAAGATTTAGTTATACTCCAATTCCCTGAGCTCGACACTCTCGATTTGCGAGTCTATATTCGTGATAATCGCTGGACCATCTCGACCGGTTGGCAGGTGATGGTCGTCCCACTGCTCTATGATTGGTGGCCAGTGGATACTATATTGACGCGGCGGGTTGGTTGGCAAGGGCATTTTTACGCATCGGCTGGTTTACCCGACGATACTACCTTGACTTATCGTTGGATGCTTAACGGTGAAACAGTCAGCGAAGTTGACAGCTTGTGGCATACATTTCTTGATACCGGAATTTCTAGGGTGCGAGCCTTCGTCGCAGCGCGTGGCGTGATGGAGTCGGTTGGCTGGACGATTAATGTATTCGCGCCAACCCATTGTGATATGCAGGTTAAAACGCCGAACGCCTTCTATGTTGAACAGGTTTATCCTAATCCATTCAATAATCAACTAACCTTAAAATACTTCCTGCCGGCGTCTGGGTATATCGACTTTCAAGTCCTCGATGTTTTCGGTCGAACAATTATCTGTTATTCGATTGCTAATCAAACCGCAGGATGGCACTATTTAAATATCAACGCTTCAGATATGGTGGCTGGCGTATATTTTATCAAGTCAGGTTATTTGGGCAATATTCAAATAAGAAAAACTCTGTTGATAAAATAGATGATAAAATCAGAGCCGTGCGGATGTCCTCATCCGCTGGTAAATCCGATTTCACGGGATTGAGCAACCGCCTCGCGAAAATCTATATTTCTCAGCCAATTCAAGATACAACTCGCAAAAGTGATAAAAATATATCGGCAGCCTGGACCGCTGTTCTGGGCGAGGATTTCGTTATCGCCTTATGGATTGGGCATCGATGTGCTCGGACGACGCAGGACGGTCGCCGATAACGATTCACCGCGGCGCTACAGCCGCTCGCTGGTCGGACGCAGCCGCGCCTACCCGGATGTAATTGTCATCGGTGCCGAATATGAGCCTTATCCAACCGCCGAGAAACGGCTGCGTCTGACCCGACGCTGCCTGGAACTGAGCGCCAAGTATAACTACCCGGTCTTCGTCATAACGCGCACAGCCTTAATACTACGCGATATCGACATCCTGCGCGAAATCCACGAAACATCTTTCGTCTCGGTTGCCGTGCCGCTGGCGAGCCTGACTGCGCGCACGGCTAATGAAATCGGTGACCGGTCGACCGCGCGCCTAAGACTGCAAGTTCTCGACCGCGTCTGCCGCAGCGGCGTTCAGACCGGCGTTTTATTAGAGCCGCTTAATCCAACTTCCACCCGGCAGTGGAAGGAAATCGAACGGTTATATAAAATTGCATCCGAAGCCAATTACGATTTTATAGCGCCAAGTGTCGGATTAGAAGGAGGAAATTGGATGAAGCGAGGCGCGCAGTTTGGATATGGAATTACCCCCCCTTTAATTCCCCCCCGCAACAGCGGGGGGGAGAGTGAACTGCAGCCTACCCGCAACAGCGGAGGGGAGAGCAGACGGCAACTAATCCCCTGCTGTCGGCTGGATAAATCAAAAGAAAGCAACGTAATTTTAGAAAGCGATACTAACGCCGGTCGTAAATTGCTCGCCTTAGCGCGCCAATATCGAATGCCTTTACAGCCGAGGCGCTGGCAGCCGCCGGACTTTCGCCGGGAGAACTTCTGGCTGGCGGGACAATTAGCCGCAATAGCCCTCAAGCGTCGTCTTAACGGGCAAACCTATCGCTCTTATCTATCAGTGGCGAAAAAAATCAACAACCTGCAATGCGATGTTCGGAATTTAGTGCGGAATAACGCCTTGCATTCGCTGACCTGGGTGAACGAGGCAATTTGGCCTGATATCGAGAGACTTATGGGCGGACAGTGGGCGCCGCGGGAAGAATGGGAAGTCTAACCTGTGGATAAATCTGTCGGTCCACAGAAAGAAGCCGCCTTGGTGATTAAGTCGCTGCGCTACGGCGAGTCGTCGCGCATCATCACCTTCTTCGGCGAACAACACGGCAAATTCGCTGCGATGGCGAAGGGTATTCGGCGAGGCAAATCGAGTCTTTCTGCTGGCGCGGTGGAACCTTTGAGTTTAGCCGAGACGGTCGTATATTTTAAAGCGGGACGATCAGTGCAGATTCTCGCCCAGGCGGCGTTAATTGAGTCGTTTGCCGACCTGAAGAATGATTTGATATTGAACGGATACGCTGCCGCAGCGCTGGAACTGCTCAGTCAAGCCTTTACCGAAGGGGAAAATAATCCGGCGGCTTTCAAATCGACGCTGAATTGTTTATATTCTATACAGTCCCAAACTGAGGAACCGCGGCTGTCGTTGTGGCGGTTTCAGACGGAGTTGCTGGAGATTACCGGCTTTGCGCTCGATCCGTTCACCTGCCCGGCTTGTGGCAAGTCTCCAGCCGCGGTCGGAAGGCGAAATCTATTAAGCCTCGACACCGGCGCTATTTGCTGCGAAATCTGCCGTCCAGACAACGGCGAAACGCTGGTGTTGTCCGGCGAAGCGGTCAACATCCTGCGGCTGCTCGCCCGCAACAACCGCGAGATCGCCCGCCGTCTCAAGCCGAGCCCGGCGGTGAAGATCGAATTGACTTCGATACTGCACAGGTTCTTTAAATACCATCACCCGGCCGTCGGCGCCGGTCCGGCGCTGCAGATGTTAGAAAAAATGGAAGGATTTAAACCGCCGATTGTAGATGCAAACTGAAGCGGTTTTAATCTACTATTTCCGCCGTCGACTCGCCGTAGTCATCGGCAGAACATTGTAATTCCGGTAGATACGCTGTCAACCACTGAGGGTTGACAGCCGAAAAACAACATTTTCAGACAGTCTGGTCTGCCTTGCCAGTCAGAGACTGTGCGAAAGATTCTTATAAAGCCCCAACGCCTCAACATCGGAGAAATCAATGCCAAAACCGATTTCTATCACCTCAATATTGATTGTATTGCTGTTCACGGCTGCATCTTTTGCCGACACTAATGTGGCTGGAAACGTGCGCGGCCGCTGGAATGTCCAGGGCAGCCCATATATCGCCACCGACAACCTCGCCATACCTGATGGCGACACGCTAATAATTGCGCCTGGCGTCGAAGTCCGTTTCAATACGGATTTTAAGTTTTATATCCGCGGCTATTTGTGGGCGGTCGGGGCAGTGGACGACTCTATTCGGTTTGGAGTCGTGCCGGGCGGCGAGGCTTGGGGCGGCTTAAGGTTTCTCAATGCCGATAGTTCAATTCTCGTCTGCTGCGTGATTCAAAACGGCCGGGCAACCGGCGGCGGCGAGATGGACAGTCTGGGCTGCGGCGGGAATATATTCATTTCCGGCGGTAATTTGACCCTGCGTTCCTGCCGCATCGCCTTTGGACGCAGCCGTGTCAACGGCGGCGGTATGTCGATTTGGCGTGAAGGCTCAAGGGTTTCGGTCGAGAACTGCATCATCCACGACAATGAGTCGCAATCAAACGGTGGAGGCGTCTCGATTCTTTATGGCGCCGACCCGCTGTTCCAAAATTGTATTGTCCGTGCGAATATCTGTCAAAATAACGGCGGCGGCGCTTTCTTCCACACCAACACCATCGGCAGGTTTTATAATACAGTTTTTCAATCTAATAGAACAACGCATATTGAATCTGGCGCCGGCGGCGGCGTTGTTATCTTCGACGGCGCGGATCCCATTTTTGTTAAAAGTGAATTCATCGAGAATGCTTCGAGCACCGGCGGAGCGGTCTATGTCCGCGGCGAACTGTGCAGTCCGCTAATCGATTGGTGCTATTTTTACGGCAATACGGCTAATGTCGGTTCACGCGTCGGCGGCGCGGTCTATATCCGCGGCAGTTCATCCATCGAAATCCGCTACAGCCGCTTCGTCGCAAACAGCACTAACTTCGGCGGGGCAATCTATGTCAAAGAGCCGCCGCGTTGCCGCATCCATCATAATCTATTTTTCCGCAATGCGGCTAACCGCGCCGGCGGCGCCGTTTCGACTTCCAACGACCTCGGCGATAATCCGCTTAGACTCGATAACTGCACTTTCATAGATAACATCAATCTCGGCGGCGAAGCGATCGCACACGCCGTCCACGCCCGCCAAGGCGCCTTCGTGCGGGTGAATAGTTCGATAGTTTTCAGTCCGCAGCCATTGTTCGGCGAGCCGGGGCGAGTCAGCGCGGTCTATTCGCATATCCAAGGCGGTTTTCCCGGCGAAGGCAATATGAACGAGCCGCCGGGCTTTTTCGAAAAAGATTCGACTTACTTTATCCTGCGCGGCGACTCGCGCTGTGTGAACAGCGGCGATTCGACGCTGCCGCCCGACCCCGATTCGACACGCTGCGACCGCGGCTGGCTGCACTTCCCGCATAATGCCTGGGAAGGCCTCTCAACGAACATCGTCCGCGCCAGACTAAGCCTGAACGAGAACCGGCCGGCGACCATCCGGCTGCGCAATAATACCGGCGTGCCGTTCTATGCCACAGTGATGGACCGCTGGAACGAAAGCCCACGCGACGCCTTTGTGGATGTAACGGCTTTGACAAATGACACAGAAATAAACGCTGCTGCCCTAACCGCCGCGGGTATCTTTTTAGCCGGCGGACGCAGCGGACAAAATCCCAACCTAATCTACCGCCTCGACCGCGAGTATAATCTCACCGGCTCTTTTCCTCAGCCGGGCAACACGCCCGACGATGGTTTTGTCGATTTAACCTCCAACAGCGGGGATATCCTCTACGGCGCCTATCGCAATTATTGCGTCGAATTCACGACGGATGGCGAATTTGGGCAAGATTTGAATATGCCGGAGGCGATTCGTCAAGCGCGCGGTTTAGGCGCTGATTTTAAATTTTCCTCTGAATTCGTCGATTTCTATGTCGGGGGCGACGAAGGTATATTAGTGCAGGCTGACGCCGAACTATGGGAGCGCGGCCGGGTGAATATTGGCGATACGATACGCTCGCTGGGCGTAAAAGGCAATTTGCGCGCGGTTTATATCGTTACCGAGCCGCAACCCGGCTTAACTTTACTATCATTAGTTCTTCCGGACGACGGCCGCCTAATACCGCTCTATCCGCTGCAGAGTCCCGACGGCGCACGCATCGGGGGAATAGAAGTTACGCATTCGTTTCGCGCTGGACGCGGCAGCCTTATCGGTATCTGGAAGGGACAGGGCGATGTGAACGACCGGTTGTTCATCGAAGATATTTATACTTCCTGGCTGGTAGTTGTGCCGGACTTGCGGAGGCTGATGCCGGGGGATGAATATCGCTGGACGGTAACCTTCGCCGGCGACCAGACGCCACCGGGCGATTATGAAGGTAACTTCTTCTTAGCGGTCAACGGCGTGGGCTTTGGCGGGGAGGTGCGCGCCGAAATGCACCTGACGCCAGTCTCGGTCGTATCGAATAAAATTACTATCGGCGACTTCCGACTCGCGCCGGTCTATCCCAATCCATTCAATAATCAAGCGCAATTTGCCTTCCAATTACCCTACCCGCAGGTTTATCAATTGGGATTGTTCGATGAGTCGGGCCGAACCGTCCGGCAGATTGCTGCAGGTTGTAGCCGCCCCGGCTGGAATAAAGGCTTCTTCGACGCTTCAAATCTACCGGCAGGTATTTACTTCCTAAAATTAGATGCAGTCGCAGGCTGCTCAACGGTCAAATTGCAGTTGATTAAATAAGACCTTGACATGACAATGCTCTGTCCCTTAAAAATATCGGGTTATTTTCTCTTGGAGGGCGGGTTTATGGTTATCAACTAATTATCTTGACTTTTGACCTTTTGAATTGTATTTTATAGTCAATACAATTCAGGAGGTATTATGCAATGGACCGCTGAACAAATCAAGATCTTGGATCACGCTGCTAGAACCGCCCATCCCTGCTATTTGCGAATCAAAGCGCTGGCGGTCTGGCAATGTTCCCAAGGCAAAACCGAGTTGGAAGCAGCACAAAGCGTCAGAACCAGCCGCCAATCGGTGTCAACTTGGGTGCGCAAGTTTCGTTGCCAAGGTCTATCTGGATTAAAAAACCAGAAAGGACGCGGACGAAAATCCAAGTTAGATCACTCAGATGTGTTCGACTATATTTACCAAACACCCCATAATTTCGGTGTCAAACGAACCCGTTGGACCCTTGCTTTATTGGCACAACACGTTCCTTCGCTCAAGGGGTTTTCAGCAGAAGGGGTGCGAAAAGTGCTGCGAAGATTAAATATCGGATACAAACGTGGGCAACCGCATTTCCACAGTCCCGACCCTGAATACCTAAAAAAAAAGAGCGGGTAGAGCAAATTGTCGATCTATGCCGTCTCAATCCTGATCGCTACATCGCCTTCTATGAAGACGAGGGGAGTTTTTATAGACAATCCACGCAAGGTTGGCTTTGGCATCAGATGGGGCGACGACAGCCGAAAATGTTGTATAGCCATCACGCGAACACCGTTATGCGGATCATAGGTTTCTTAGAGCCACTTTCAGGCGCGGTTCACACTTAGGATCACAATAAGGTGACCGCAAAATGTTTTGCCCAGAGTCTGGAAGCGTTGTCCAAGCGTTATCCGAACCATGAAAAGATTTATGTTATACTTGATAATTGGCCGGTTCATTTTCATAAGCGGGTTACCAAATTTGTGAAGGATAATCCTCGCATCGAGTTAGTCCCTTTGCCGACCTATTCTCCGTGGTTAAATGCAATTGAGAAGGTGTGGAGATGGGTTCGACAACGATTGACTCATACTCATCCTTGGGCGAACGATTTTAGACTATTTCAAGAACAAGTAAG
>VGIO01000033.1 GCA_016867855.1 Calditrichota bacterium
AAAGCCGCATTGATTAAGTGAGTAAGTTCTCAAGTTGGCAAGTTGTAATAAGTTCCATTCAAACTTGGAACAAAGGAACTTATGAGCGTCCCGCCTTACTCCAATGCTCCATACATTAGTCATTAAGGCACGGATATTGCTTTTTTATCACTAGCGCTGAAGTAATACCTGTCTATATAGATGATGATGATGATGATGATCGAATTTGCTTTATAATCGATATTTAATGCAATATTTGCATTCCTTGCTTTATCTTGCGCTGTTTGTTTAATCCCGCCTTTATAGGGCGGTAAAATTCGGAGTTGAGAAATGGATGATCGCATTGTCAGGTTCGCGTTTTCTTTCGTCATCACCCTCGCCTTAGCCGCCGGAATTTCTTACGCGCGCCTCCTGCGCGTCCCCGCCGACTACCAAACCCTCCAAAGCGCTATCGATGCAACCCGCGCCGGCGACACCGTGCTGGTCAGCCCGGGTATCTACCGCGAGAATGTCGTCATCGATACTTCTAACATTACTGTCGCCAGCCTGATTCTTATTACCGGCAATCCACACTATATCGACTCGACCATCATCGACGGCGGCGGAAACGACTGTGTCGTCTCGATAGAAGTCATTAGAGGTGGATGCACATTGCGAGGTTTCACCATCCGCAACGGCGGAGGGCAAAACTTCGGCGGTGGAGTCGACTGTCAATATGGAAGTCCGATTTTATTGGAAGACCTAAAAGTAACTGGGAATACGGCTATCTCATACGGCGGTGGAATCTATAGCCGGACCGGTGTTACTATGCGAAGAGTATCAATATTCAATAATGAAGCCGGTCGTTATGGCGGCGGGATTGCTTTTCGAGGCCGTGAAGTATTGATGGAAGATTGTTCTATTTTTAGAAATCGCGCCGGGACCAGTGGCGGTGGATTCAGTAATGTTATCGAAGGCGGGGGAAGCACACTCCGGCTGCGTCATTGCCTAATTCATAGCAACGAAGCGCCAGTGGCAGGGGCTGGGCTTTTCTTTTTTTGCAGTTTGACACTCGATAACTGCACCATTGCTGATAATTTTAGCCGCGGTGAAGCAGGAGTCGCAGGTGTGTTTGTCGATGATGCCGACCGCTACCCAGTCGTATTTCACAATTCGATTTTCTTTGGAAATCAAGGTCATCAAGTGGGTTTTGGCGCATGTGAATATGTAGGCGAAGTAGAAATACCATTCATTTCTTATTGCGATATTGAAGAGGGTTTGGACAGCATCAGAAATCCGAACGCTATAGAAATAAACTGGGGCGCAGGCAACATCGATGCCGCCCCGCAGTTTGTCAATCCGAATGAGGGTGATTATCATTTATCCCGCAACTCCCCCTGCATAGACGCCGGCGACCCGGACTCGCCCCCCGACCCGGACGGCTCGCGCTGCGATATAGGCTGGAAAAGCGTCCGCGAATATGCCGTGTTATATGGCTCAACGCTCGATGCGGCGAATGGTTTGCCTCTTGCGGATGTTCATATCATCGACGATTCACGGCGTAGAGTTCGAACTGGTCTAGATGGCCGCTGGCTGCTGCGCAGTATCCCCGGCGATATAATTCTAACGGCTTCCAAGCTGGGTTATAACGACACAACATTCGTCGTGCCAGCGGAAGACGGCGATTCGCTGCTAGTTGACATCCGGTTGTCGCATCCTGAATTCAATATCTCACAACGTGAAATATCGGAACGGATTCCCGCTGGCGATACCGCCGAACGGTCGCTGACAATTGCCAACAATGCTAACGGCCGGCTTAACTGGCGCGCCGATATTCATCTCAGCGGCGAATACGGCGTCGAAGAATGGAGCCTTATCGACACCATCCCTGCTGGCCGAATGCTCAATGACGGCTACCTGCAGGGTGTAACCTTCGCCGACGATATATTTTATATAACGCGGGGAACTGAAGGCGTTCCGCAGATAATCTTACTGGACCGCGCCGGCCAAGAGTTGCGGCGCTATAATCAACCGGTGTTCAGCCGGTATGGTTTTGCCAATATTGTTTGGGACGGCGGTAGATTCTGGGGCGCTTGTGGAGATACACTGTTTGAAATGACGCGTGAGTTCGAAGTCAGCCGCAGGTTTCATATTGACTTTAATCATTCGAGAATATCCATCGCTTGTGACGCAGCGAATGAAAGGCTTTGGCTGTGCGGGACGACGACCGCTGTCTATACCTACAACCGCGATGGAAATCGCTTTGGCGAGCCAATTCCGAACGACAACCTGCGCATCTACAGCCTAATGCACTGGGCTGATGACCCCGATGGGCCGGGAATATATATCGCAAATCTTGCCTTCGACGGCTTTCAATTACTGAAAATCCCCGACGGCAGCCGTCAAATCGAATTTATGCGCTACTTGCCCTACAGCGAGAACGAATTCGTTCTCTGCGGCTGCATTACCGACAACTACAGCCGAGTCAGGACATACACAATGATAAATGTCATCGGACGCTATGCCAACCTGGGCGGCGACCGCATCGATATCCGCGCTTTGGAGGATATTCCCCGCTGGCTGAGCGTCGCCCCGGTTGAAGGCAGCCTGAACGCCAGCAGCCAGACGGATATAACCTTGTTCTTCCGCACCATCATCGGTCGGGAGAATTTCTGCCTGCCCTTGGGACTTTATACCGGCGAAATTCGATTTGCACACAACGCCCTCAGTGGTCTAACGGCCCTGCCCGCCGAATTAACCGTCGTCGAACCAGTAACCGTATCCGATGAATCTCAACCTATAATAACTAATATGCAAATTTCAACTATTTATCCCAATCCCTTCAATTCCACTGCTGTCGTCCGCTTCTCTCTGCCGGAAGCCTCGATGGTGAACGTAGCGCTCTATGATGTGCGGGGTGCGAAGCGCGAGGCGCGAAGTGGGTGGTTCAAGGCTGGCGAGCATAGCGTTACTATCGGTGGACAGACAGGAATGTCTGTCCCGCCTGGCGGGAGGTCGATTTTGCCGACGGGAGTGTATCTGCTGCGTCTGCAGGCTGGCGAGTGGACAGCAGCACGAAAAGTAGTAGTGTTAAAGTGAAAATCTATGCTATTGCTAATTGTTTGAAATTGATTATTGTATTATATTTACAATATATTATAAATATGCCTTAGCGTATTTTTCATTAGCATTGGCATTAATTTTAATGAAATTTATCCGCAAACTTCTTCGTCCTATAGTCCCCAAAGCCTTCGTGCCACACGCTTTTCGCGGCTGGGTGTGGGGTGTAACCTTCTGCGAAAGTCTGTCGCTATGCCGGCGCGAGCCGTTTCTGCCGCTGCCGCGGCTGCGTTTCAAAGTCAGTGGCAATCCGCAGAAACGGCAGTATCTCGCTGTCGGACAGCAAATCAAAGACGACTTACAAACCGCCTTGAAGCCGACCGGCAAGCGCCTTTACGACTTTAAAAACATCCTCGACTTTGGCTGCGGCTGTGGCCGGACGCTCATCTGGCTGCGCAACAAGCCCGACGACTGCCGTTTATTCGGCTCGGACACGGACGGCGAACTCATCGATTGGTGCCAAAAACATCTGGATTTCGTCGAGTGCCGGGTCAATCCACCTCTCCCGCCGACGGACTACCCGGACGATAAATTCGACCTGATCTTTCTTATTTCCGTCTTCACGCACCTCGACGAAGAATATCAACGGCAATGGCTGGCTGAATTGAACCGCATTGCCCAGCCCAGCGGAATTGTATTAATCAGCGTCCATGGGCCGACGGTCGCGCGCCAAAAACTGCCTCCCGACCTGCAAAGGACGCTCGCCGAGCGCGGCGCGCTGTTCTATGCCGACTCGTTCTGGAAATTATACTTCTCTGAATACTACCAGACCAGTTTTCATACGCCTGAATATATTAAAAACACTTGGTCGCAGTATTTCGATGTCATCGACTACGTAGAACAAGGTATAAACAACTGGCACGACTTAGTCGTGCTGAAAAAGGTGTGTTGAACAACTATGCGCTATTTTATCATCATCCTCTTTCTCATAGTGCCTTTGCGGCTTGGCGCGCAGACTGATGTGCAGGGAAATGTAACTGGCGAATGGACGCTCAACCGCTCGCCGTATATCGCTCGCGCCGATATAACCGTTCCGCAGCGCGGTCAGTTGGTCATCCAGCCCGGCGTCGAGGTTATCTTCCAGCCCGGCTGCACCTTTACCATCGAAGGCTTGCTGCGGGCTATAGGAACTGCCAATCGGATGATTAGGTTTCACGGGCAGGGCAACAACACCTGGGGCGGCATCCGCTTTCTGGATAACGCTGACGACGAGTCTATAATCGCCTATGCTCACATCCACGGCGGGCAGCGGCAGGGCGCTTGGCAGGAACGCACGGCTTGGGGCGGCGGCGTGCATATTGAATTCTCCAGCCCGTCGATTTCGCACTGCCTCATCGAGAACAATATAGCCAGCGGCTGGGGCGGCGGAATAAGCGCCCACCGCTCGGAAGCGCTCATCCAATTCAACACCATCCGCAACAATCGCGCCCGCAACGGCGCTATCGGCGTCGAAAACGCCAGCCCGACCATCGATAACAACCTCATTATGAACAACTGGGGCGAATACAACGGCGGCGTAAATCTTACCGAAGACTGCCATCCCATCATCAGCAATAACCAGATTATCGGCAACGAGTCGCAGCAACTTCGCTGGGGAACAGGCATCTATATGGATTTCGGCGCGACCGCCGATATAATCAACAACCTAGTCGTGCGTAACAATGGCGGCGCCTTGTTCCTCGGCGCTAACTGCATCGTCGAAATCTGCACTCGCAACACCTTCGCCAATAATGTCGGACGCTGCGCGGTTCTGCTCTATTCGAATTGTAATCTTCTAATGACCAATTGCATAATGTGGGGTAACGAAGGCCCGGCATTTTGGCTCATAAGTTCGCGCGTTAATTTAACCTTCGACGACCTGGATAATACCGGCGATGCTCAAGCCGGCGAAGGCTGTATCAACGCGGATCCGCGCTTCATTGACCCGCAGAATCTAAATTACCGGCTGGCGGGTAACTCGCCTTGCCGCAACGCCGGCGACCCGAATTCACCGCCTGACCCGGACGGTTCGCGCGCCGATATGGGCTATCTCTACCCTATTACTTTCACGCTGACGACCGATACCGACTCTATCGACTTCGGTATTGCAGATGTCCGCCAACGTCCCGTCGAACGTTTCATCATCGCCTTCCGCGCTATCGATGAACTTAATGAACCCATATCCATCGAAATCACGACGCCCGACAGCATAGATTGGCTGGACATTCGGCCGAGCCAAATCGAATTGGATGAAGACGCCGATGAAGTAATTTCGCTGACCCTCACATTCGGCGATATCGGCCGGTTCGGCGAGTATCGGACAGCGGTGAACATTTCTATCGGCGATAATCCAGAGCCGCAAATTATAATTCCGGCGCGTGTTTTCGCCGTCCCCGGATTTGGAACTCTAATCGGTCGAATCATCGACGCTGAAACAAGGCAGCCGATTCCGAATGTGAACATAAACATCAACGGCATAGAATTGCTCAATCTCCGAGCCGACGCGCAGGGAATGTTCGACGCTGGCCGTTTGCCGGCTTGGGATTACAATGCTGCCGTCGATATCCCCGGCTATCTGCCCTACCGCCGTGAATTCGCCATCGACCCGGATGAGAATGAAAACCTCATAGTCGAAATACGTTACGGCTTATGTATCGTCGAATCTGACACGATGAGAATCGAAATGCCGCCGGACTGCGCGGTTCGGCGTCATTTCAGCGTTTCCAACCGCGGCAATGGAATAATGACTTATCGCGTTATGCGCAATTTTCAAGCCGGCCGGGGCGAGCCTTGGGCGCGGCGGATGGCTTTCTCGCCCAGCCGTCAGACCGGCGACACCTTAATCCAGGGCGTCGAATTCGACGGCGAATGTTTTTATGTGTCCGGCGCCAACAATAACGCCGGTCGGGGAAGAATCTACACTTTCAACAACGGCGGCGAATTAGTCGGGGGATTCGACCAGTTCATCAATTCGCCTTTCGGGATGCGCGACCTGACTTGGGACGGCGAACTGCTGTGGGGCATCGACCAGGGCCGGGCGCGCGGCTTCACGCCAAACGGCGAATTGCGGGAAATCTTCCCGACGCCGCTCAATCCCTGCCGCTGCATCGCCTGGGATGCCGAGCGCAGTCTATTCTGGACGGCGCATATTTGGACGGACATCATCGGCGTTGACCGCAGCGGGCAGGTTCTCACCCGCCTCCCGCAGACCGGCGACCTGAATATCTACGGAATGGCGGTCTTCCCCGACGCGCCGGAGGGGTTCGACCTGTTTCTATTCACCCCGAACAATGCTGGCTGCATTCAGGCGCATCAAGTCAATCCGCAAACCGGTGAATTTCGCGCCGCAGCGGTCCTGCCGGCCGAAGGTTTCCGTCCCGGCGGCATCGCAGTCACCCAATTCTGGGATCCAACCTCCTGGGTTCTCGCCGGCGTTATAGACAACATCAACGCCGGCGAAGATGAAATCCACATCTATCAACTTGACCAGCGTCGCGATTGGCTGACCTTCAATAGTGAGACGGCTGAAGTTGCGCCTGACCAAAATATCGTCGTCGATGCCCAATTCGACAGCCGTTCAATGCGCGTCGGCACGCGCATCGAAGGCGAAATCCTCATCCATCACAACGGCCGCAATCCAACTATCGCTATTCCCGTTATTATGAACATTACCGCGCCGCGTCTGGTCAAGGACAATTCCCAACTTTCGATTTTCGACTTTCGACTTTCGACTGTTTATCCAAATCCGTTTAATTCTTCGACGACCATTAAATTCACTTTGCCGGAGGCGGCGCTGGTGAGCATCGCTCTCTTTAATGTGCAAGGCGCGAGGTGCGAAGCGCGAGGTATGATGTGCGAAGCAGGCGCTCAAGAGGTTATACTAAATACCGAAGATAAGAACCTGCCAGCCGGCGTCTATCTGCTGCGCCTGCAAGCCGGCGAACGAACTGTGACGAAGAAGGTTGTAGTTATGAAGTGAGAAAGGGAGAAAGAAATTTAATTACCTCTTTATTACTTTCTTACTTTCTTATTTTTAGATTGCGCTTTATGAAAGGAGTAAAAATGCTTCGAACTCTTTCCGTCGCTCTTTACAGCGCCCTAATCGCAGGCTATTTGTTTGCCCAACCGCGAATTGTAGTGGATCTGCATTCGATAGAAGACGATCTATTCTGTGGTGAAATCAAAGAGAATGTTGTGAATATCTCCAATGCAGGGAATGAAATATTAGTCTTTGATATCGATCTACAATTGCTTCGCGGGCGAGGCGGTTGGGTGTCATTCGAGCCGGACGGCGGACGGCTTGAGCCGCGGCAGGATATGGATGTTGTCGTAACAGTCAACACTGCCGGCTTCAACGAAGGCGCTTACGAAGCCATAATGCTTATCAGAAGCAACGATCCGATACTACCCTGCGATACAGTCTGGGTAACAACCTATGTTATCGGCGCGCCGGCGCTGGAGATGGTTTGGGACAATAACCTCGGCTACCCGGACATTCTCGACTTTAACCGCGCCTTCGACACGCTCTACACCTTCTACCCCTATACCGTCGATGTCCGCTGCCTGAATGTCGGGACCGCCGATTTGATAATCGAAGCGGTTACCTTCAACAATCAAGTCTTTTCCTGTCGTTTCAACGACGGCCCGCTAAGACCGGGAGATGAGGGTCAAATATCGATAACTCTCGAAGCGCAGGAAGATGGCTTGCACCGTGCGATTATGACTATCATCAGCAATGATGCCTCCAATGAAGAATTGCGCTTTGCTTTAGGGGCAGAAACCGAACCTCCGCCACAATACATCCTCGAACTGACTTCCGGCTGGAATATGGTCTCCGCGCCGGTTATTCCTTTTCGCGCTTCGGCCGATTATCTTTTCAGACAAATAAGGTCTGAGGTTATGTTAATTAAGGATGTAAGCGGCCGATTTTGGACGCCGGTAGCGCCTTGGCAATTCTATTGGGATTATCGACAGGGCTATTTGGTTAAAATGCACAGCCCGCAACGACTAACCATTGTCGGCGAAGTGGTCGCGGCAGATACACATATCCCTCTTCGAGCAAACTGGAACATTGTGGCTTATTTTCCCGAAGAGCCTATTGAAGCCCGAATTGCCTTCCGCAGTATCGATGACATTCTCATCATCGCCAAAGACAACCAGGGACGATTCTATTATCCAGCGCGCAATTTCAACAACCTGCCGCTGCTGCAACGCGGTAATGGATACCTGCTTAAAGTGCGACAGGCCGGAGAATTAGTCTGGAACATCGATGAATGATGATGATGGTGACGCCTAACTATGGCAAGGCGGACGCCCTCGTCCGCCGAAAACCAAGCGTAGAATGCGACGGACGAGAGCGTCCGCCTTGCTATGGGATGTTGATGATGCTGATGATAGTTCACCACCTCGAACCTCGCACCTCGTTTGTATTGACATTACACTATTTTCTTTTTAAATTAAAGTGTCATCATTCGAATTAGAGATAAAAATGAAATATCGGAAATTACTCTTCGCCCTGTTCGCAGCGGTATATGGAGGGCTTACTTCGACAGACGCCGCAGCGCAATACTTCGGCGAGCCTTATATATTGCCGGCTGCGCCGCTAGATGGAGACGAAGTGGTTACCGTCATTCGCTATGTTACAATGTATGGTGGTATTCAACTCCAACAAACAGATATGCAAATCGACGGCAACCGGATGATTGTGAATTTTACTTTTTTCGACTTAGGCTTCGGCGATATGATGATGCGTAATTTTGAAGCGCCGTTCAACTGGAGCGAGTTGGAGGCTGGAGATTATCGAGTAGTTGCCACCTCAACTGTCATCGACCGAAACAACGCCGGCGAGGTTGCCGATAATTTGGATTACTCCTTCTCGGTCGAAGACGATATCAACGACTATCCCAATCTGGTCATCGCCGCAGCGGAGGCTACGCCTGATGTTGGTTTATCGCCCGGCTTGAATGTCTCAGTAGCCTATACAATCGCCAACCGCGGTGAGGAACGGCCGGCCGGGTTGTCCGAAACTCAAATTTACTATTCCAACGATGCTGTATTTTCCGGCGACGACCGCTTGCTGCGCTGGGCAAATATAGCCGAACCGCCATTGGCGGCCGGCGCCGAGCGCCGCGTCCGCACCCAAAACTACCGCCTGCCGAACAATGCCCTGCCCGGCGACCGCTTCCTATTAATCTATGCTGACGGCGATTTCGATGTCCCTGAATCCCGTGAAGATGACAACATCCTAGCGGCGCCAATCGCTGTCCAACCATTAGAACCGCATCTGGAAGAAATCGGGAGGTTGGAATTAGAAGGCGAAGCCGTTGACATCCAAGTTCAAGGCCGCTATGCTTACATTGCCGCCGGCGCCGGAGGACTGAAGATCGTCGATGTGAGCGAACCGGAAGAGCCGCGTTTAGTGGGAGCATTTGTGGATGGACAGCCTATTGCGCGAATAGCGCTGGGCGAAGGCTGCGTCTTTGCGGTGGGCGAGCGCGCCGGAATGCGCGTTATCGATATATCCAATCCCGCTGAAACACGTCTGCTGCGCCGCTGGGCGCCGAACTCCCGCTATCTTGATATCGCCTATCGACCGCCGCTGCTATATACGCTGTGGAGTTCCGGCGCAGAAATCCTGAATGTCGCCAATCCAACCGAGCCGAGATTAGTGCGCGGACTTGGCGGCAACATAGCCAACGCATTCCGCATCTTTACTAGCCGCGGCTTTGTATGGATATCCAAAACACGCGACGATGCCATCAATTTCTATAATGTTCGACAACCCAATAATCCGGTAGCCGCGGGTCGATTCAGCCTTGGGTCGCAACTGTCCGATATGGCTATTCGTCATACCCTGGCTGTTATCGCCCAGGGCCGGGATGGTTTGCGCTTCGTAAATGTCGCCAATCCACAGGGCAATGCAAATTTGGGCAATATCAACGCGCCGCCAATGCTCGGGAGTTTCAATTTTAACGATGCTGTATTCCGCGCCATCGCGCTAATGGATAATTATGTTCACGCCGCAACAGCGACCGGTATCACGATTATCGACTTCAGCGACCTTAGCAGCCCGGTGTGCGTCGGCGGATTGAATTTTGAAGGCGACCCAAGGGAAATCGAGGTTGTCAGGGATATTGTGTATGTCGCCGGTGGCGCTGCAGGACTTGTTATCCTGCGCAGCGATTTAGACCTGCTGGAATTTACCGACGCTGATTTCTCTATCCGACTGGCTTTGGGCTGGAATTTAATCTCCGCGCCCTTTAATCCATACCGAACCGACATTCGCAGCGTCTTTGAGGAGCCGGTCCAGCGCGGCAATCTGCTCATCGTGAAGGATGTCCGCGGGCGGTTCTACAGCCCGCCGCTGGACTTCGACAACCTGCCGGACTTCGACTTCCGACTCGGCTATCAAGTCAAAACTGCCGTCCCCGAAGCGCTGGTGTTTGAAGGCTTATCGGTTGACCCGCAAACTCCCATCCCTTTGGCACGCGGCTGGAACTTTGTATCTTACCTTCCCGAGCAGGAGGTTGAAGCGCCCGATGCCTTCCGCAATTTAGAGAACATTCTAATCATCGCCAAGGACGGGCAAGGCCGTTTCTATAATCCCGCTCTCGGGTTCAACAACCTGCCTCCCCTCCACCGCGGGGCTGGATATATGTTGAAAATCAGGGAAGAAGGGGAGTTAGTCTGGGAATGATGATGATGGTGATGATGATGATGATAGTTCTTCACCTCGCGCCTCACACGCTTTCAACTCTAAAAACTTCCCCGTCCAACTCTGTTGAACCATTGCCACCTCTTCCGGCTCGCCCAGCGCCACAATCCAGCCGCCGCCGTCACCGCCGTCGGGACCTAAGTCGATAATATAATCCGCGCATTTTATCACATCCAGATTATGTTCTATCACTAACACCGTATTCGCCTTGTTCACTAATTTCTGCAGCACATTCAGCAGCATACGCACATCGGCAAAGTGCAGGCCGGTGGTCGGCTCGTCGAGGATATAAAAGGTCTTGCCGGTCGAGACTTTGGAGAGTTCGGCGGCAAGTTTGATGCGCTGGGCTTCGCCGCCGGAGAGGGTGGTGGCTTGCTGTCCGAGGCGGATGTAGCCGAGTCCGACACCGGCGAGCGTATCCAACTTGCGTCGGATGGTGGGGATATCGCGGAAGAACTCCAGCGCCTCAGCGACGGTCATATCCAGAGTGTCGGCGATGCTGCAACCCTTGTATTTGACTTCGAGCGTCTCACGATTGTAACGCTTGCCTTTGCATAGTTCGCAGGTTACATAGACATCCGGCAGAAAGTGCATTTCGATTTTCAAGATGCCGCCGCCCTGGCACTGTTCGCAGCGTCCGCCCTTGACATTGAACGAAAAGCGTCCGGATCTATAACCGCGCATCTTGGCTTCAGGCAGTTGGGCGTAGAGGTCGCGGATGTGATTGAACAGTGTGGTGTATGTCGCTGGATTTGAGCGCGGTGTGCGACCGATGGGGGACTGGTCGATGTCGATGACCTTGTCGATGAGTTCCATTCCTTCAATACCGCCGTGCGGCAACGGCGTCAGGCGGCTGCCGTAGATTTTTCGCGCTAGCGCTGGGTAGAGCGTCTCGACGATGAGGCTCGATTTGCCCGACCCCGAAACGCCAGTTATGACCACGAACATTCCCAAAGGAATTTCCACATCTATCGACTTCAGGTTGTTGCCTGAGGCTCTACGGATGACTAATGACTGCCCGGGGACGCGCCGGCGGCGCTGCGCCGGCATAGCAATCTCTTCAGCGCGGCAGAGAAACTGACCGGTGATGGACTGCGGCGTCGCTTTAATGGCTTCCAACGGTCCTTCGGCCACAACATTGCCGCCGGCTACCCCAGCGCCGGGTCCTAAGTCGATTATCCAATCCGCCATCTCGATGGTCTCCTTATCGTGTTCGACGATAATGACGCTGTTGCCGAGGTCGCGTAGTTGCTTCAGAGTGGCGATGAGTTTCAAGTTGTCGCGCTGATGCAGCCCTATGGAAGGCTCATCGAGGATATACATTACGCCGACCAATCCGCTGCCGATTTGAGTGGCTAATCTAATCCGCTGCCCCTCGCCCCCGGACAGCGAGCCGGCCGGACGAGACAAGGTCAAATAACTGAGTCCGACATTATTCAAGAAATTCAGCCGGGCGGCGATTTCTTTGATTATAATCCGCCCGATTTGATAATCCAAATCGGTCAATTTCAATTCACGGACAAACTTTTCAGCCGCAGCGATGGAGAGGCTGGTGAATTTAGGCAGCGACATATCGCCGATGGTCACGCCGCGCGCTTCCGGCTTCAGACGCTCGCCGCGGCAAGCCGGACAAGGCACATCGCCCATAAAACTCTCTATCCATTCGCGGATGTATTGCGACTCGGTTTGCTTATATCGTCGCGCCAGATTGGGTATGATGCCCTCCCATTCCCCTTCGTGTTCCCAAGTCGAGCGTCCGTTAGCCGAGATATATTTGAAGCGGATTTTCTGCCCCTTGGCGCCGTGCAGCACGAGGTCTTGATGCTCAGGTTTCATTTCACCAAAGGGAGTCTTTAGATTAAAGCCGATGGCTGCGCCGAGTTGTTCTATCATTCGTAAGAACCAGCCTTCGCGGGCTGAGTTGAGCGTTGCAATAGCGCCGTCGCGAATCGAGCGCGATGGATCCGGCACGATGAGACGCGGATTGATCTCCAACTTAAAACCGAGACCAGTGCAATTCGGGCAAGCACCGTATGGCGAATTGAACGAAAACAGACGCGGCGTCAATTCCTCAAAGGAAATTCCGCAGTCGATACAAGCGAATAACTCGCTGTAAGTCTCCTCACGACCGTCTTCATATAAAGCCGTAACTAAGCCGTTGGCTTGCTTGAGCGCCAGTTCGACCGAGTCGGCGATGCGTTCGCGGGCGTCCTTCTTCACAATCAACCTATCGACGATAACCTCAATCGTGTGCCGCTTTTGTTTGTCGAGTCGGATGTCTTCTTCGAGCCCGCGCACTTTGCGGTCCACGCGCACGCGGGTGAAACCGTCGCGGACTAAATTCTTGAAAATCTCTTGATATTCTCCTTTGCGTCCCCGCACGATGGGCGCCAGCAACGTTAGTTTAGTCTCTTCCGGCAGCGTCATCAGGCGGTCGATGATTTCCTGTGCCGACTGACGCTGCACGACCTTACCGCATTCGGGGCAGTGCGGAATGCCAATGCGCGCATAGAGCAGGCGCAGATAGTCGTAGATTTCCGTCACCGTGCCGACCGTCGAGCGTGGATTGCGCATCCCGGCTTTCTGCTCAATGGATATGGCCGGCGAAAGACCTTCGATGCGTTCGACATCCGGCTTCTCCATCAGCCCGAGGAACTGCCGGGCGTAAGCCGACAGCGACTCGACATAGCGCCGTTGTCCCTCGGCGTAAAGCGTGTCGAACGCCAGCGATGATTTGCCCGAACCCGATAAGCCGGTAATGACCACCAGTTTGTTGCGGGGAATATCGAGGTTTATATTTTTTAGGTTGTGTTCCCGCGCGCCGCGTATAACGATATAGCCGGCGGGATTGGGAAGTGTTTCGCTGGACAAGAGATTTATAAATTAAGAGGCTTGGTATTTCTACCCGTATGTTAAAAAACCACAGATAACTCTCCCCGGCTTCAAGAAGCCGGGCTACATTATTATACACATTGTCATAATACAGTTCGCATATTTCGCGGGCGTCATACTGAATGCAATGAAACATCTCGTCTGGATAAACGGATATGAGATCCTTCACTTTGTTCAGGATGACATATATAAACATACGTAAAAATAATGTCGCTATGTATAGTTAAGCCATTGCTTTCAGGATTTTTATGCGCGCCTGCATCGGGGGATGAGTGCTCATCAGCGCGGATGATTTCATACCAAAGGCTTTCAGCGGATTGGCGATATAAATATGCTGGGTGGCTTTGCTAGCGCCGGGCAGCGGCTCGCGTTCGATATGGTTGTCGATTTTTTCGAGCGCCGAGACTAAACCGAGCGGATTGCGCGTTAGTTCGACGGCTGAGGCATCGGCCAAAAACTCCCGCCGCCGCGACACCGCCATCTGCAGCAAAGTCGCAAATATCGGCGACAGGATTATAAAGACTAAGGCAATAATCATCAAAATCGCCGCTGCCTGACCGCCCCCACCACCACCGCTCGACGACCGACGACCGCGGCCGAAGCCGCGCCCATACCACAGACTGTACCGAAAGAAATCGGCAATCAACACCACCGTCCCGACCAACGCCGCCACGAGCATCATAAACCGGATATCGTAGTTGCGTATATGACTCATCTCGTGTGCGACAACCCCCTGTAACTCTTCGCGGTTTAAGACCTTCATCAAGCCGCGCGTAACCGCTACGATTCCGTGTTCCGGATTACGTCCTGTCGCAAAAGCATTAAGCGCTTCGGTCTCAATCACATAGACCTTTGGCATCGGCAAACCGGCGGCGATGCGCATCTCATCGACCAGGTTGATCAACTGCCGGTCTTTGACTGCATCGGCCGGACGCGCCCTAGACAACGCTAAAATTGCCGACGCGCCGCCAAATAAAGCCCAAGTCAGAACAATTATCGCCGCAACTGCCGTTATACCTACGCCTATCTCCGGGAAGCCATAATAATTACCGACAGCCAAGCCTAATAATAACAAGATAATAAATATTATAGCGACCAAGATGTTGGATTTCAGTCTATTTTTAGCGATTTGTCCAGCGAAATCGGCGCGCTCGGCTATCGTCGGCGCTCGTTCCTCGTCGGGTGTCTGGGTAAATACAGCCGCAGCCAGGCTCGCGCCCGCCGATTCGCTTATGAAGGGCTTGCCGCATAGTCCGCAGCGCGTAGCCGCCGCGCGGTTGGCATAGCCGCAGTTCGGGCATTCGATGGTCGATTTTGACATTTTAGCGCGACCTGCCAAAAAATACACTCGGTGATTTGTTCGCCATTATGTCCATATAGTCCATTATATCTAAACTGTCCATCCTTACAATCTTTCCACCCTTGCCCCGGCGATGCGCTTAACCAGTCCACGCAACTGCATCGCCGTCAGCATCCGGTTGACCTCGACCGCGCCTAGACCGCTGTTTCGAATGATGTCATCGATGAGCATCGGTCCTTTTTCTAATAGATTATATACCTTTGTCTCGTTAATAGACAACTTGGGCAGGGTCAAAGCCGCCGCCACATTCAGCACTGGCGCGAGTTGGCTCTTGAGGCGCTCGACGATTTCGGCGGCCGATTCGATCATTATCGCGGCGCCGTCTTTGATGAGGCGGTTGACGCCAGCGGCGCGGTGCGTGCCGGCCGCGCCCGGCACGGCGAAAAGTTCCCGGCCCTGCTCAACAGCGCAGCGCGCGGTTATCAACGCCCCGCTCTTCAAACCGGCTTCGACTATGACCACGCCGATGGACATTCCGGAAATAATGCGGTTGCGCTGAGGGAAATTATGCGGCTCGGCGCTCTCGCCCGGCGGCAGTTCGCTGATAACCATACCCTGCTGGACGATGCGTTCATACAATTTGCGATGAATTGATGGGTAAATCACATCGATGCCGGTGCCAAGCACGGCCACGGTTCGACCGCCGGCATTCAAAGCGCCTTCGTGTGCCATTCCGTCGATACCGACAGCCATTCCGCTGACCACGGCTATACCTTGCATCGCTAAATCGGCAGCCAGACGCTGCGCCAGACGGGTGCAATGGTCGCTCGGCGCCCGCGTGCCGACGATGGCTACAGCATAATCATACAGCGGCGACGGCGCGCCCTTCACAAACAGCAGCGCCGGCGGGTCGGCTATGTTCTTTAAGCGCGAGGGATATTCGACGTCCCAATAAGATACAAGCCGCGCGGAGGCTTTTTGCACCCGCTCAAAGACCTTCTGCGTTGCTTCCTTATTCCGTCCGGCTTGAGCTACGGCGCGTCCCACTGCCAGCGGCACATTCAATGCCGCGGCAATCTCGCCGGCCGGCGCCAACAGCGCATTCTGCGGCGAGCCGAACAGCCGCGCCAACTCGATAGCCCGCCTATGCCCTATCCCATTCACACCCAACAGCACCAATAGAGCCAGGCGAAATTCATCCGTAATGTTGACTTGACCTGATTCGTTCGACATTTAAATTGAAATGTTAGAAATTCTCAACTTTTCGGCAATCATCTTCACCAAATCCTGCAAACCATTACTGCTGAAGGCTGATACAGCCAAATCGAAATTGAAATCATCTGACCCTACGGCTTGCGGTATGTCTGCTTTCGACCTCACGACCAGGCGCGGCAATTGCACCAAATCTTCCGAATAGCCCTGCAGTTCGGACATCAGCGATGCATAAGTTTGAACATAGTTCGGCTCGGAGGTTTCGATAAGGACGACGATGAGGTTGGTGCGCTCGATATGCCGCAGGAAGCGATGCCCTAAACCGCGTCCGAAACGCGCGCCTTCGATAAGCCCGGGTAAATCGGCTATAGTGAACCGGCTGTATTCACCGACCGGCACAACGCCCAAATTGGGCGTCAAAGTCGTGAAAGGGAAGTCGCCGATTTTCGGCGCGGCGCGCGTCAGGGCTTTGAGCAATGTTGACTTACCGGCGTTCGGCCGGCCGACTAAACCTACATCGGCGATGAGTTTTAATTCCAACCGCAGACGCTTCTTTTCGCCGGGTCGGCCGGCTTCGGCAAAGCGCGGTGTGCGGTTGCGGGAACTCGCAAAATGAACATTGCCGCGCCCGCCGCGCCCGCCTTTCGCCACAATGACCGATTGATCCATTTCGACTAAATCAGCGGCTATTTCCTGTGAGTCAGCGTCATAAACAACCGTCCCAATCGGTATTTGAATAATTATATCCCGCCCGGCGCGGCCCGATTTTTGATTGCCCTGTCCGGGCTTGCCGTCCGAGGCTTGATAGAGCGATTTCAGCGCGACATCTGCCAATGTAGCGATATTAGGCGAAGCCCGCAGGATGATATCGCCGCCCCGACCGCCATCCCCGCCGTCTGGTCCTCCCTTCGGCACAAAAGCGCCGCGATAGAACGAGGCTGAGCCGGCTCCGCCGGATCCGGCTCTAACCGTGATTATGGCTTCGTCGATAAAACGCAAATGTAATTATATCTTTCTTAAAAAAGACTTGTTCGCGCTTACAGTAAAAGAAATATAGCGATATATGGAACTCAAGTCTAATATCGATTTACAATTTAATACACAAAAATTCTAATTAGAGTCTGCTGAATAAATCGAAAAAATGTCAAAACTGGCAAGGCGGACGCCCTCGTCCGCCGCATTCTAGGCTTGGTTTTCGGCGGACGAGGGCGTCCGCCTTGCCATGGTCTGAATTTTCTAGATTATACCAATTTGCATTCAAATGAATAATAAAGGGATGCAAAATTAACAACGGATTAAACGGATAGAACGGATTAACCTAGCGGCTTTACAGGATTATCCGTTTCATCCGTTTAATCTGTTGTGAATATGTTTTGACATTTATCATCCGATTGATTGCGACTTGGTATTAATCACCACTTTTGCAATTTACTCAATAATAATATCATATTCTATTGATTGCAAATGGTTAGAAATTTCCTCACCCTTAAGCCAAAAAGACAGCCGCGACCTCAAGCCGGAATAAATCCGGTCGAAGCCGCGGCTGAACATTTTAAGACCGAGAAATTACTTCACAAGGACCAACTTGCGCGCCGCGACCAATTCGCCGGCTTGCAGCCGCATCACATAGACGCCGGCCGGCAGGTCGGAAGCGTCGATGATAAACATATGCTGTCCAGCGTCGAACTTGCCATTGGCTATATCCGCAACGAAGCGGCCCCCTAAATCGAAGACCGATAAACTTACTTCGGAATGCATCGGCAGGTCGAAAGCGACCTCTGTCATCGCATTAAACGGATTGGGAGCAGCCGGATGCAAGGCGAACGCCTTCGGCGCCGGGCTGTTCTCATCTCTGACGCCGACCTGACCAATATCCGCCGGCATCCTCGGCGCGATGGCATAACGTCCATAATTCTCAGTGAACACGCCATACATAAACTCGATGTAGGTTCCGTGCCGCCAGTTTCGGATGCCGACATTATCGATATCATTAACGGTCATTCCGAGAATAGTCATCCAGCCGTCGCCGGTAGCGTCGGTGATAGGCCAATAAGAAGTAGTATTGGGATTAAAACCGGTCAAATCGTCGATGCCAAACTGCAGCAACCGAATTAGAACGCCCTCCAGCTCTTCGGCGCGGCGGGCAAAGGTCAGGTCGTTGACTGTGACCATAATCGGCAGCGGCGGCTGGGTTTGACCGACGACCTCATAATTGCTCACCTGAATATAGGTCGCAAATTCCCATTTCTGGCGGTCTTGCGCGTCTTGTTCCATAACCGTGCCGGTAACCCGAATGCGCTGTCCGATATTTAGGTCATCGCCGATGCCGCGCAGGAACACGCCCGACCAACCTTGCGCGGCATCCTGAATGGCATAAGCGCCATAAGTCCGGGCAAAGGAAGCCGGCGTCGTCACGATGCCGGTAACCGTCACTTCATAGCCGCGATAGAGCGAGTAATCGGTAACCCACTGGGCTGGACGGAATTGAATATCGCGAATTTGCAGACCGCCTTCCGGACGAACGACATAGCCGTAGCGCCATTCACGTTGCGGCGCAAAACTGGATAGATTTCCGCTGTTCGTGGCTTGAATTCGATACCAAACCTGCGTGCCGTTAGGTTGTCCGGGTATCGTTCCGCGCCAGGTGTCGCCTTCAACCTGGCTCATTTGCGCAACCCGCTCTTCGCCGTCGTCGAGGGCATAGAGCAGAATCACTTCGGTCAATTGATTGTTGCCGCCGGGACGCACGGTAGCCGTAACCTCGACCGGCACATCGAGCGTTGGCATCGCGATATTGCGCCGAACCGAATCTTCGGGAATTTGCGGACGCGCCGCCGGATAGTTGTGGAAAATCCAATTCGGCGACGGTAATTCGACCGGGTCGTTCAATTCCAGTTCGTCCAACGGCACGCGGTGATAAATTACCGGGCAGTTAGTCGCCGTGCCTTCGTTCTGTGGCAGACCGCCGGCGTCGGTGTCGAGGATATACATTATATGCAGCGCGTCGTCAGCCCGCACCGCGACCGAAGGCCAGTTCTCACTCATACATTCGCCAGGATCCGGCGCAACATTTCGCATCCAACGCGTCTCAGTGATATTGATTGGTTCGCGCCAGGTAATGCCGTAGTCGGTCGAAATTGAGACCATTATCTCGGCGTTGGTGTAGCCTGCCGCGCTGGTGTCGGTCGCGCCCTCTTCATAGTGGAAATTGCCTTCATCGTCCTGCCACATAAAATAGGGGAAGTTGACCCAGACGACATAGATTTTACCTTCAACTTCCGGGTCGAAGGCAATCGACGGGCGGTCGCAATTATAACGCCAGGCGCCGCAGCGGCTGTGAGCCTGCCCGCCTTGATTGCTCATATTCCAATACCAGCCGTCAGCCAGGAAAGTGATGGTGTCGCGCACGCCGTTCCAGAACAGCAGGTAATTATGTCCGGCCCAGGTCAACCCGGTGACCGGGTTGCCTTCCGGTTCAGGGTTTTCCCAAAAACCAGCGACAGCGAACGCGCCGTAAAGGTTGTCGTCCCACGGGTCGAACTGGATGTCAACATCGGTGTAAGGTCTAAAAGTATCGCCGACGGCGGCAATTAAGTCAACATTGATTAAATCCTGTCGAACAGGGAGAATTTTAGTCATACTGCGCATCCTGTTGCGCCAGTCGAAGTCGCGGCCGTTCTCGGAGACGATATAGCGAATGTCGTTGTTGTGCTGCCAGGCGCCGCCGAAGCCTTCCCAGCGGGCGTTGTTGGCGCCAGCGCGGTTATGATGCCAGGCTAACACAACCCGGTCTGAAATGCGCGACGCCGCGGCTACGGATGATATCGCCCCGGTCGTGTCAACATTCACCGGCTGCTCAATCCACACCCAGTTCCGATATTCGCGGTCGGGCTGGCCGCGCCAGTAGGCGATACGCTGCCAATTCTGCCCATCCGGACCTTTCTCTGTGGCTATGGCATGCGATATGTTCTGTCGATTGATGCAGCCTTTAGGCCAAATTAAAGTATCGCGCGGCCAGGGCTGTGGATAAGAATGACTGAAGGCGCCAAAGCCGCGCCCGAAGTCGGCTGATTGACAGGTCTGGGTGTAGGTCGGCTGGTTTTGGATATGTCCCAGCACATGGTAGAATGGCATCGCGCGTTGATCGAACGCCAACACATCGACGCAACCGTAGCCTGAGCGCGTGCCGCCGTCGATTATCGCCCGGTCGCCCGGTCGGTTCAACCATTCGCCGCCTTCTAAAAAGTTATAATACATATGCCGGTTGGCTTGTCCGGCATC
>VGIO01000034.1 GCA_016867855.1 Calditrichota bacterium
GGTCACCAGGTTTAAGAAGGACTAAACGGCTATGGCATTCAGCGACAAGACCCGCGCCGACTATCAGAACGAGCTCGGCGCGCTTAAAGACGCCGGGTTGTTCAAGGAAGAGCGCTTCATTCATTCGCCGCAGTCGTCTGAAATTGTGGTCGAATTCCCGGCCGGTTCGACGACTAAGAAGGTCATCAATATGTGCGCCAACAACTATCTGGGGCTGTCCAGCCATCCGGAAGTGGTGCAGGCGGCGCACAACGGTCTCGAAGTCCGCGGCTATGGAATGTCATCCGTGCGCTTCATCTGTGGGACGCAGGACATTCATCGCCAACTCGAACAAAAACTTAGCGAATTCCTCGGCGCCGAAGACACGTTGCTGTTCCCTTCCTGTATGGATGCCAACGCTGGGGTGTTCGAAGCCGTTCTCACCGATAAGGATGTGATGATTGCCGACCGTTTAGTTCACGCCTCCATCATCGACGGGATGCGGCTGTGCAAGGCGATGCAGGACTCCTTCAAGCACTCCGATATGGCGCATTTAGAAGAAAAACTGCAGGAGCATCAGGACAAACGTTGGCGGATGGTTATCACCGACGGCGTATTTTCGATGGATGGCGACATCGCTAAACTAGATACTATCGTCGAACTGGCGGATAAGTATGATGCGATGGTCTTTGTGGACGACAGCCACTCTTCGGGCTTCATCGGCAAGACCGGTCGCGGCACACACGAGCATTGCGGCGTATTTGGTAGAATCGACATTATCACCACCACGCTTGGCAAGGCGCTTGGCGGCGCTTCCGGCGGCTGCGTCAGCGGGCGAAGGGAATTGGTCGAGATGTGCCGCCAGAAGGCACGACCGTATCTGTTCAGCAATTCCGTTCCACCGGTCATCGTCGCCGGCGCGTTGCGCGTCATCGACCTCATCTCGCAGACGACCGAGCGTCGCGACAAACTGGAATGGAACACTAAATACTGGCGTAAGATGTTGACCGACATCGGTTTGGACATCAAAGCCGGCGATTCGCCTATCGTGCCGGTGATGCTCTACAATGCAAAATTAGCGCAGGATTTCGCCCGCGACCTCTTCACCGAAGGCATTTACGCCATCGGTTTCTTCTTCCCGGTAGTGCCTAAAGGCCAGGCGCGCATCCGCACGCAACTTTCGGCGGCGCATAACAAGGAACACCTCGACCTAGCCGGTGAAGCCTTCCGTAAGGTCGGCGCTAAATACGGTATTCTGGGCAAAGGCAAGAAGGAAATTATCGAGATGTTTGGGATGTGAGAATTAAGGCTTGGCGGGTGGGATTAATCCGCCTGTCAAGCATCGTCGCGGATAATCTGATTTCTATTCATCTATTCTATAAGTCGCCTTCTCTATACTAATGCTATTAATAGGGTCAGAATATAGCGTCTCTTCTCCCCCCGCTTGCGGGGGTGGAAGAATAATCACATACGTAAACTATATTCTGCCCCAGTTAATATGTCAATGTAATATTACGGATTGTGGGTAGGCGGAGAGGCATCTCTGCCTGTCCGTAAAGTGAACGGGCAGGAAGGCTCGTTCTCCTATCTATCAATATTGCCTTGACAAAACACTAAATTGAACCTCAAAGCCAACGCGAAAATCAATCTCGGTCTGCGGATACTTAGGAAGCGTCCTGATGGCTTTCACGACATCGTCAGCCTGTTTCAGCGAGTCTCGCTCTGCGACTATCTAACAATTGAATCGTCGAGAGAGGTCATCTACAATGGACCTGAATTGACGGAAAAAACTGGTGATAATCTTTGTTGTCGCGCGGCAAGGGAATTTCAGGCGCGGTTTGGCTTTGAAAAGGGCGCGATTATGACTTTAGATAAGTCGATACCGTCTGGGGCGGGTTTGGGCGGCGGCAGCGCCGACGCTGCGGCGGTTCTGCGCGGGATGGCGATGCTTTATAGCGAGTCGCTGGCTGACCGGCGTCTATTCGAGGCTGGTCTGGCGCTCGGTTCGGATGTGCCGTTTTTTCTTCTGGACGCCTCCGCCGCCTTGGTGGAGGGTCGCGGCGAGAGACTTCGTCCGGCTGAAGGCTTAAAAAAGGATACTTGCATCGTTATTTTATGGCCCGGATACTCAATTTCTACAAGGTGGGCGTATAATTCTTACGACGAGACCTTGACAAAGTCAAAAAATTATATTAAAATTAGGTTTCAAAAATTTCTAAATCGAGAAGATGAAGCCGATGTTGTTTGGCGCGGGAACGACTTCGAAGCGGCGGTATTCAAAACCTATCACGATTTAGAGCAGGCGCGGAATAAACTGCTGGAAACAGGCGTTAGTTATGCTGCTTTGTCTGGCAGTGGTTCGGCGCTGTTTGGTCTTTACGACGACGAGGCTTCCGCCCAGGCTGCCGCTGCAATATGGCAACCCCCTTGGCACTGCTTTGTCTGTCGTCCTTATTAAAAATACCCGGAAGGACGCGCAGGGAGGTCGCCTTGGAAATTACAGAAATCAACATCAATATCCGCGACGAAGACAAATTGAAAGCCTTCGTCAACATCACCTTCGACGATGTATTCGTCATTCGCGGTTTAAAGGTTATTCAGGGGAACAGCGGATTGTTCGTCTGTATGCCTTCGCGAAAAATGCCGGATGGGACATACAAAGATATTGCTCATCCGATTTCCAATGAGTTCCGCCAGAAGATGGAGGCGCTGATTTTAAGCGAATACCATCGGCTTGTAGCGGAAGGCACAGGCGTGGGCGCGCCCGAATAGTGGGGCGTCGCCAAGCTGGCAAGGCACGGGATTTTGGTTCCCGCATTCGGAGGTTCGAATCCTTCCGCCCCAGCAGACACATTTGCCCCTAGATTTATCGGGGACTGAAATGAAACTATTCAGTGGCTCCGCCCACCCTGTTTTGGCCGAGCGCGTCGCTGAATACCTTGGGATTCCACTCGGGCAAATCGACCGCCGCAGATTTTCCGACGGCGAGTATTGGGTCAAGTATCCGGAGAACATTCGCGGTAAGGATGTATTTTTGGTGCAGCCGACCCATCCGCCGGCCGACCATTTGCTGGAACTGCTGATAATGGTCGATGCTGCGCGGCGGGCGTCTGCGGCGCGCATTACCGCCGTGATGCCCTATTTCGGTTATGCTCGTCAGGACCGCAAGGACCAGCCGCGCGTCGCCATTACAGCGCGGCTCATAGCCAATCTATTGGAAGCGGCGACGGTTGAGCGCGTGCTGACGATGGACCTGCACACCGCTCAGCTGCAGGGCTTTTTCAATATACCGGTGGACCACTTGTATTCGTCTGCCATTTTCACCGAGTATTTTCGCCGGCTGGCAGCCGACGACTTAGTCATCGTATCGCCGGATGTTGGAGGGATAGCGCTGGCGCGCTCTTATGCGCGTCGGCTCGGCGCAGGTTTAGCCTTCATCGACAAGCGCCGCGTTCAGCACAATGAAGCCGAGATTATGAACATCATCGGCGAAGTCGAAGGGAAAACGGCGCTGATTATCGACGACATAGTTGACACTGCCGGCACGATTTGCAAAGCCGCCGGCAAACTGCGCGAACTTGGCTGCACTAAAATTTTTGCAGCTTGCACGCATCCGATACTTTCCGGACCGGCCGTCGAGCGCATCGCCGCCGCGAAATTTGAGCAGTTCATTGTGTCCGACACTGTCCCGTTGCATCAAGCCGCCCAAGACAGCGGATTGTTCAGGGTAATTTCGGTCGCTGATATCTTCGGCGAAGCCATCAAACGTATTCATAAGGGCGAATCGCTCAGCGTGCTGTTCGTATGATTGTCGCTTTGTCCTTTGAAGATAAATGACTAGCGCTATGTTACAGTAATAATGATATGTATCATCTGACGCAGTCGAGCATCTCGTCTGGATAAACGGGGACGAGATCCTTCACTTCGTTCAGGATGACTCAATAGCGCTATAACCTAATGTGCCATTACAATTGGTCATAAGTCATTCGTCATTAAATAGTAACCATAGCAAAATCAGGAATATAAATACAATGGAAGCGTGGAAGGAACCTTTGCGCGGGCAAATGCGCAGCGATATCCCGCCTCTTTCGCCCGGCGACCAGGTCGATGTGCATTATAAAGTTGTCGAAGGCGATAAGGAACGGATCCAAGTCTTTACCGGCGTCGTCATAAAAACCCGCGGCGCGGATTTAGGGCGCACGGTCACGGTGCGCAAAGTTGCCTCCGGCGGCGTCGGCGTCGAGCGGATATTTCCGCTGCACAGCCCATTCATCGCCGATGTCAAGGTCAAGCGCTCGGGGCGCGTGCGCCGCGCCAAATTATACTACTTGCGCGAGCGCAAGGGTAAATCAGCGCGCTTGAAGGAAAAAGCATCCGTCAACTGATAAGGTTCACTCGATCGCGTCCTTCTAAACATCGCGTTTTTAAGTTCTCAAGTTCGCAAGTTTGCGGGTTCTCAAGTTCGCAAAGAAATAACTCCCAATCGATATTCGGTTCTCCAGCGAGCGGTTTTAACCGCTATGTTTGCCGCCGTCGCAGCCGCTGGCGGTTATCTGCTCATAGCCATTCCCAATGTTGAGGCTTTCACGGTGGCGTTGTTTTTAGCCGGATGGGCGCTCGGTTTAGGATCCGGAACGGCAGCGGCGACAGTCGCTGCCGTTTTATATTTTGGCTTTAATCCGCAGGGGGGTTTTTTCCCGCCGTTGCTCATCGCTCAAATCGTCGGCGCCATCGCTGCGCCGGTCGCCGGCGCTGCGCTGCGTAAATTACAACCTCAGAAAACCGCGTTGCAAATCTATCTCATCATCGCTGCGTTTATAGTAACGCTCTGGTTCGACATTCTTACTAATCTCGCCTTCCCTTTGACCGCTGGTTTCGACGCGCGCGGCGTCATCGCTACGCTCATCGCCGGCATTCCATTCGCTGTGATTCATATCGGTTCGAACATTCTAATTTTCGCACTGCTCGCGCCGTCTCTTATCGAACTATTAAAAAGCCATAGATTCTGATGCGACGATTCGTCAAATACCTACAATGTATATGTTTGGCAGCGGCAGTGGCGGCTTCCGGCATTAGGGCTGGTGGAAACGAACCGCCTTCCCGCCTCGGCTCGCCTTTCTATTATTGGGACGAGACTTTTTTTACCCATATTATCGGTGAAACTTATCTACTCGATGGTTACATTCGAGCCGTAAGCGACATCCGCCATTGCGGCGATATATTTCGGGGCGATATCCGTCTCTATCAGCCGGATTTAGTCACTTCTGGCCGGGAGATAGCGCTTTCACCGCTTGCAATGGGTGAAACGGCGGCGCGCGGCTTATGGCGGGGGCGTCTCTGGCGGATGCCGGGGACGCTCAGGTGCGATTTATCTTTGCTGCATCCGGCGCAAATAGGCCCGGCGCGCTCGACATTTTGGGGCGGAAGCGAAGGCTTAATCGCGCCGGGCGCAGTTCTGAATTTTGCCCCGATAGACTTCAATTATGATGAGCCGGTGACCGCGCTGGCACATCGCGAGGGTTTCTATGGCTTCCAGCCGGTCGAATTCGTCCACGCACGTCGCGTTACTCAGCGGGATTATTGCCTTGGCGGCGGCTATTTTCCTTCATCGCAGGGCAAATTTCCTCATTCCAGGCATATCGGTCGGATATTATGGACCAAGTGGACACATAAATTCGACGCTGCGAATTCAGCCGATTTATATTATCAAGATGGTTTACAGCGCGTCCAACTGCCTACATTGCCGGTCGAACGGTTGGTCAAACGCAGGGATATGGATATACATTTCCAATCTACATCATCGAACAGCCACCGCTGGGCGGCGCAAATCTATCGCGCTGAGACAGTCCTTAAGGAGCGTCCGCAGCGAGAATACGGTTGTGAAGCCGGCTTTGGAGGTCGATTTTCCTCCGCGGCTTTTAGCAGTTCGATAAGATTGTCTAAATTGCGCGGGACATTAACCGGCGGGGCGGATTATCGTCTCGATGAATTTGAAGGCGGCGCTCAATATCGTGAAGATTTAGGCCGGCTGAATATTACGGTTCTTTTAGGCGCTTCTGGCTGGCTGCCCAAGCGGGTGAAACCGACTGCGGCGGTCGAAATCGGCGGCGCTTTCGCGCAGGACAGCCGTCTGGCGTTACATTTCACACAAGCCATCGATGCCCATTCGCCGCAGACGATGTTCGCCAGGTATAATACAGGACGGTTGAACGACCCGTTCAATGTAGTCTGGCTGGCTAATCCCTGGCTGCCGGTAATCGGTCAAGTTCTACCGGTAACTATTTATCGCAGCGGGCATTTGGGATTTGAACGTCCGCTCAGGGCGGGCGATTTCAAGGCGGGAATATTCGGCTGGCGGGCATACAAACCGGCGATATGGAGAGTTCAAGGCGACACGCTGTTAACAGCCGCCAGCCTTAACCGGCGCGAAGGTTATGGCTGGTTGGCACAATGGGCGCTGAAATCCGGCTGTTGGCGCGGCAATATCGGGCTAATCCGTCAGATTAACCAGGACAGACCAGGGCAAGTTTATCCGACGCTTCTCCCTGAACCGGGTTTCCGGATGCAGTGGGAAGCCGGCTGGCATAGAATTTTCTGGAATGAGGTCTTTGAGACGGATGTTTCACTATCCGGCAGGTATTATAGCCGCTTTAGGCATCCTCTGGCTTTGCCCAGCGAACAACTTGGCGGCGCTTACCCCGTCGACCTGCGTTTCACCGGACGCATCAAACGCTTCACGTTTCAATATGGCGTCAATAATATAAATTCCTATCCCTTCTGGCTTGTGCCTTGGCATAAAATGATGCACAAGGAAGAATATTGGGAAATCCAGTGGACGATGTTGAATTGAGCGGGCGCGTTCAATCTTTCCGAACAAGGTAATCCAACCACAACCCACAGCCATCCGGTCGTCTATTCCGTAAAACTTAAAATGCCCGTCGCTTGGATGGGCATTTTAAGTAGTTGCCGGTCGAATTTCCGACTTATCTAATTAAGGCGATTTTTCGAATTGCCGTGCGGTCAGCGGATTTCAATTTTATGAGATAAATCCCCGAAGGCCAATCCGCTGCATTTAGTTGGATGGTATATCGGCCCGCCGGCTGCCAATCGTTCGCGAGCCGGCTCACTTCACGTCCGGCTAAATCGAACACACTTAAAGAAATATCTCCGGTTGTTTGCAGGTCATATATGATTGTCGTTGCGGCATTGAACGGATTAGGGTGAGCAGAGTGAATGCCAAACTCGCGCGGCGTAAGTTTCTTCTCCGACTCGATAGCGCTCGGACGGCGAACGGTCAAGGCTATCGGAATCGTGTAAGGGCTGTTCAAAGCGTTATGCGTGAATATAATCTGCCCAAAGTGGTTACCAAGCGGGAAGCCGAAGGGATTCAGCAGCAAACGGAAGATTTGCTGTTCATTAGGCAGCAAGGAGCCTTGGCGCGAACTGAGCGCCATCCAGGCGGTGTTGGCGGCAAATTGATAGATGAAAATCTGGTCGCCGCCATTTTGCCGCGGAACATTGCCGATCGTTAAAAAGACGATGCTATAGAGGTCATAATTATCGCAGATGTGCATTCCTTGGATGTTGACGCCGGGGTCGAAGGTTAAATTTGCGACCCTAATAGTGTCGGCGGTTTCCGGATTCATCTTATAGATGATATTGTCGGTGTTGTTAGGACGGCTTAAGACATACAAACAGTAACCGTCGATGTCAAACCAGTAAGACATTCCATAGATGCGCATATTCCGGCGGTTGACATTGTAGTTCGAGCGGTTGCCGTCGCGGTCGTAGGCGGAAATATTGGTCGTCGTGCCGGCAACGAACAATAATTGCCGGTCGGGATCCCAAGCGATATTTTTAATAGAACTGACCCGAAAGTCGCGGATGTAATCCCCGCCGCGCGTAAAAGCCCATAAGGTGTCGTTATCGGCGCCCCAGATGACATCTTCCCAAGGGTCGTAGGTCATATCGTTGATGCCATAAGTGGTTGTGCTGAATTGAGGGAAACTGTCCAGCGGCTGCCCGGCCATATTGAAAGTATAGATTTGATGCGTGCTGCCCATATTGGCGCCGGAAACATAGAAGATGGAATCGATCAGCACGACGCCTTGCAGCCGGTCGTCGTCCACCGCTGTGCCGGCGTTAAAGCTGCGACGCAGCATCCATGGCTGCCGGTCGGCTTCGCCGACCAGACGCGTCTCGGCTGTGTATTCGAGGGTTCCGTTGCCGGTGTTGCGCACATCGAAGGTTACTTCGACCGAGCTGTCGATAGCGCAGTTAGTTACGATTTCACGCAGGGAGGGGTTGAATTCGGGATGCAGCAACATAATATTAAATGTCATTGTGCTGTCTTCGCACAGGCTGTCAACGATGGTCGAGTCCAAATAGCCTTCCGCCGACGCTCGCAGCCAGAACCGACCGATGGGATGCTCGGCTAAGTTGAAGTAGCCGCGCTGGTCGGTGAAGACATTGCGGAAGGCGGAAGTAACTACCCTTGCGCCGCCGATGCCGCGTTCGGTCATCGCGTCCATTACCCAGCCGCGAATCACGCCGACCCGTCGGAATGAACTGAGCATATAATGGCAGCCCATATCGGCGACGCCGCGGTCGAGAATGAAGTTCGGATTAGTGAACATCGTGTCCACGCCCAGCGCTTCAGCGCGGTCGCTGCCACGGTCAACGCACGGGCTTTGCGGGTCGAGATATAAGAAATTCATTCCCCAAATGGGGGGTCGGCCTTCAACAAATCCCGGATTATCGTCGATATTGCCCTGTCCAACCGTGAAATACATAATCGCATTTTGGGCGGTTCCGCCTTCAACTAAGCAATAACTAACCGTCGGGCGCGGATTGTTATCATATTGAGCGTAAATCGAGCGGCCGTTAGGCGCGGCGTTATTGTAGAAAATGGAATTGATTAAGACCACCGAAGAACTTTGCCCGACATAGCAGCCGCCGCCCATACCTTGCTCGGCGCGGGCGGTGTTGCCGACGATGCTGCAGAAGCGCACCGTGCCGCGCGAAGTTTGCGTGAAGGCGACGCCGCCGCCGTCAACATCGGCGGTGTTGTTGACAATTTGGCAGTTGAATATATCGGCTTGCGAATTGGCGGTTACGCAGATGCCGCCGCCGAAGCGCAGCGTCCGATTGGCTTCGAAGAGGCAGTTCTGAATGCGCGCTTCCGAATTGGTAATTATCTGCACCGCTCCGCCGGCTGTGCCGCTGGCATTGCCACGGAACATACAACGATTAATCACGGCGCCGGTCGAACTCTCAAAGCGCAGACCAGCCGTGCGATCGCGGGCGAAGTTTATACAATCGATGAATATACAATCTTGGATAAGCACATTATTGTTGGATACGCACCAAATAGCCGCGCAGTTCATCAAACGGATGGTGAAGCCGATGATGCGCGTGCCGGCGGCGGCGCCGGATTCTAAATTGAAAGCGCGCACCGAGTCGGCGGCGTTCACACCGCTGATGGTGCAGTCCCAAGGTCCAAACATCGACATAATCGTCAGGTTGGCGGTTCGCACGCGGATGCTGGTGTTGCCCTGCCCGGACCAGACGCCGTTGGCGATGGCAATAGTGTCGTTGGGACGGGCGTCATCGACCGCGGCTTGAATGGTCCCTATGTCGGCAGGCACGCGGATCGTCCGCGCCGCGGCTGTTTCTATGACCATCAGACCAAACGCCGCAGCCAAGGTCATTTTTAACGCTAATCTCATTGTTTCTTTCTCCCGCTAAGTTGTGGCTTGGAATTGTGAGGAATTTTCAGTCTATTATTTATTATAATAATAAATGTGTCGGTCGTCAATTATTTTCAATATAATTTGCATATTTTTTTTACAAATACGAATTTAGGCGGCGCCTATTAACCGTGGCGATGAAGTATTTATGGACGTGTTTGATTGCGTCGTTCCCGTTTGCGCGGGAATGACGCGCCCATAGTGCGTTTATTCACATTTAACAATTATCTTATGACAACACCAAGTGTTATAACTTCCAAATTAAATCCAAACAACTCTGATGATAAAACCTTTTAGAAAATTCAACGCTGCGATAATAACGTTGGCGGTTATCGCGGTGGTTGCCGTCCTGCTTATTTTACGGCGTAAACGTTTTTAGGTTGCGTTTTTGCGAGCAACGCGGGGCATTCTGAACGGCGTGAAGCATCTCGTCGCGAAGCGGGGACAGACGCTTCGCTTCGTTCAGCGTGACATCATTCAAGGATTTATTTCCATATCCAATTCAATCTCGTCTCGGATTTCGATTCCATCATTTCCGAAGCGGGGGATTTCGGGCTTCAAGCGGCGCGAATTCGCGATGGCATCGATATAGACTGCACGCAGTCGGAAACCGCGTTTTTGATAGAAGCGCAGAGCGGCGGTGTTGTCGTTGGTGGTTATAAGCCATAAACGGCGGCAGCCGGCGCTGCGGGCGGCAGCCTGCACCGCGGCTATTAAAGTTGTGCCGACGCCTATGCGCTCTCTGCGACTATTGAGTGTAACAATTTCGCATTCCAGTCTTTCGATGCGATAGGTGATAATACCGATATTCCCGGCTTGGTTTTCAGCCCAAAATCCCGGCAGAGTGTCCACTTCATAGCGCTTTCCACGTGTTATGACATAAGCCGCGCCCCAATGCTCAATCGTCCAGGCGCGAACTAATTCGCGCTCGGTCGAATCTGCCAAATTCAGCGGACGAATCGAGAAATTGAGTTTAGATGACGGATATTTCGGCTGTGGTTCTTTTATTTCGGCAGACCTTGGAACAAGCCTACCGCATTGCCGTCGGGATCCTTTATAATTGCATACCAGCCGATATTCGGTATGTCGCCTTTGGGCGTCATAACCGAACCGCCAAGCGCGACTGCCTTCTCGAGATACGGCTCGATGTCTTCGACATCGATATAGACGACCGGCGAAGCGCCTGCTTGGACAGCGGATTTCAACTCGAACCCACCGCCCAAGTCTTTGGCGGGGGTGTTGAACATAAGGTAATTTTCGCCCCAGGCTTCGAATGTCCAGTCGAATAATCCGCCGTAGAATTTGCGGGCGCGTTCCAAATTGGTAACCGTCCACTCGATATGGCAGAAAGAATGTTTTGCCATTGTTTTCTCCTCAGGTTTATGTATTTATTTTAGCAAGACGATTTTACGATGCGCTATATCAAACTGTGTCTCAAGGCATAAAATATACACCCCGGCTGGCAGATGCGAGCCATCGAAGGACAGCGTTTGGACGCCTGTGGCAAAACCATCGTATTTAGTTTGGGGATTACTCAAATCGGCAACTTTCTTGCCGGTGATGTCGTAGAGCGCCAGCGCGGCTTGCTTGGAACTGGACAAATCGAGTGAAATCGTCAAGCGGTTGTTGAATGGATTAGGATATAATTGCAGAAGTGACGGCGATAAGGGCAAAAGCGATTGCAGCGGCGTTGAGGCCAGCGAGCCGCGCACCGACAGCCGGTCGATATACCAGCCTAGGCCTTCGACGCCGCTGTCGGAAGCGAAACGCAGGCGAATGCGCAGCGCGCCGGCGGATACGCCGAGCGGTATTCTATCCACCTGCCAATCTAACTGCCCGTTCCAGCATTCCCCGCCGGGGAATGAGCCGTTATCGACGCTGATGCCGTTGTAGCCTTCGCTAGGCGCGGCGCGCCGCCAGCCGGCGCCGCGGTCAAATTCTATTACGGCCGCGTCGTATTCGGCTTCGATATCTATTTTATGCCGGATTTCAAGCACTGCATCTTCAGCCAGCCGCATCAACGGCAGTTCAAACGCGCCGTCGGCGAGCGGCGGATATGGAATCGTGTCCGGCCCGCCAAACGCCAATCCACCGGAACTGTCTCCGGCGTCTTCCGCCCAGCGCCAGACATTTCTGAAACCTTCGTCGATGCTATACGAACGCCCCCAGACAACCGGTTCGTCTAAAGACTGTTCAAATTGAAAGTCAGGCGCGCAGGGCAGCAGAATCATTCCCTCGCCGAGTCGCGTATCAGCATCGAATGCGGTTAGATGGATGAGGACGCTTGTAATGTCATTGTTCAGCGAATCGAGTCTGTAGCGGACAGCGGCTGTCCAACCGGTCTCGCCGGCGGCGATAGGCTGAAAAGCAAGGTTGTTATGCTCAGGCTGGAAATGACCTTCCAACGTTGCTAAATGCAGCCTTCCCGGATGTCGCACATCGTCGCCGCCGATGTTTTGCAGCCCAATCGACAATCCGCCCACTTCGCCGGCTTCGACCAAGCCGTCGCCATCGCCGTCGATTTCGCCCGCGCGCCAATCGACCGGCGCTAAGACCGGACTGAAGACGACCAGTTTAATATTGTCCCACCAAATATCGCCGTCGGCGTTGTCCATACGGACGCTCAAAGGTATAGAGTGCAGATTGAGGCATCCGGCGTCGATGCGGATTCGCAAGCCTTCCGCTGCGATTTGTTCGCCCGGATTAAGATTGCCGATTAAAACCGAGTCATTTAGGATAGTTAAGTATTCGTCATCGCCGGTTATGACAGCTGCTGCATTGGCAAATTCACTTACACCGCGATTGGCGATGGTCAAAGTTATGTCAACGGTTTCGCCGGCGTCGAGGCGGGCGTCGCCGTCGCCTTGGCGGTCGTCGATAATGAAATCCACTAGCTTCAAACCGAAGCGCAATTTCAGCGTTGGGTCGCCGAAGTAGGTCATTCCATTGAACCAGGAACGCGACCAATTTTCGTGTCCCGGTTCGCGACCGTGTTGAACGAACCAGCGCCGCAAGGCTTCGCCGAACGGTTCGCCGGCGGCGATATGTCGGTAGTAATCGTTATAAAACAGCATTCCGCCTGTTTTCGCCGGTCCCACCGCGCCTAAGCCGAAAGGACCTTTGAGTGCATACAAAGCCCCCAGACAGAGATTGCGCGACAGATTCATCACTGAGCAGGCGAAAAGGTTGTAGAAAAAGATATTTGGGGCTATATCTTCGCGCAGATCGCGGAAGCGAAAATAATCGTAACGGCTGCGCTGTTCGACTAAAAAGGCGTGCGAATCGGCGGTGGAATGCACGCCGACCTGCATTAGTTCGCCGCCTGCGGATAGATAGAAGCGGTAATTAACCGCCGAGGTCGATTCCGGTTCGGCGGTGCAGTCGACGCGGCCCCAGGCCTGTCCGACATCTGTCGCCCATTGCGCTGAGACTATCCGCCAGTCGTCGTCGATGAACGCAAACGCCCGGTGCGGCAGTTTAAGTTCGCCGACGCGGTAGGAATGCACGCGGCGCAGATAATTGGCGACCAGCGTATCTTCGGCGATGCGGCTCAAATTATAACCCGCGATGCGGCCTAAGAAGACATCCGGCTGCCAGGCGCCGCTGTGGACGTCGTAAATTTCATTGCCGGATGTATCCTGCCATTCGCCGTCCAAATCCATAAAGAACAAATCGATTGGATATTCGTGCAGCCGCAGGTTGTCCGGCTCGTTCTCGCTGCGGAAATAGTGGTATTGTTCAAACCAAGCCAGCGGCAGTTCGCCGCACAAGATCAGTCCGACCAGCGAATCGCCGCCCTGTTCGATGAGAAGTCTTTTAAATTCGGCTGGCGCGCCGCCTTCGACCTCCAAACGGACGATATCGTAGCCGGCTTCGATTAAATCACGCGTGAAGAGGTCGAATTCTGCCTGCAGCCGGTTGAGCAGTCCGCTGTTCACGGCTAATATGAGCGCGCCGTTCTCATCGCGCGGTGGAAATCCCTGCCGCGCTGAAAATCTTTCGATATAGAAGACATTCAGAGGACATTCGGGGTATTGCTGCAGATATTCAGCGCGGGTGGGCAGCGGAGCGCCGGTCGGATCGATTGAGGGCTGAATTTCATAGACCGACGGCGTCCTGGCGGCGGCTTCGAAATAAGCGCCGAGGAATAACGCGGCTAAAATGGATATTAAACGAATGTTGGACAGCGGCTTTAATGTCATTTATAATCTCGCTGAAGGGAGGGATTGTCATCCTTCAACCGCCATAGCGCACAGTTCTCAAACGGAGGAGGCAGCGCTGCGATATAAGACGCGGCGTTGGCGTGCGCTGCTATCTCAGAAGTGGAAAAATCTACCAACCACTGGGCATTTAATTTTGTGCGCATCAGTTCGAATTGCCGCGGGTTGGTCTGTTCACGGGCAAACGATCCAATCAACCGCGGCGCAAGATAATACGCCAGCGCTGGCGCGTAGGCTTCGACTCCCGTATTGGCGCACAGCAGCGCTTCGGTTTGGGGAATAGACTCGGTCAATACCCGGCTGATCTCTGCGTATTTTAGTTTTGCCTTAAGACTATCGCGACGTGCATAATGCGTTATAGGCAGATTTATCAGAACACCGGCTAAAATAACCGCCGGCAGCGCCCGCTGCAGCCGGAATGTATTATAGCACGGCTCAAAAGTCTTTTCGCATCTTGCAGCGGAATGTCCCAATCCTGCTATAAGGATTGGCATTCCAGCAGGGTGTGGACATTCTGCGGTATTCGATTCGGCATGCGAAAAGACTTTGAAACCGCGTTATATTCAAGAACCATAAAAAAGATTTTTGAAATAAGTTCAAACTGTAGCGCCAGTACTTATTTTTGTGTTTGTAATATATTATTATTACAAATATTATAAATCACAACTGTTAAAGATCAGTATAATGAATGAACGGCGGAGGAAAGGCTGCTGTTTTCCATAAAAAACGGGGAATATACGATTAGTTGTGCAGCGGCCTTCCATTAAGCCTGGACATCAGCGACATACCAATATTGGTCGCTGCCGCGCACGTCGGTTGCAGCGTAAATTATCAGCGCGCTGAAAACCAGCGCCGCCAGCGACAGTCAAAGAATTATGAAATACTTACAATGGCTTAGAAAGCCCATTTTGGGCATAAATGAAATAGGATTTGTTGAGATATCTAGGTTCCTCGCTGTTTGGTGCAGGTAGTTGAAATACGTTTTGCCCGCGCAGGCGGGCATCCAGACCAGTTTTTGAACTTAGGGGCAGTTTTTTATGTAAAATCTTATCTCACAAATATGATTTACAAAGCAACTAAATAACTTATTATCAATGATTACGATACTCGTCTGGATGCCCGCGTAGGCGGGCAAGACGCGCCTTGAGTGATTTTCCCTCTTCATTGAGGCATAGGATTACCCATACTATATAGCGAAGAACCTGATTTTAAATACACCCCCCTTACTCCCCTCCGCAAGCGGGGGGGAAGAACAATCACAAACGTCAACTATATTCTGCCCCAGATAATAGAACACCACTCGAATTCATACGGCATAGGTGTTGTTAATATGATATTTTGAGTTCCTCGCTTTAGTGTGTATTGTTCAGGGCGATATTTGTTTGTTCCGCTTTTCATCTAATCTGTTCTCTATTCATACATACGGACAGGCTACGAAGCGGTCGTCGCCGGTTAGGCGCAGCGGCGGCATTTCGATAGCGCACTCGCTTTTGGCAATCGGACAGCGGGTGCGAAAGGGGCATCCGGAAGGTTTGCGCATCGGCGTTGGCACATCGCCGTGCAGAATGATGCGCTTGCGTTCAGCCGCGCCCTTTGGGTCGGGCAGCGGCACAGCCGACAACAATGCCTTCGTATAAGGATGCAGAGGGTTGTCGTTCACAACTTTGGACGGGCCTATCTCGACCAAATTCCCCAAATACATCACGGCAATCCGCTTGGAAACATGCTCGACCACCGACAGGTCGTGGGCGATGAATAGAAATGTCAAGTCGAACTCGTCCTGCAAGTCCTGCATTAGATTTATAACCTGCGCTTGAATCGAGACATCCAGCGCTGAGACTGGTTCGTCGGCGATGATGACCTTGGGATTAGTCGCCAGCGCTCGCGCCAAGCCGATGCGCTGCCGCTGCCCGCCGGAAAACTCGTGCGGATAGCGCTGCGACTGCTCCGGGTCAAGCCCGACCTTCTGCAGCAGCCAGCCTACCCGCTCGACACGCTCCGCCTTGGTCATCTGGGTGTGGATGAGCAATGGTTCTTCGACGATTTTCATCACTGTCAGCCGCGGATTGAGCGAGGCGAATGGGTCTTGAAATATCATCTGTATCAAACTGCGGAATGGTCGCATATTTTTCTTGGACAGCCGGGCGACATTGACCGACCCGGGTTTACTCGGGTCGATAGCGCTTTGCGGGGCTGAGTGAATCGCCCCATTTTGCAAATGCAGCCAGATGTCGCCTTCGATGATGGTATCCGGGTTAACGGCTCGCAGGATACTGATGACCGCCCGTCCGACGGTGGTCTTACCACAGCCGGACTCGCCTACCAAACCGAGCGTTTCGCCTTCGTATAGATTGAACGAGACGCCGTCCACTGCCCGCACTTCAGCCACCTTACCGAGAAACACCCCGCCATAGACTGGGAAGCGGACCTTTAAGTCCTGAACTTCGATTATTGTTCGCGCACTCATCTATCTTGATTTTGGATTTTGGATTTTAGTAATGATGATGATGATATTTGTGTTATAAGGGCAAAACAAACGCCTTTGTCAGCCACTTCAACTAGTAGTATCTTTTTCAATGCTAATAGTCTTATTCTGTTGCTGACAAATCTATCAGCATCAGCATCAGTCTGCCTTCGCGCTGCTGAACAGGTGGCAGCGAACAAAACGTCCCGGTGCAATCTGGTCGAGATTTGGCTCGACTCTGCTGCATAATGGAATGGCTCTTTCGCAGCGGTTGGAGAACTTGCAGCCTGGCGGCAGGTTGATAATCGAGGGTACGGTGCCAGGGATATTATAGAGCCGGCGCTGCAGTTGGATGTCCGGGCGAGGCAGCGACTTCAGCAAGCCGATAGTATAAGGATGCAGCGGTTCTTCGAACAAAGGCTCGACATCGGCTACTTCCTGTATGACGCCGCCATACATCACGATGACCCGCTGGCAGGTCTCAGCGATGACGGCCAGGTCGTGCGTGATGAGGATGATAGCTGAGCCGGCGCGGCGCTCCTTCAATTGCATCATCAGGTCGAGGATTTGCGCCTGGATGGTAACATCCAGCGCGGTAGTCGGTTCGTCGGCGATGAGCAGCGCGGGGTCGCAGGCTAGCGCCATAGCGATCATCACGCGCTGGCGCATTCCGCCGGAATACTGGTGCGGGTAGTCTTTCATCCGTTTGCCAGCGTCGGGGATGCCGACCTGTTCCAGCATCTTGACGGCATGCTCGCGCACTTTTTGCGCTTCCACAAAACTGTGATATTTAACGATTTCCTCGACCTGCATTCCGATGGTGAAGACCGGGTTGAGCGAGGTCATCGGCTCCTGGAAGATCATCGCGATTTCTTTGCCGCGGATTTTATACATTGCCTCCAGCGGCAATTGCAGGATGTCTTGGTTGTTGAACCAGACTTCGCCGCCGACGATTTCGCCGGGCGGATTAGGGATGAGCCGCACAAGCGACAGGGCGGTTACCGACTTGCCGGAGCCGGATTCGCCGACGATGCCCAGCATTTCGCCTTTTCCAATAACGAAATCGACGCCGTCCACGGCTTTCGCTAGCCCCGCTTCGGTGCGGAAGTAGGTCTTCAAGCCGCGCACATCGATGAGCATATCGGGAGATAATGTTCTTTGCGTTGTAATGGGTGTATATAGGTTAAGTTAGATTTTAATAATCCCATTTCTCCCTCCGCTTGCGGGGGGATGAAAGGGGGGTGAAATTTAAATCAATATCGACGGGTCAAGTTTAGTTTTTACAAAATCATATATACGTTCGGTTTTAACGACTGCCTGTTTTGCTTCATCTAAAGAAATAGAGCGATAATCACTTGGATATCGTGTTACAACCGCATAAGGTGTCAGTTCGTCAGTAATTACTCGAAGCGAGGTGAATTCAGGGTCAACCTCGGCGCATAAAGTAATCAATCGGGTCAAGTCGTGGACCTTTTCTATGTGCCGCTCATTTGCGCATAGAAAAGCCTTCAAAGCCTTCTCAGCCATTTGCTGCGCGTGAAAGCATATATTACGCATAGCAGTTGGTTCATATTTAAGAAGCGATTTGGTAGTCCGGCGGTCCTCTTCGACACAATCCAACCACTCTTGAACATTAGTTATTATCTGTTCATCCATAGATTATCTGCCCTCGTTCGGTTACTTCACGCGCCAGTGAATTCGCTAAAGTCCGCGAGCGTTCCAGTTCAGCGCTGCTTAAGACAAAAATGTCGAGCGCGAACAGTCTTGGCCAGAAGCGCCGCCTGATAGCCAGATCAACCTCACGCTTCGGCTTGGGTCCGTCATAGACGACCAGCAGGTCCACATCGCTGTCGGGGCGGGCGCTGCCATCGGCACGCGAGCCGAATAGATATATTCGCGTCGGCTGCACCGCTTCTACTATGCGCTGGACGATGTGGGCGGTTAGGTCAGAGTCGGGCAATTATGACTCATAATTCGCTTCGACGAATGAAGTGTGAAATTATCTCTTAGCATTTGGTAATGTAATCTTTATATCAATTCCTTGGACGAGTCTTACGAAAACTGCTTAGCTGCTGGCAGATAATCTTGAATGCTGCCTCATCTTCACTTTTCTTATTAGGCATTTCCTTTAAAGTCGACTTCATTACTAAAACTTGATCTTCTTTTTGTTTCTGCTGGTTAGTAAGATTTTCAATATCATTATGGCTTGTCTCAAGTTTACTCATATCATTTTTAAGGTCTTCTGGCATTGATTCGATTATTTGTTGTTGTCTGTAAATTGCCCATAGTAATAGTTCACGCCCCTCTCCATACTCAGGAGTCCGAATTTTCTCATAAACACGATCATAGTTATCAGGCGGAGTCCAGTTTATATAACCCAATGGTGTAAGAATGTGAACTAAATCAAATAATGTATAAAAAGGGAATAATATAATGTGCGCTATAATAGCACCGGTCTGTAACTCTGCCTTGATCAGAAACCGGTATTCCTTACCGGTAGTATCGACTGCTTTCAAAATTCCTTTACCAGAAACAATAGATGCAGACTTATCAAGTGCATATCCTATATAGAGTTTCCTTTTAAATCCTTCATTTGATAAATTACTAAGTGAAATCACTTTTCTTATAAATGCTATATCGTTGTAATCAAGAGAATTATTTACTCTATTATTAATTTCTCGCCTTGGATAATTGGTATTCTTTAAAAATTCGAATGTTTTATACATTGGATGCGAATTGATAGTTCTGGATAATTCGGCAGTAGAAATGGACTTGGCTTTTATTTGAGATGAAATCGCTTCTATTTGCTGTAAAAGCGTATTGATATTATTTTCAATGTTAAGATAATCGATATCATAATTTTCAATACAATTTATAAGTCTAGCGCTATCTGAAAACATCAGATTTAGCTGTTCCTCCCATCTTTTCTTTTCGGTTTCCTTCTTCAATTCTGCAAGATTTTTATCCAAATCAAAGACAAGTTTTCCATCCACCGGTATTCGAATATTCTTCTCAAATATTTCACCTTGTCGCATTATTATCAGTTTGTGTTCACCAGCTGAAACTTCTTTTAAAGTCGCCGGGATTTCAATGACTCTGGGGTCTCCGTCGATCTGAACCTTCCAGCCATCGTCTAAAGTCCTGATAGTCAGTATTCCGACGCCATGCCTTATTTCAGCCTCTTCAGGCGTAACTGTTCGGAAACTTCCCGCTCTTTGAAGTATAAACTTAACAGGAACCACCTCGTCCGCTGGAACAGTTATTTCCTTTGTATCCGGCGAATAGTCTTTTTTACGGGCTTCAATCATGTGCTTGCCAGGGGAAACCAGAACTTTCAAGGATTGGCCTTGGTAAGTATCTATATAGTCTCCGTCGAGAAATATTGCGACATTGGTTTCATTAGCAGAAACAATAATCATTGTGCCGCTCTGACCGGCTGCCTCGACTGACATCCAGAATAGAATAACAATCGAGATAAATATTTTGTTTTTAATGTTTTTGAACATTTGACTGGTTTTTATGGAATTTATATTCCATTAATAAACTAAATTCTTAATTGAGTTCGTTTAAACATGCGAAAGATAGATTTTTTAAGTTCGAAAGCACCTATCACACGATTTATTCATCATCACTGCTGTCCAAAATAAATTTTGGACACT
>VGIO01000035.1 GCA_016867855.1 Calditrichota bacterium
TGATACGCTCGACACGGAATTGATAATTCAAAATCAGACCGGGAGCGATATAACTTTTAAAATCGACCTGCGCGAAGTTGACCAGCAGTTTGCTGCTGGCAGCATCCAATATCTATCAGCGCGGGGAGCGCCGCCTGTCGGACCGGCGCGCGATCGGCGCGGCGAGCCGGACCGAGCCGGTTACTATTGGATCGATAACGCCGAGCAAGACGGACCGCGCTACAATTGGGTGGACATTCAAAATCGGCAGGGTGTGCAGCGACTTAATGCTGGCGACGATTGGAACAGCGGCGTCCTTGAATTAGGCTTCGAATTCCCTTGGTATGGCGAATGGTATTCTGCCATCCGCGTCTGTTCCAACGGCTGGATAACCTTCGACCGCAACCAAGGCGGCACCTTCAGCGACCTACCCGAATTTCCCAATCGAAACGCGCCTAACAACATCATCGCCGTGGATTGTCTTAATTTAGCCCTCACAAATCAAAGTTCGATGTTGTTCTGGACCGACAATGAAGGCACGGCTATTGTCTCCTGGCTGATGATGTCCTACCAGATTGCGCCGGTTCGTCCGGATATCACCATGCAGGCAATTCTCACGGCTGAGACCGGAACCGTTCTGATGCAATATGGTAATCAGTTGGGACTGCCGGCGAATTTCGTCAATGTCGGTTATGAGAACCAGGATGGTAGTTTGGGGGCGAATATCCTTTTCCACAATGGCGGCGTAGCCAATGGTCTGGCAATTGTTATTACCGGACCCTTCTCTAAATGGCTCATTGTCGAACCGCTCGAAGGCGAAGTCGCTGCCAACGAAGATCTGGCGCTGGATGTGATGTTTGTGCCGGGCGATATGGAAGCCGGTTCTTACGAAATGCGCATCGGTTTGACCGCTCGCTATTTGAACGAACAGAATCAAGCCGATTCATCGTTCGTGGAAATCTCGGCTTTGCTGACCGTCGATAATCCGATATGGGAAATTACCGGCGCGGCTACAAACGCTGCCAACGGCGAAGGCATCGAAGGCGCTAAAATATCCCTCGACCGCTATTTATTTATGCGTCGGACAAACGAAGATGGGCGTTATGTTTTAGCCGATCTGCCACCCGGCAATTATACGCTCGTGATCGAAGCGCTAGATTTTCTGCCGGTGCAACGGCGGGTCGAACTGGGCGATAACGGCGGTCAACTCGAATTGAACATCGAAATGCTGCATGCCACTTGCGATCCGAGCGTCGATGACCTCTACGCCCAACTCGAGCCTGACGCTGAAATCGATCTGGATTTCAGTGTTGCCAACAACGGCAACGGACCACTTGCCTACCGTGTCGAACGTCGACTGCTGGGCGAAGCCAACGCCGCGCCCTGGGAACTTCGGCGCAACTACGCCGCTGGACAAATCTTCGGTGACGACCGCATCGAAGGCGTCGCCTTCGACGGCGAATTCTTCTATCTCGCCGGCGCCGCCGGAAATAATCCCAACACGATTTATGTGATGAACCGCGAAGGCGAGCGCGTCCGCCAGTTCGTCCAACCTGGTGAATCCAATTACGGAATGAAAGACCTCGAATGGGACGGCGAACTGCTCTGGGGCTCCGGCGAACAGCGCGTCTTCGGCTTCGACCGCGACGGACAAGTGCAGATTCAGTTCCAAGGACCCTTCAATCCCAATCAAGCCATCGCCTTCGACCCGGTGAATAACCTTCTTTGGGTTTGCGCCACGACTAACAACATCGTCGGCTTCGATCGACAGGGCAACGCTCTCAACCGCATCTTAAACAGGCGCGGTTTGCGGCTCTATGGACTAGCGTATTGGGCTGACGACCCGGACCGCTGCCCGCTATATATTCTGCACAGCCCGGCTGCCAATGAATTCCGCGTCCTAAAAATGAATGTTGTAACCGGCGACACCCTTTTTGTGCGGCAGTTGCCGTCCGGCGGCTCGCCTGGCGGAGCCTATATAACTAACGCCTTCGATGTCTATTCCTGGGTCTTTATGAATATCGCCAATGTCTCGCCGAACGCCGGCAACGACCGTGTGGATATCTACCAGTTGGACGCCCGGAAGGAGTGGTTTGCCGTCGAACCGGCGGAGGGCGTCATCGACGCCGGCAGCGAGCAGGATTTCACCTTGCATCTGAACTCGACCGGCTTGCCAATAGTTGAATTCGAAGGCGAGTTAGTTTTCATTCACGACGGCGTTGGCAGCCTGACCCGAATTCCGGTTACTTTAAATGTGGCTGAAGGTCGTCTTCCGGCGTTTCGGATACTCGATTTTCGGCAGGGCTGGAATTTGATTTCGGCGAATGTGCAGCCCGACCCAGCCGATGTACGGGTCGTGATGGCGCCGTTAGTCCAAGCTGGACAACTGCAACTGATGAAGAACAACATCGGGCAGTTCTATGCGCCGCGCTTGAACTTCTGCAACATTCCGGGCTGGGTTATGCCGCAGGGCTATTTAGTGAAGACGACGGCGGCTTGCCAGTTGCGAGTCGAAGGTCTATCGGCGATGCCCGACGACCCGATTCCGCTGCGCGAGGGCTGGAACATCGCGGCTTATTACCCCCGGCAGCCGCTGGATGTGCGAGTAGCGCTGGCCGGCCTAGTTGACCAACTCATCATTGCCAAGGACGGCGTCGGCAATTTCTACCTCCCGGCGCGCAATTTCAGCAATATGCCGATGCTCCGCGAAGGACAAGGCTATCAGATGAAAGTAGACGAGGATGTTGAGTTGGTCTATCGGCTGCAACAAAATCAAGCCGCCGCATTGCAGCCACCGGCTGTTTCGGCCTATTCCCGCAGCGACCTTCCGCAAGTAACGCCGACGGGACGGAATATGAGCCTGCTGTTAATGGAAAATGGGATATGGAAAATGGAAAATGCGACAGAGCGGGCGTCTCTGCCCGCTGAATGCAGAATAGAGGATGATGGAGCGATATTAGTTTACGCCGGTGAGAGGTTGGTCGGGAGCGGCCGGATGGAAGGTGGAGTCTGCGGTATAGCCGTCTGGGGCGACGACCCGACGACAGCGGATGTGGACGGGGCGAGAGAAGGGGAAGAATTGCGAATTGTAAACTGTATAATGAATTCCAAATTCCAAATTCCAAATTCCAAATTCGTCTATCGAACAGATGGGTTTGAGGTTTTAGAGTTGGGAACAAGCGGAGATGTCTGTCCTACTGAATTCGGCTTGACGGAAGTATATCCGAATCCGTTCAATGCGGCGGTTAGGGTGGAGTTTAGTCTGCCGGAAGCGGGGATGGTAAAAGTCGGGTTGTTCGATTTAAGCGGTCGACTAACGCTGGATTTGGGTGCGGGGCATTGGTCAACCGGGCGCCACCGGCTGGAGATGAACGGCAGTTCGTTAGTGAGCGGGATTTATTTGCTGCGGTTGGAGGCGAGCGGAAAGACAGCGCAAGTGAAAGTGACGTTAGTGAAATAAATACCCGCACATTAGAGAGGATGGGCTGTCAACCCTATGCGGTTGACAGCCCCACTTCCTTGTCCCTCATATTCAGTGAACTTATAAAGGTGAAATCACAGATTTGCTCAATCAACTCGGCGAATCCGGCTGGGAATTGGTAACTGTAACTTTTTATCAGCCGGGCAATTTTAAAACGCTGTTTTTAAAACGACCGCAGCCGTGAATATCAAGCATACTTCTCTGCAGACGAGCCTTTTTCCGCCTTCTGCTCCACCCGCCCTCTGGCTGCTTCTTGACCCGGATACACAGCCGCCGGAGGAGTTAGCCCGAATCGCCACCGAGAGCGAAGCGGGGGGCGCAAAGGTTATGCTCATCGGCGGGTCATTCATCGCCAACGACGGCTTCGACCAAGCTGTGAAGGCTGTCAAACTAAAAGTCGGGACGCCCGTCGTCCTGTTCCCCGGCAATGCGCGTCAGTTGTCGCGCTATGCCGACGGAATACTGTTCACTTCGCTTCTATCAGGGCGCAATCCGCAATTTCTCATCGGCGAGCAGGTCCAAGCCGCCCCCATCATTAAGCGGTTGGGATTAGCCGCGCTGCCGACCGCCTACCTTTTGATTGAATCTGGCGCGGTGACCTCGGCTGAATTTATATCCAACACCAAGCCCATTCCGCGTCATAAGCCGATGTTAGCCGCAGCGCATGCGATGGCGGCGGAGTTGCTCGGTATGCAAGCGGTTTATTTGGAAGCCGGATCCGGCGCCGAGCTGCCTGTGCCGGAGGAGATGATCCGCGCGGTCGTGCAGAACATCTCGCTGCCGGTCATCGTCGGCGGTGGAATTGCCACGCCGGAGGCCGCCCAAAAAGCCGCCTCCGCCGGCGCCCGGGCAATTGTCGTCGGCACCGCTGTCGAACGCAACGGCGCCGGGATTATCGAGGAAATTGTTGAAAGTCTTATTAGATTATAATATTGTTTTGAGCTAATTGCAAAAGTGACGATTAATCTAGAAAACTCGGACTATAGCAAGGCGAACGCCCTCGTCAGCCAAAACCAAGCATAGAATGCAACGGACAAGGGCGTCCGCCTTGCCATCAGTTAATAAATCCAACACTTTTGCAATTACCTCTTTTGTCAAGGCAATATTGATAGGTAGGAGAACGGGCGTCCCTGCCCGTTCACTTTAAGAATAGGCCGGAATGCCTGCATACTAGCGGATATGGAAATCCACTCTACGCGTTTTCAACCGCAGAGGATTGATGTCCTGTTTTTTATCCCTTGACAATCGATATTCTAAAGTTTATATTAGATTAGGATTAACCGACTCAAATTCACACCTTCCTAACCGGGAATACCCGTGCGCCGTTTAACTTATGCCGGTCTTATCTGCCTGGCCTGTTCGCTCGCTGCATTAGCGGATGGGAGGGCGCTGCGCTCAACCGCCTCCAACTTTATAAGCGCTCATTTTTTTCAGCCGCAAGCCGAAACCTTAGCCTTAGCCGGGATTCAAATAAAACCACAGGACGGCGGCTTCCTGCTCGCTTGGCAAGAAGCGCTGCGGCGGAAGCGCCTCTTTGGCGAGTCGTTGACAGGGTATATCATCCAAGTCCGCGAAGCCTCCGGGGCTTTTATCCGCACCGATTTCAGCGCCCTGCCTGAATATTTCTATCGCCCCACAATTCAACAGCGCGCCGCTTATTTTTCCGTGTATGCGCTTTATGGCGGCCGTTCGAACCTCGACCGCGAACTCCGTCAGGTTCGCCGCGACGGGCGCATATTGCTCGACTTCGAGGAAGGCGAATTCGACTTTGAGTCCTATAACGAAGCCGAAGACCGGCAGCCGGACAGCGTTCAAGTTACCGACCGTGAAGCCGCCGGGCAGAGCCGCCGCTCGCTGAGACTCTACGGCAACACCTGGAAAAGGATGCCGCTTGAGCGGACGGATATCACTGACACGACGGTCTGGCAAATCAGCGTCTTGTCCATCGACGGCGACACCTCGGCCGAGATGCAAGCCTTTGGACTCAGCGACGGCGTGCAGGAATTGTTCTATCCTTTCTTCGGGCGCGAGACTTACTGGCAGCACAGTTGGCAGTCGGTCAATCAAGAAGCCCGCCGGCGCGGCGTTTGGCAAACCTTTAAACTGAATGTGGGCTACGATTGGACCGGCCGCTTCGGCTACGAGCCGCGCATCACGCAGCTGCTCTTCGTCAACGATAACGACACGACCAACCCGCCGGCGCAGGTCTATTTCGACCAACTGCTCGACATCACCGGCGACATTGCCTTTGAGCCTAAGCCGAAATTCCGCTGGCGCATAGAGCCGAATGTAGAGGTCGCCGGCACGGTCGTGTGTTTTACCGCTAATGTTGAAAACCGCAATCCCAACGATGTCGATTTGCTATGGGATTTCAGCGACGGAAATGTAGGACGCGGCTTTGAACCGGTCAAGGTCTTTCGTGACGGCATTTACAGCGTAGGCTTGACGGCAGTAGGCCGCGAAGGGTTGATTGGACGGGCGATGCACTTGCTTGAAATTGGCAATGTGCGTCTGCCGGCGAATTTGAGCCTCGCCTTCACCGGCGATGTAATGTTGGCGCGGCGCTATGAAGACCAGGGCGGCATCATCCCCCGCTTCGGGCCGGAAGCCGTTTTCGCGCGCATTCGTCATCGCACCATCGCTGCCGACCTTTTCGTCATCAACCTCGAAAGCCCGCTCACCGACGAAGGCGCGCCGCATCCCTGCAAGGAGTATGTCTTTCGAGGCTCGCCACAGAATGTCGCCGGTTTAGTTTATGCCGGCGTTGACATCGCCACCCTCGCCAACAACCACCTCACCGATTACGGCGACCGGGGTTTGGAGGAAACTATCGAAGTCTTAGACGCGGCGCGCATCCTGCACTGTGGCGCGAATATTAACGAATACCGCGCCTTGCAGCCTGTATTTAAGACCTTAAAGGGAATGCGGATAGGGATTTTGGCATACTGCAACCGCACCGGACGAGACGGCAACGAGCGCCCCTACCTCGACGCCGGTTATGACAAGCCCGGTTACGCTTATTTCTCAGCCGACAATATCGTCAATTCTGTGCCGCAAGCCGCAAGTCAATGCGACTTGCTGGTCGTCAGCGTTCACGGTGGACGAGAATATGCCGTCTTCCCAATGGCTGAGGATCCAACTAATCCTTATCCGCCATGGCACGAAGAGAATTATATCTATCGTCCGCCGGTCGATTCAGCGACGCGGGAACTGTCGCATTTAGCCATCGACCTCGGCGCCGGGCTGGTCATCCAGCATCATCCCCATGTCTTACAGGGCTTTGAGGTTTATAATGGTGTGGTCATCGCCGCCAGCCTGGGCAATTTCGCCTTCGACCAGAATATCTGGGAGACCTGGCCTTCAGCGCTAGTCTGGGTGGATTACGCACGCAGCGGCGTCCAGGCGGTCGGATTTGAGCCGGTGTTCGTCGATAATTACTATCCGACACCGGCTGTAGGTCAACTTGGCGCCAAAATTATAAACCGGTTAGCGGATTATTCAACGCCGCTCAACTGCTTTGTCGTGCCGGAATATCACTGCAACCGCGCGCGTATCGTGTTTGAGCCAAACGCTCTGGAAAGGATCTGCAATGAACGGACAGTATCGGGCAGTATGCGCCGCATAACGGCTGAAGGCGTTTATCGCAGCGAGCCACTGCGACTGGATGGAGGAGGTTTCGTCAGCGCAGTAAACACAGTTCTGCCGGAGGCTATGGACGCTGGCTGGCAGGCGCGCTTAGGCCGGGAGATATTATGGTTTGGCGGATTGGAGAAGGAAGGCGGTGAAGTTTGGAACTTCAACAGCCAATTTGAGGGTCGGGATTCAACGATTATGCATTCCGGGCGCTACTCGGCTTGGCTGCGCCGCAATGTCGGGCAGCAGGACGGTGTCACCGACCTGATACAACGCATTCCCGTCTTTGGGCTGTCCGATGCCTTGACCTTGATGGGCTGGCTGCGTCTAGAGAACGCGCGCGACGCGGCTTTAGCCGTCCGCTGGTATCGCTACCGCAACGACAATCAACCGCAGAATATTTATGGCGACACACTAGTTGAGGGCCGCTTCTCCGGCAACCGCGACTGGTTCTATGTCTGGAAGGATTTGCGTCCACCAAACAACAATACCGCCTTTGTTAATCCGCGCTGGCAACTCTTCGCCCCACAAGCCGGCTCTGGATGGCTTTGGACTGACGACATCGAATTAGTCCGCTGGGATGAATGGCGGGATTTCACCGGCCAGCCGCTCTATTACGACTACCCCTCCGAATTGTTCTACCTCCAGGTCCAAACACGGCGACCGGTCGAAACTGTGCAGGTCCGCTACTCAACGGTTACACTGTCGATGTCCGAACAATGATAGCGATGGTGATGATGATGATGATGATGATGATGATGATGGGGATGGCGATGAATGAGGATCTATGGTAGGGCGGGCGTCTCTGCCCGCCACCTTAAGTTCCTACGAACTACGAACCGCTGCCGACTCGCCGTAGTCGACGACAAGTTTGGTTGGACAGACATTCTTGTCTATCCACCTTATCCCCAGCCTCAAGAAGCCGGGCTACGAACTACGAACTACCAATTCACCTAATATTGCATTTCTTACTAATCGGCTCGCTGATTCTAGCCTCTGCTCTTCCAGTCGCCGCCGAAGCGCGGGTCAAGAACCTCATCTTGATGATTGCTGACGGCTGGGGCTATAATCAAATCCAAGCCTTAAACTACTGGCAGGGCGTCGAACAGCAGTCTTACGAGCGATATGAGACCGCTATCGCGGTAAGCACCTACTCTTGGGACACGCTTCAGAGCGACCGCCTTGGCTATAATCCAGCCGCCGCCTGGAGCGATTTCAAATATGTCTTGCGCAAGCCGACCGATTCCGCCGCCGCTGCGACGGCTCTGGCTTGCGGCGTAAAGACTTACGATAATGCCATTTCCGTTTCGCCTGACAGCGTCCGCCTTGAGACCATTCTCGAACGCGCTGAAAAAGCCGGCAAATCCACTGGCGTCGTAACCTCCGTTCCTTTCAGCCACGCCACGTCAGCAGCTTTCGCCGCGCATAATGTCAAACGCGATGATTTCATCGGCATTGCCTACGAAATGCTGGAACGGAGCGGCTGCGAAGTCATTATGGGCGCCGGACATCCGTTTTATAACGATGATAATATACTCATTGCCGATAATGCCAAACACGATTATCGCTATATCGGGTGGGATTTGTGGGAGCGTGCGCTGAAGGGCGAAGTCGGTGGAGATATGGACGGGGATGGCGATGTGGATAGATGGACATTGGTTCAAAGCAAGAGCGAGTTCCGGCGGCTGACGGTCGGCGACACACCGGAGCGGGCGCTGGGCATTGCGCAGGTTCACGAGACGCTGCAATGCAACCGCGCCGGGCGTCCCGAGCCTAACGACCCGCAGCCGCCGTTCACAGTGCCGTTCAACGACGGCGTTCCGACGCTGACCGATATGACCCGCGCCGCGCTTAATATATTAGACGAAGACCCGGACGGCTTGTTCTTAATGGTCGAAGGCGGGGCGGTCGATTGGGCGAATCACCGCAACCAACTCGGACGGATGATGGAGGAGTTGAGCGATTTCAACTCCGCCGTCGCCGCCGTCGAAGACTGGGTGAACAAGCGCAGCAACTGGGACGAAACCCTACTCATTGTCACCGGCGACCACGAGACCGGTTATCTTTGGGGACCCGGTTCAGGCGAACCGGCGAATTTTGAGCCGCTGAAGTACAACGGCAAATACAAGATGCCCCAGTTCCATTACTACAGCGACAAACATACTAATTCATTAGTTCCGCTTTTCGCCAAAGGCGCCGGCAGCGAACTGCTCAAGCTGGCAGCGAATAAGAACGACCCGATACGGGGAGCGTATTTGGATAATACAGATGTGGGGAAAGCGATGTTTAAATTGCTCGAATCACGATAAAAATATTCAAAGTATTTGTATTGTCTTAGCCATAGTTGCACATTTTACTGTAAGATTGAAACACTATACGGCAATTCCAGCCGAAAAGATTTCAAATCCTTAAAAGATATTTTTTATAAGCATTAGCATTAGCATTGACATTAGCATTAGCGCTAAATCTAAAATCCTATAAGCGCCGCTCCGAGCGCTCCGGTGAATTCCGGATAAGGCGGGACTAATATCTCGCATTTCAGAGCCTGCGATAACTCCCTGACCAGGCAGCGGTTGCGGGCGACGCCGCCTGAAAAGGCAACCGGTGTCTGCGGGTGCAGCGGCAGCGCCAGTTGGGCTACCCGCCAGGCTATCGCTTTGTGCGCGCCAGCCGCGACATCTTCCCTTGCTACGCCCTCCGCCAGTAAAGACAACACTTCGCTCTCAGCAAAGACCGTGCATATCGACGATATATTCGTCGGATTGTTCGAGCGATAAGCCAGTTCGGCGAACTCTTCGACTGTGAGATTCATCGTCATCGCCAGATATTCGAGGAACTTGCCGCTGCCGGCGGCGCAACGGTCGTTCATTGCAAAATCTTCGACTAAACCATCGGAAATTATAATAGCCTTCGAATCCTGTCCACCGATGTCAATAACCGTGCGCATACCGGGCAATAAATCTGCCGCGCCGCGTGCGTGAGCCGTGATTTCGGTGATGCGCCGGTCAACGAAATCGACCAGCGACCGGCCGTAACCGGTAGCAATCACGCGCGAAACGCTCTGCAAGCCGGCTTGGTCGAGAGCCTGCTGGAAGGCTTGGGCGATAGCGGTCTGCGGCGTCCAGCCAGTCGGGACGAGACTGCGGGCGAGGATTTCGTATTCAGGATGTGATGGCAGTGCCTGCAGGCTGTCAACCACAGAGGATTGACAGCCGGCTTGAAGCATCTTGCGCAGGATAACGACCTTCGTCGAACGCGAACCGACATCGACGCCGGCGATTATTTCATTACCACTCGACATAACGGGCTCTTTTGGCGGTGTTTATCATAGTTAGTAATTTCTCTTTATCGGCGCGGATGGGAACTTCGCAGCCGGTCGATAGAACGAAGCCTTTGGGGTTTTGCATTCCGATGGTCAGGGCTTCTTCAACCGGGCCAAATGTCGGATGACCGCTGAAGGCGAGTAGGCTGTTGGGCGGAATATTGCCGACCAGCCGGACGCGGCTGCCAATTTCCTTGCAGGCGGCAGCCAGGTCGAGTTTGTCCAGACTGAACAGGTCGGCGTCGGTCGCGGGTATTAGGTCGAGAATGTTCTTTGTCTCGCCGCATATATGCAGCATAATGTCGAGGTCGTAGCGATGCAGGTAATCTATCAATCCCTTGATATAAGGTAATGCGAACTCCTTGAAAGTATGTCGGGAAATGACGCTGCCGGAAGCCAGCGGATCAACTAACACTGGCAATCCGCCGGCTAGAATGCATTCGTCGCACAATTTAAGCGCGGCATTCAGCGTCAAATCCAATATCTTATGGGCGGTTTCTGGCATTAGAATAGTATCGGTTAAAAAAGTTTCCGTCCCGCGCAAGCCAGCGGCGGTGGTGAAGGGCGCCGGGATGAAGGCAAACACCGGCTGCCGGTCGCCGGCGGCAGTGAATAACCTATCCACAGCCTCGATATAAACCGGCAGCCTGCCAGCGGATTGCGGTTCGGGAATAGCCAAATCATCGACCTGCTCCGGATTTTGTATCAATGGTTCCAACAGAATAGGCACATCCTCGGCGCGCAGTAGGTAGCGGCTGCCGAAAGCCTCGGCGATGAGACCGACATCCGTGAACACCGTTAGACCATCCTGCCCATATATTCTTTGGGCTTCGATTTGGGCTTCAGCCAAAACCCGCCCATCTCGGCAGTAGTCGATGAGGTTGCAGCCGTGAACTGTTGCAGCGTGCGACGTTATCAACGGATAGACCGGCGGCCGGTCGGTCAATTCGTCGATGAGCAGCAATCCCCACCTCTCCCGCGCATTCATCCTCTCGTCGCTCATATTCTTCCTCTTTCATCAGCATCACCATCAGCATCAGCATCAATATTCGCATTTTTGCGGTTTTTGAGCATTTCGATGAACGCTTCGATGCGGTTGAGCAGTTGCGCCTGCATTCTCACTTTACCCGGCGCGACGACATCGAATGCCAGCGTAGGAATGCCTGCTTGACGCAACGCTTCGACCAACGGCGCAGTTTCATAAGGACAGTGCGACGAGCCGAACACACCCGAGATGACGGCGCCGTTGGCGCGGGATTTGCCGGCGTATTGAAGCGCCAATCCGATGCGGTAGTCCGATGAACTTATGAGGCTGCCGCTGAGTTGCGCCTCGGACAGCGGTAGAAATATAGACTCCCTTCCAAATGAACGATGGTGTTCATCGCTGGGGAGTTGAGCGGTTTTATCATTCTCAATTGATATAAGCGGCGTCGTCTGATTGATTAGATATTCCGTCGCGACTATCCTCCCGCCTAACTCTTCAACGTAGTTCAACAGCAGTGGGTCAGCCGGCGGCGTGAGCCAAAGCAGCTTGACGCTCTGATTTGGATAACCCGCTCTTTTCTTTACCCGCCATTCTACAGTTTTATGTAATTCATCGAGAACCGCGCAGCACTCGTCCAGGTCGCCGTAGTAAGACAACGCGGCAAATTCGGCGTTTAACATCTCGAGCGCGCCCATCGGATTTGGTCCCGAGGTCGTAATTAAGTCTTTTAAATCTGCAATAGTCTTTCGCAAATGATTGACTTTATGAATTGTGGCTGAATACCGATTTAAATTGAATTTTGCGCCAGTTAAATCTTCCAACCATCCGCATAATTTTAAATGTTGTCCGGCAATATAACTCCGCAATTCATCCCTTGGATGATACTTCTCATCTCTTCCAATTTGCGAACGATTGTTTTTCTCTCCACCCCTGCGCGGACTTCCGTCCTTCTCCCCCCCGCTCTGCGAACTATTGTCCTTCTCCCCCCCGCTCTGCGGGGGGGAATTAAAGGGGGGGTAACACTGTTGCAGCGACTTTTCCCTATCCGCGCGGTGTGGCAGTTCCAGATAGCGCACGGTGCAGCCCAAACGTTCGACGCCGGCCGTTACTGCCGCCATATCGTCGCAGGTCGCGCCGACAGTGGCTATACACAAGTCGGGACGGGGAAAATAAGCCCGCCGCGCAAATCCGCCCAGCGCGGCGCGGACATAGCAGCAGTCCTCGCTCAGCCCCAACATTGCAGCTTCCTCGAACAGGACGCGGCTCTCCATTAGGAACGGTGTCCACCATAAGCAATCCGGATAGAAAGCGATAGTGTTGGGAAATGAATAGATTAGCGGCGTCACTGCGCCCAAATCGCCCATCACAGCGACGACCTTCATCCCGGCTTGTTTGGCGCGGTAGAGCCGTTCACACTCGCTTAACACAAAACCCCACAAACGCAGCGCCGCCGGTGAATTATCGAAACGCAGTTTTCGCAGCAGACGATTGCCATAGACCGTATGCGTCGAGGGAGGGAAAAGATACAGCGACCATTCGACATCCGGCAGATGGCGGTAGTAGCGTGTGTTCTGCACTAATTCGTCCGGTATGGCGCGGAACAGAGTGTGCCATTCGCGCCAGTCGATTTGCCGGGGATTAGGCACATTCATCTGTTTTTATTCCGGTTGCGCCTGGCTTGCAGCATTTCCATAAAAGCCTCAATCCGCACGCGATAGGTCGAGATAGCCGCATCCGACAGGTCGTCGTCGATGATTAAGGTCGGCAGATCCAATTCGGTTTTGATTTGCTGAGCGGCCAGCCCCCACGGATGGCAGTATTTGACTGAACGATAAATCACGCCTTCGACCCGTCGCTCAGCCGCAAGTTCGGTCATCCATTCTATAAGCGGTTTCACTGGCCGACGATGCGGACAGAGGTTTTGCTCAATATAGTGGTCATATAGATACCGAAATGACTCTTGGATGTTGCCGTCTGTTTCTCTGAAGACCCGGTCGCCCAAACAACCCGCATCGGCAATGATGTTCCCGCCGGATGTTTCGATAATCTGAACGCAAAGCCGGTTGGGAATGCTGCCGGCGAGCATCAGCCTTAATCCTTCCGCCGGCGCCAGGTCGGATTCAATTCTATTTAGAAAATCGAGCGTCTTTTCAGCCGGCAGGGGCGACGCCGCGATGCGCTGCAAAAGCGATGCCGGTATAAAAACCGCCTGGAGCAGCATATTCGCCTTGCTGTTCAGTTCACGCCGCGCCGCAATGCGCCGCTCAAGTTTATTCGTATCGATCGATGTTTCCAAGCATCCGGCTAATTCATAAGCAGCACGCTGAAATTCATTATAGAAATAACCGTTGTGATTTCCCCAGGTGCGCGGCGCGCCGAAAAATATCACCGGAATGCGACTGGAACGCGCCAAAGTGTCCATCACCCGACGCATCTGGTCGCAGCAAGCCCCGGCATATATGGCTTTTATATTCCCAAAATACTCGCTCTCTAGCATATCGGGTATCCGGCGACAGAAAGCGCAGGCGTCGCAGCGAATTTCACTTGTTAAGATATTATCATTATCATAATTCGGAGTGAGACGCAGAGGAACCGCTCCGCAGGTTTCGATAATTTCGACCGGCGCCCGCAGACACATATAACCTACTCGAACCTCCGGCGAAGCCGCCAGAAATTCGCACTCTAAGTTATCCAGCGCGTGGAGGATTTTATCAACCGATGGATTAATGCTGTTTGTCTCCGCTTGGACTTAGCGGCGGGAATGCCATATTAGTGGTGAAACATTCCTGAAAGCGCGGATTTTCAGCCAAATTCAGCGTCTTTACAATATTATGCAAACCGGCAAGCCGTCCCCGAAAATCGCTGCGGCTAAGATACAATGCCGCCCCGCGTCCGGCAGCGTTCGTGATAGGTTGAATTCTATCGGCGTCGATGCGGGGCAGAAGTCCGACATCGACGGCTGAATGTGCATCGATACGGCTGCCGAATGAGCCGGTAATGAATATTCTTGATATATCGTTAAAATCTATGTTTGCTTCGGTGCATAATAACTCGCCGCCAGCCGCAATCGCTGCTTTAGCAAGTTGGAATTTTCGCACATCGCCCTGGGTGATGAAGAGCGGAGTATCAGTATTTGGTATCGGTGTCCAGCGGCGTAAGCCGCTGGAGTCGCGCTTGAGAAGTCCGCCGGCGGTCAAACCACAGTTGCGTCTGAGCCAGGACAGAGCGGAAATATAACCTGAACCGCAATAGCCGGCAGGATTCACATTTCCGATTATGACCGGTGTTCCGACTGATTCAAAGCCGGCGATGGCGCCGGCTTCGGCCGGCATACCGGCCGACATCCCAACCCCCTCGAAAGCCGGGCCGGCCGCCGTCGATGCCGCCCATAATTGACCCCCTGCGGACAAGACAATTTCGCCGCTCGTGCCTAAGTCGATGAGCATTTCGATTTGGCCGCTGCCGTCAAGTCCAGCAGCGATAATCCCCGCGGCTGTATCCCCACCCACAAAACCGCCTAAAACCGAACCTAATTCACACCGGCAATCGGATGACAATCCAAGTATCGCCGGACTGAAAAAACTTATTCCCTTACATTCTAATGGGCTGCAATGCGGGGCATTCTCAAGACCTTCGCCGCCAATGCCCAGCCACAAGTGGGTCATAACTGTATTGCCAACCGTCATCACACTTCGTATCGCGGAAGTTTGAATAGATTGACTTGTCAATAGAATAGCAATGCCATCCTTCACACACTGCCTAACCGCTTGTGTCATTCGGTTGAGATTATTTTTGTCCCGCGCGGCTTGCAGACGGGTCATCACATCGCTGCCGTAAGACAATTGCGGATTCAAGGCGCTGTAATAACCTGTCATTCTACCATTCGCCAGATCTAACAGATAAACTGCGATGATGGTCGTGCCGAGGTCGATGGCGATGCCAAAGCCATCGCCGTCAGACGGGAGATTTAAATCTTCGATTGTCTTATACCGACTCCAATTGTCTGTGGAAATCAGTTTTATCTCTATATCTTCAGCAACGGTATGTTGACAAGCCAAACGGTAGTTACTCTCGGCGCCGAATAGCGTCTTCTCCCGCGCATTTGGCGGCAGAGAGCCGCAGGTGAGTTCGATGCGGCAACTGACGCACCGACCTTGACCGCCGCAATTATTGGAGAAATAATAACCCGCTTGTTGCAGACGCGCGCACAGATTGACTCTACGCGCGCAGTCCAAATGGCGGTTTTCAGGCTGGACTCTGATAACCGGCATCGTTTCAATCCATAGATGTTGACATCATTGCCTTGATAAGATGTGAGTCGGCGTCGGCCGGGACATCGCAGGCTGTGGATAAAATGCCGGGCTTGGGCAGTGTTTGAAGGCAATCCCACGCTGCGGCGATTACGGAATTAGAATCGCGGCGCGCGAGCAGGTCTGTCGGCACATAACCCATCGAAATGGCATTGGGCATTCGTTCCCATAACGGTGCATACCATTGTTCAAAACTGAACAGGTCAAGTCTGAGATGTGAAATTTGATATTCTAAAACTGATATATCGCCGCAGATATGCAGGCAGCGAAACGAACCGCGCTGTTCAGCCCGGTCGAATAACCGCATCATACCTGGCGCTGCATAGCGTTCAAACCACAACGGGCCGATTAGGCTGCCTGAAGCCAGCGGCGCGCCTACCAGTGGAATACAGCCTAAGTCTAAGGCCGCATCCATTAATTTCATTTGATTAACAGCGCAAATTCTTAAAATTTCGTCCGTAGCGTCCACTCCGTCCACCATATTTATTAAAAACCGCTCCATACTTAGCGAAATTGCCGCCAGACTAAATGGATCCTTCAGCGAATAAAAAACCGGAAAGTCCGCGCCGAATTCAGAACGGCAGAGGCGCGCCGTTTTAAGCATCTCTGGAACACGACCGGCGTGAACGATATCTATTTCTGCGATGTCTGAGGGATTTAAATACGATATAATGTGCGGATTGGCGGTCGGCGAGTATGCGAGTTTCACGCCCAGCGCTTCGGCTTCGACATATACATCGGCGAAGACTATGACAAAATCGGCGCGGTAAAGATTTTGAGCCTGAATTAGACCTTCGGCGAGCAGTTCGCCATTTCGGTTGACCTCATCTAAAGGTCGATGCATAAGACGCGCCAAATGGTCGGCGGCTAACATAGGTCCTCTGGCGCAATCTTGACCCTTTAGGCGGGGGAATAGCCGGTCGAAAGTCTCACGGCTCAAACGGCAGTCCTAATAAATTGTGCGCGCCGACTACCGCCGCGCGGGCGTTCTCGCCGTAGAAATGGGCGTCGATAGATTTGGCGAACTGAGCGCTCAGCGGCGCGCCGCCGACCATAATCATCAAATTGGGGAAGGTTGACCGCAACTCTCTAACGGTTTCGAGCATACTATCCATCGTCGTCGTCATCAGGGTCGATAGAGCGGCTATATCAGCATTTTCGCTATGTATAATTTCAACGAAACGTTCAGTTAGAACGTTCTTGCCTAAATCGACCAATTTAAAGCCTGCGGATTCAAGCAGCAGTCTGACAATGTTCTTACCGATGTCGTGAAAGTCGCCCTGCACGACGCCGATGACGACCGTGCCTTTGTTCGGCAATTTGCCGGCGGTAACCTTCTCTTTAAGAATGTCAAATCCAGCCGCCATCGCCCGCGCGCAGACCAGCACTTCCGGCACGAAGTATTCCTGCGCCTCGAACAGCCTGCCGACTTCGTTCATTCCTTCAGCCAGCCCGTGTTCGATGGCTGCTTCCGGTGAGAAGCCTAATTCCAGCGCTTGGCGTGATAGACGCTCGACTTCATCGCGCTGCATCGCCACGACGGCAGCGGATAATCGATTATGGATTTCTTCAGAAGTCATCGATTTCGTTACTCTAAATTCTCGCTTCTTGAGGTCGGGGATAATTGCAGCGGGCAGAAACGTCCGCCACCTCTCGTTGCGTCAGGTCTTAGCCAGCCGACAGGCTGGCGTGACCTGACGCGCTTCTTTCCGGCAGGTCGCACGCTTGTGCGCAAGACCCGCCGGAACTATCCCGCTGCCGACTACGGCGAGTCGGCAGCGGTAGCAAGTGCGCCTATCCAACTACTTCCTTGCGATGAACCTACCTCGCCCCATCTTGCCGTTATGCGCCATCTGCCCCATAAACATCATCTCGCCGCCCATCGCCTGAAAGAGCGGCATATTGTCGCCTATGATTTTCAGCGCGTCGAAGGTCAACTGGTCGGTCAACATCTTGATGTAGAAGTCCACATAACCGGCGAACTCCGGCGTCAGGTCGGAGCTTTCAATTAGTGTCATTCCGTTGGCTTGGATGAGTTTTACATATCCCTTTTGATTCTCCATATAAGGGAATTTCATAAAGGTGTTGATGCGCGCGGCTTCATCATTGGACAGCCCGGCCGGACCTTCAAGCCAATCGGTGAAAGCCAATATCCCGCCGGGCTTTAAGACCCGCGCGGCTTCGGCAATCAGTTTATCCTTATCGACTACATAACACCAGGCATCTTCGCCCCAGACGAAGTCGAAGGTCTTATCCGGCCAGGGGATCTTAGTTACATCCCCATCTTTGAATTCGATGCTTCCTGCAAAGCCCTCAGCGTCGGCACGTTGTCTGGCTTTATCAAGCATAGTTTTAGTGGCGTCGAGTCCGGCCATCCGGACTTTGAAATTCTTAACGAGGAACCGGCAGCCGGCGCCAAGAGCGCTGCACAGGTCGAGCCCAAACATCCCTTCTTTTAGTCCGGCTCTGGTGGCAAGTTCCATCGACGATTTAAAGCCGCCGACATGAATCTGCTCGCCCATAATCAATTCCCAAAGCGCGCCCTCCGGTCCATCATAGACCGCTTGGACATCGCCCAAAGTGATGGGAAGTTTCTCCATTTTCATTCTCCGTGATTATTGTTGTGTTTATTGAGTTAGCGCTGTAAAGCGCGTCAATTAATCGATTGACCTGAATTCGCTTTTGCGCGCTTGTCAATCTAAAGATTGAACAATAAAAATGACGGATGGCTTTAACGGGAGGGCGACCGGTAGGATGATGGAAGGGATAGCGTTAGGATTAGTGGGATTTATCCATCTATGACATCGGACCCGCCCGGCTAAAGACAGGCCGGACACGCCGGCCTCGGCTCCGTCGTCAAGTGGCTGTTAGATTGATTCGCATTTTGTGGTTTTTGTCAATTTTAAAATAAATGTAATGTTGAATCGCAGATTTTACAACGCTTCAGCGATAATTTAATACTTAAACAAAATAATTCAACATCGTTAGGTTCTTAATTCAGTGGTAAGCGCTTTAATTTTTCACTAATTGATGTAGAGCGGACATCCCGGAAAAAAGCGAAGCGTCCCGTCCGGACAAGGGTGACGAGACGCTTTACTACGTTGAGAGAGACCCAGCGCGTCTTATCGCTGGATTTAGGTTAGAGACTTGCGAGAATGTGAGTATTTCGCATTACCAGCGTCTCAAGGGCAGAAACTTGCGAAAAGGAAATCAACATTTATGAACGACTTAGTTTTAGTCAATCGAGCTAATTACAAAAGTGATGATTAATCCAGAAAACTCAGACCATGGCAAGGCGGACGCCCTCGTCCGCCTTGCCATAAGTTAAAAATCCAACACTTTTGCAATTACCTCAATCGATATTACCAGACTTATCTTGGAAACAACAGTGTCAAATTATAAATGTTTGGCTAACTGCTGTTCGAGCGCCTCTTTGGACAACGCGCCGACGATGCGCTCAACCGGGCGGCCGCCTTTAAAAAGAATCAACGTCGGGATGCCGGTGATGCCGTAACGTTGCGACACCGCTGGATTATCATCTACATTCAGTTTGCCGACGCTTAAGATCGCGGCTTTCTCTTCGGCGATTTGCGCCACAATCGGTCCGATATACCGACATGGACCACACCAGGGCGCCCAGAAATCGACTAAAACAGGCAATGCGGATTCGGATAAGATTTTATCGAAATCAGCGTCGCTGAGAGTTATCTCTCTAGACATTTGTTCCTTTGTGAAATGATTTGTTTATATAGCAGCCAATATGGCAGTGTGTATGACAATAATGAAAATGATAATGTCAATAATAATAAATAATTCGATAAACTAAAGCATATAATACGCCAGATTTATTTTATTATATATGGCATTTAGTTTATAGATATCCTTTCATAGTATAAATCTCTTTTTGAATAAATTGAGTTAATTGCAAAAGTGATGATTAATCTAGAAAACGCAGACCATGGCAAGGCGGACGCCCTCGTCCGCCGAAAACCAAGCATAGAATGCGGCGGACGAGGGCGTCCGCCTTGCCATCAGTTGATAAATCCAACACTTTTACAATTACCTCAAATTTTAACACTGTCATTGACATTGTCATTGACATTAGCATTGTTTTTCGGAATTGCCGCGACCGCCAGCCGGTCGGCTTCTT
>VGIO01000036.1 GCA_016867855.1 Calditrichota bacterium
AAAAATGCGACCATTGTGGTTTTGTTCCTTGTATTGGTTTAATTATATATTAGTCTATTTTACACATCTTTGCGGTCAGCAATATCGACAATCAAGACGATTAGTTGCTCCCGATAGATGCGGTAGATTATTCTCCAGTCCCCCACACGTTTAGAATACAAACTTCTAAATACACCTTCCAGAGACTTACCATCGAAAGGATGTGCTGCAATTTCTAATAGTGCAGACCGAATCCGGCTGCATAATATCGGATTGCTTTTAAGTTTCTTTATATGATGTGCGGCTTTAGAAGACAGTTCAAGTTTCATATTTCTCTATTTAATAACTCCACGTCTGCGCCATGTCATTAAAGAGACTTATATCGAATTATTGCTTACCATTCATCTCACTACGCCAGAATTCTTCAAAATCGAGGCTTTTACCATCTTCGTGTTCCTTTATCGCGGCATTGATATCGTTCATCAAGCGGCGATTAGAGAGTATTTCGACGGTCTCTTGAAGTGCGTCGTATTCGTCCTTTGGCACGAGAACCATCGGTTTGTCGGATTTTATAGTTAGTGTTGGCATTTTCGCATTATTTCAATTTTGTGATAATTTCTTCCACTCCCACCACCTGCGCAAAGCCGTAAGCCAAATTCATCAGGCTGGCGATGTGCATCTCTTCATTAATCGTCCCCGTTCCATCGGCTGTGAAGAATACCCGGTAGTCCCGATAGTAAGCATCACGAGCGGTTGACTCACAGCATAAATTCGTCATCACTCCGCAAATCACTAAATCTTCGATTTTCAGCGCCCGCAGCACGGTTTCGAGGTCGGTGTTGTAGAACGCGCTGTAGCGGTGCTTATAGATGACCTTCTCGCCCGGCAGCGGCGCGATGTCGGGATAGATTTCGGCGGCTTCGCTGCCTTCCAGGCACATCCCTTCCCACCACCATTCCATTATCCCCGCGTCCAGTTTGTCCGGGTGATGCACGTGCGCTGTGTATATCACCGGCCGCTTGGCAGCCCTAAACGCCTCAATCAGAGCCTTGACATTGCCCAAAATCGCAATCCCGCCTTCGGTGAAGGTCGGCGAATTCGGGTCGAGGAAGAACTTCTGCATATCCACGACCAGCAACGCAGCCTTCGCCGGATTTAAGGTCATCCGCGGCGGATTGTAAGGCGCGATGCGGGTGAGCCAGGCTTGGGTTTTCGATTTAAGTATTTTTTGTTTCCTTAAGGAAATATCTTGAGCCTTCTTCTGCCACAAACATCGATAAAATCCCGCTGATTAAAAGTGAAAATGGCGTCGATTCGATTGGCGCTATCTTGTAGCGCCTGCCTAATAACGCGGTCGACGAGGCTCAGATGACGTCGCTCGTCGCCAGCTGTCATTGCATAATAGCATTCATCCCGGTATTTCGAATCATCGAGGAACATTAAAATACTGATTTCCTCAGATTATTCATATCATTCTTGAAGCCGTTTAAAGCATGTCGATTTCTAGCCAGCCGGGTATTCATACTTTCGTAAAGAACCGGCCATAGCAGTATCATTCTATTTTGCGAGCGAGACGGCTCGAAGAAAGTGTCGAAGAAATCCTGAGCGGCATCCTTATTCTCTTTAAAGTCTCGCGGGTCGTAAAGGCTGAAGAAAAGCCGCTGTCAACGCAAATACGCATTGTTAAAGGATATCCTCATCTACCTCATCAGTTTCGACTGCATAACCGCTCCAGTCCGCCCGGACCTTCCGGCGTCCTAAAATGAATTTACCTCGCAATTGACCATCCACGAAACCGATAAGGTAAATGCGCGCCTCCTTGTTCAAGGCTTTCTTCAGTTCGGCTTTAATCTGTTCAGGGCTCAGGCTCGATTTAAAAGTGGCAGAAGCGTCTCCACACTCGCGCGCTTCGAGATTATCCAGCCAGGTGTAGAGTTCTTCATAGTTACCACGCAGACCTAAGTCGTAAGACAGCCAGTAGCGGCGCTTGCCAGAGGCTGCCGAGTCGTTGGCTTTCGCGAATTTGAGTGATTTGGCTTTATTCATAAATCAACCTCGACATTCGTTAATAGAACCTCTTTTGGCAGCGGTATCTCTTCACCGGCTTCAAGCATCTCCTTTACCACTATCCCGACCGCGCTCTTCAGCGTGGCAAGGACTTCATCGATAGTCTCCCCGTCGGAATGTCCAGCCTCTGGAAGTTGAAGGCAGTAGGCTATGTAACTTTCCTCGCGGTGTTCGATGATGACGGGGAAAGAGTAGTTTTTGGGGATTGTATTCATTTGTTATTCCGGATTGTGGATTTTTACAGACGAGATCCTTCACTTCGTTCAGGATGACAACCTACGGCGTCCTACCGTGTCATCCTGAACGAAGTGAAGGATCTCGTCCCTCTTCAAACCATTCTTCGCTCAAATCTTTCCAATCCGGATTTAATTCCGAAATTAATTCATTCTTTCTAAACCGCTTCCAGCCCTTAATTCGTCTCTCGGCTGATATTGCATCCCGCACATCATTAAATTCTTGAAAGAACACCAGTTTATCGATGTTGTATTTGGTTGTAAAACCTTTGACGGCTTTAGTTTTATGCTGATAAACGCGCCTCATCAGGTCGTTTGTAACACCGGTATAAATCTGTCCTGACCGGTTAGCCATTATATAAACCCAATAGCTTCTCGCCATTTCACCTCCCCTAAAATGTCATCCTGAACGAAGTGAAGGATCTCGTCTGGATTATATGAAACATACGAGTTCTTTAAGGTTTTATTAGTGAGTAGTATTTTCTTATCAAAATAAAAGATTTGCTATTTTTTCATTAACGTTACAAATATTGATATTATGCATAATAAAATTGTTCCGGTCATCTGGCTTATTCTGGACCAATCAAATCTCTTTCTTCGCTCTTTACTGATTACATTGATGTGTGTTTTGACACTTTCAGGATGATTATAGGAGGTTTTGCTTAAAAGATATTCACCTATATTTATTGCGATGTTTTTATCTAATTCGTTTCTGTCATGTAGTTTTGACGACCAAAAATAATGAAGTAAAAGAATAACAATAAAAGATAGAGAAACTAAATAAGCCGACCATCTATTAGGAATATCTAATCTGCCTGTAATAACAATTGCTATGTAAGATAAAAGTGTAAACCATAATGCAAAACTAGCTTTTATCTCAACACTTCGTCTCTCATTGAACTGTTGCCAATGTCTTTTATATACATTAAGTAGGATGTTGATTTCATCTTCCATCTTAATGCCCCGGATGCATCGTCATATTTGTGAACAGCGTCGTCAGTATCGTAAATATAAACGCCTGCAGGTGGGCGATGAAGACCTCAAGAAGCGAAATGAAGATGACCCCCGCTAACGGCAGCGGAGCGAGGATGTAACTCTTTGCCATAAAGATAAGTCCAAGGAAAGCCAGTATGACCGCATGCCCTGCCACCATATTGGCGAAAAGCCGGATGCAGAGCGCAAACGGCTTGGCCAACATTCCCACTAATTCTACCGGAATCATTATCGGCACGACAAACGCCGGCAGCCCGCTCGGCAGCAAGGCTTTGAAATGCCCGATAAACCCGTTCTTGGCGATGCCCATCCCCTGAATCACCAGAAAGGCGATAATCGCCATTCCTGCCGTCACATTGACATTGCCGGTGGCGGTCGCGCCATAAGGCACCATCCCCAATATGTTCATCGACAGGATGAAAAAGAAGACTGTCAGGAAGAAAGGCAGCATCCGCCGCCCGTCTTTCTCGCCCATTATCGGATAGACCACCTCGTTCCGCACAAACAGTATATAGACTTCGAGGAGTTGGGCGAATTTGTTGTGCAGTAATTTGCCGCCGCGAAAGGCAATAAGCAAGCACAGCGTCAAGATAATGCCCGCTACCCACATCATTATCACCGGCTTGGTGATGGATAAATCCAATCCACCCAACTGGAAATGCAGCGGTTCGAGCGATATCTTGCCGATAAAGGGTAACTCGACGGAATGCAGATCGGTGAGGTGGTGAACAATGTCGAGCGTCTCGCCGTGCGTCTCGGCTGCGGCGGTATGCGCCGCGTGTTCGGTCATATCTTTAAGGTCCGTTTATTTTTAACGAGATTTTTAATTTAAGCCTGATTTTGCCAGATTTTCCAGAAATAAAGGGATTCAAAGATTTGCATTACAATAAGGAATAACATACAACCTGTAGCGGTATCGATAAGCGGGAAACTGGCTTTTAAAATTAATAAATATAATCCGATTAAGACGAAGAGCAATTTAAAAAAGAAGCCCGCGACGAAAGTCGCTAAAATTCTGTTAAAATTTCCGCTAACTAAAGCAGCCCTTAAGAAAAGGAACGCCGGCAGGAAAGCGGCCAGCGCCAGCCCGGCGCCGGCGGCTTTGGGCAACGTTAAACCGGTCGCTCCGATAAGGTTCATTATTAATAAAGAGAAACTCAGCGCCGCGATAAGAAATAACCATAAGGTTTTAATCTTGGCTTTCCCTCCGCTTTTTCGCCTCTTCTTCGCGCTGCATCCGGTTCAAAGTGCGAATTAGGTTGATAAATCCACCCGCCGCGCCTAAAAAAGCGCCGACAATTGCCAACAGCGGTCTGGATCCAATTTTGCCGTCCAGCCAGTAGCCTAAAAAAAACAGCCCCAAGGTCGTCAACGCCAAGGTCAATCCAAGGTGCGTGTAGGCCGAGACAGTTTTCAGGTGTTCGGTGGAGAACATAGGGCGAAATGAATAAAGACAATTTGAACTAAGCCGGTCAATTGTCTTCGTCGAGGACAATTTGCTTGGGCGGGTGCTGACGAGCAGGTTCGCCCATCTCGGATCGACCATTGAACAGAGCGCCCTCTTCGACCACCAGGCGCAAGGTCTTCAAGTCGCCGGTCAGGATGGCTGTCTCCTCCAGCACGACCTTGCCGGAGCATTGCACCCGACCGACGACCTTGCCGCCGATGACCACATCTTTGGCGATAATGTCGCCTTCGATGCCGCCGTCGGGACCGATGGTAACTAACTCATTGGATGCGATTTCACCGACCATCTTACCGTCGATGCGCACTGAATACTTAACCTTCAAGCGACCTTCGAATTCGGCGTCGGTGCCGATGACCGTCGACAATTCGCCGGCGACTGATTTGCCGGCTGATAGTTTTGCCAAAGTGATTCTCCAAATATGTTGAGTTCCGTTCTAAAGCGGAATAATGTGAGGTAATTGCAAAAGTGTTGGATTTATTAACTGATGGCAAGGCGGACGAGGGCATCCGCCTTGCCAGTCTGAGTTTTCTGGATTAATCATCACTTTTGCAATTAGCTCATGCAAATATACTCGAGTTATCTGCGACGGCTTTCCTGAACAATAACCGCCGCAATAAGCAGAGGCAGCACTGAGAAATAGAAAACTAATCTTAAAGTAAGGCTGAATTCAAAAACGACCGGCAGTATCAGGAACAATCCGGCTGCTCTTACGAGCGTCCCGGAAACAGTAAAACCGCTGAACATAGAAGGCTGTTTGCCCAAAGGAATAGCGCCGGTTATCAGCATTGCCGCACCTAATGCAACTAGAAAATACGATTTACCCAAACTATTGCGCCTTAAAAATCCGGGTCGGATCCACCGGCTCGCCATTTTGATAAACTTCATAGTGCAGGTGCGGAGCGCTGGATTTTCCAGTCGAACCGAGCAGCGCGATAGTCTCACCGCGTTTGACTTCGGTCTGAACTGCTTTCAGATTAGTCTGATTATGCCCATAGAATGTTACCCAGCCGCCCGGATGGGCGATAATGAGCGTGTTGCCGAAATACTCGGTCCAGCCGGAGAAAATCACGCGTCCGTTGCCGGCAGCGGCGACAGGCGCGCCCATCTTGCCGGCGATGTCCACGCCGCGATGGCTGCGTTCGGCATAAATCGGGTCGTCGATGAACTTCTGGGATATAAATCCATTCACCGGTCTAAAATCGGGCTTTGCTGCCTCGAAAGCCTTTTCGCGCGCCGTGGACCCCAGCGCTTCCGACGCGGCTTTGGAAAGTCCTGCGGCTTGTTTTACCTGTTCGGCGCTGGCCGGCTCTATATCCGTCCATCCCTCGCTGGCGTTTGATATAGGACCTAAATCTAAATGCCCGCCCAGATTTTTAACTATGCGCGCCAAAATCTGCCGACTCTGGTCAACTTCGCGCGCGACAGAAACAATGCGGCGGTTCTCGGCTTTCAAACGCTCGTTCTCGGCGGCAAGACGATTCCAATCGAAGGCTTTATGCACAACCCGCGAATAGTTGATAACGGCATAAAGGACGAGGACAAACAGCGCCACCAACGCCCAGCCGCCAAGTTTAAGCCACACTGTCGGAATATGCAGCCGCCGCGGCGGACCGCCTTCGTCGGGGACGATCAGAACATTCAATCGACGGGGCACAATATTTCCTCTATAAAATTCATTGTTTAGTGGACAAAGTAGCCGATTGATGTCTCTGTCTGAGCCATTCGGCCAAGGTGACGGCGGCACTGGCGGAGACATTCAACGAGCCGATTCGCCCAACCTGTTTGATGCTAATTAAAAAATCGCATCGTTCTTTTGTTAAACGCGCCAAGCCCCGGCCTTCAGCCCCGAATACAAAGCCGATTTTCCCGGACAAGTCGGCCGTCCAGAGGTCGGTCCGGCCGGCTGGATCCAGCCCGTAGATCCAATATCCCGCCTGCTTTAAAGTCTTCAGAATTTGTGCAATATTATAAACTTCAATCAACGGCATTCTGAGCGCCGCGCCGGCTGATACCTTGACCACTACCGGCGTCAAACCTACAGCCCGGCGGCGCGGATAAATTACAGCCCTCGAACCGAAGACCTCCGCTGACCGCACGACCGCACCAAAATTCTGCGGATCCTCTAAACCATCTAATATAATCAAATTATGGTCGGACGATGATGCCAAATCGGCAAGAATCTCATTCAAATCCGGTTGAACCGGCAACTCGTAATAAGCCGCAATGCCTTGATGGACGCCGCGAGCCGTAAGCCGGTCAAGTTCCGGTTTGGTAAGGAATCTGACCGGAATGCCTCTGGCCGCCGCAAGATTGAGAATATCGTCGAGATTAGAGCCTTGACGTTGTTCAAGCGCCAACACCCGCTCGATATGCAAACTACAACCTAATAATTCACGCACTTCGCGCCGGCCATAGACCAGCCCCGACTTGGGCGCTGGATTTGTCCGGTTAAAGAAATGTTCGGTAAGTTTAACTTTTTTTAAATAATCGCGCTTAATAACGCTCAAGTTTTCAGTGGAATATGTCGATACTATAAGTGAAAAGAATACATCGGCCGTCCCCCTTGCACTTCAAACGGCCACGCGCCTTGATCCGCGCGCTATAAATCGTCAAGGACCCAGCCCATCGGCTGGGTCCTTGTATTTTAATAAGTTTATTAATCTATCAATCGTAAAACCCCTGCGCCTATGCAAAAGTCTGCAGCGATGTTGATATAGTTGATGTGGCCCGGCTTACGAAGCCGGGAATATTGCTAACACCGGTTCATTTCTTCACTTGCGACGCCAATTCATCCGCCTTACGCAGCGATTCGAAAGTTCCGGCATCCGTCCACCAACCGCAAAATAAGCCATAGGTCATCTTCCCGCGCTGAATGTAAGCATTGTTCACATCCGTAATCTCTAACTCGCCACGTCCGGAAGGCTTGAGCGTCTTGATGATGTTGAAGACATCCGCATCGTAGAAGTATATCCCGGTTACTGCCCAGTTCGATTTGGGGCGGGCGGGTTTCTCTTCGATGCCGATAACCTGCGCGCCCTTTAGTTCGGCTACTCCGAAACGATGCGGATCTGGAACTTCTTTTAGCACGATTTTCGCGCCGTCGCCCTGCCGCGAATATTCACTAACAAAGGGCTGCAACGAATCTTCAAAGATATTGTCGCCTAAAATGACGGCCATTGTATCACCGTGGACGAAGTTTTCAGCTAGCCCTAACGCTTGGGCTATACCGCCGGCCTGGTCCTGCACTTTATAGGTGAAGCGGCAGTCAAAATCCTTGCCGCTGCCTAACAGACCGACTACATCGCCCATATGTTCGACGCCGGTGACGATAAGGATTTCCTCGATGCCGGCTTCGGTCAGTTTCTCTATTGGATGATAAATCATCGGCTTGCAGCCCACCGGCAGCAGGTGTTTGTTGGTGACTTTCGTCAGCGGATAGAGCCGGCTGCCCGTCCCACCCGCTAAAATGATGCCTTTCATATATCCTCGCTATGTGAATCTAGAGGTTCAATTGTCTATGTCTCGCCAGCCAGCAGCGCCATCGCCGCTGCGGCGCAGGCGACGCCCAGCGCCTTCCGCCAAGTCAAAGGCTCGCCCAATAGCAAAATTCCAACTGCTGCCACGCCGACCACATACAACGAAGTAATCGGAATAACAACGCTCACCGGACCCTTCGATACGGCAATATAAAATAGAATCGCGCCTGCAGCGCCCAAACCGCCGGCGATGAAGCCGATTAAATTAGCGCGGTCGAATTTTACTAATAGACTCGACGGCGCGATAATAAGCATCGCAATCAAGCCTGCCAATGCCGATAAAACTTCCAGACGCGTCCAATGAATCCGCTGCAAAGCGTATTTGACCGACACGCCCCAAAGCGTCCAAGCCAAGGTCGCTAAGAAAGTCCAAACCTTCCAGTGCAATTTATCGTCCTGCTGCCGCGATGAATTTTGATTCGATATTAATAGTTAAATTTATATCCTTAAAACGTTCTTTTGCAAGTCTAAAGCGTCAAATAAAATCAATGCAAAAAATTCATACTTGATATTTAGCAAGAATATTATTACATTGTTCTAATCGGAAAAATAACTTAACGACCGATAAAACTCTAACTGGAGGTTGTTTAGAGCAATGCGGTTTAGACTGAACCTTTGCTTCATCGCAATGTTGTTCATTTTCCTACCCGATGATATCACGCCTGATGAGTCTTTGGGACTGATGTTTGGGGAGGCTTGCCTCGATAGCCTGCTTGACGGATTGAACGAATGCACGACCGGGGTCGCCTCCGGCGCAGCGACAGCCGACGGTCGGCCGTTACTGTGGAAGAATCGCGACCTGGGCGGTGGAATGAACCAAGAATTCCATTATCTTGATTACGGCTCAATCCCATATATTTCCATAACTTACGCCGGCGAGACCGACCAATACTACGGTGGCGTCAATGCGGTCGGCTTCGCGGTCGAAAATTCTAACTCCTATAATCTGCCTGCAGGTCCTTGGCGCAATGGTTGGGGGGGAGGCGACGACGACGGCTTCATTATGGCGCAGGCTTTAGCCTCCTGCCGCACGGTCGATGACTTTCAAGATTTCCTCGATTCGCTCAACACCGGCGGCAGGACTTTAAATTGCAACTATGGCGCCTTCGACGCTTACGGCGGCGCGGCGATGTTTGAAACCGCCGGTTATTTTTACACCCGCTGCGATGCTATCGATGCGCCGGGCGGCTTCTTAGTTCGCTCTAACTATAGTTACAACGGCAATACGCCCGACCGGCCTCAAGGCGGTTGGGGTCCGCATCGTCACAATGCGGCTTATCGACTGTTCCGCGCCGCAGTGGACGCCGGCGGATTAACCACCCAATATATTTTACAACGTGTCTGCCGCGATCTTTCAATCGAACAATTGGATCCATATCCATTGCCGTTTGACGGATATTACGGCAATTATTCTTACGGCTGTCTGCCTAACGGCGAAGCCGTTTGTCGTTCGTCGACGCGCGGTGTGATGGTCGCGCAGGGCGTGCGCGAGGGGGAGCGCCCTGAAAACGCCATCCTCTGGGCAATAGCCGGCTCACAACTTACTTCCGTTGCCGTGCCGGTCTGGGTGCGCGCCGGCTGCGTTCCAAGCCAGTTGGACGGACCGGCAACCAGCCGTATCTGCGACATAGCCAATCTACGGCTGCCATACATTTATAACGGCGTCTGGGGCGGCTCAATCGTCAATACCTGGCGACTGACTAATCCCCAAGGCGCTGGGTTGTGGGATTTCACCCTGCGCCTCGAAAGATGGATTTTTGCTAAAACTGCACAATTCATTAATTCGCCGCAATTTTCTTACGACCGGCTGCGCGCTTTTCAGAATGAAATCGCCCAACAAGCCGCCGATTCGCTGGCCGGTTGGAAAACTGCCGTCGATGTCAGCGAAGTTGCAGTATCAGTTTTAGTTGACAATCGGATTGTTTTGCGCTGGCGTCAAAATTCGCCCGGCAATGCCGCGCCGCCCGATGAGCCGCGCGGCTACCGCGTCTATCGCTCAAGCGAGCCTTTCCGTGAAAACTATCCCGGCCAATTAATCGCTGAAATCGAAACGTGCGAATTCATCGACAGGCAACCGATGCCTGAAGGCGGATATTATAGGGTGGAGATATATTAAGTTATTCGAAATATTCGCTAAAGCGCTGAAAGCGCGTCTTGCCCGCGCAGGCGGGCATCCAGACGAGTTCGGATTTATAGAAATTCCGATTTCATACGAACGATGTCATAATATCGCATTTCATTACAAGAAAGACTGGCATAATTTAGTGCTAGATATCGAGCTAATTGCAAAAGTGATGATTAATCCAGAAAACTCGGACCATAGCAAGACGGACGCCCTCGTCCGCCAAAAACAAAGCATAGAATACGGCGGACGAGAGCGTCCGCCTTGCCATCAGTTAATCCAACACTTTTGCAATTACCTCTATCGATAAAATAATAATACTTGACATATTTCATATAATTGTGTATAATTCATTATTATTCACGGTATAACAGCCTAAACGATAGGAATCCCAATGCTCACCCTAAGATGCATCTGCCGGTATCTGCCACTGCCGTTGTTTATCGCCATTGTTCTGCTTTTAGGCGGATGTTCCGAGCAGCCGCATGGCTACATATTTACACCGCAGCCGCGCGACCAGGTGGCTGTCGCTAGGCAAATGGGTAATTACATCAGCACGCTATACAACCACACCGACGAAGCCGTAGGCTACCTGGTCGATGCCTCGCTGACGCCGAACTATCAGTCTATCCTGCCGCAAGGCTGGATGGATATTACCGTCTATGACACCGTCACCGGCTTGCCGCGCACGCCATATTACTCATTTCTAAAAAATTATCTCGACCAGAAATTAAACCTGCTGCAAATCGACCGCAATCCGGCGCCGTCCGCGGTGCGGCATCCGTCGAATTTGGATTATTACTACTATGAAATCGGTTCATATCAAAATCGCCTGACCAGTTCTTTCAACGGCAATGTTCTACAGACCCGGCGCTTAAATGTCCAGTATGCCAATGAATTGCGCGATCCCGATAATATCGAAGGGTGGTATTCGCAGCGCCGCAACCTGCAGTTCACTTATGAAATTTCGGTGCAAGGCTCGCAGACCTTCAGCCTGCCTTATTACTATCCCGCATCCTGGAGCTCACGGATTTTAAATTACAGCATCGCAGTCAATGACCAGCGCGGCTCTATCATCGTCGAGGGTATTGTCCCGATGAACGACCGCGCCGGGCAATATCAAGAACCGCATGTGTCGGGACGTTTCAATATCGACCGCAACGGCAAAGGCGGCGGCGATATATGGTTGAACGGCGAACTCTCAGCCCGAATGACCTTCACCAGCCGAACCTTCGGCTTCCGTGGGTATTTTACACTCTACAGCGAAGACCATAAATATAGATATGGGCTTTAGGCTTTAGGCTTTAGACTTTAGGCTTTATGCTTTATGCTTTATGCTTTAGGCTTTAGACTTTAGGCTTTAGGTTTTTAAGGGGCAAGGCGGACGCCACCGTCCGCCGAAAAATCGTTTTAGATTTAGGTGTATTGGCAAGTTAGGTTAACATAAATTAGTGTGTCATGCTGAACGCAGTGAAGCATCTCGTCTGGAAGAAGGAACAAGATCCTTCACTTCGTTTAGGATGACAAAGCGTGTGCTAACCTACTTTGTCAATACATTCAAGCATTACAGGCTGTCCGAGAATGCCGGTTCCGCTGCCGACTCGCCGTAGTCGGCAGCAGAAGTATCTAATAGACAATGTTTTGCCGTCGATCGCGGCGGGTTAACGACGGGCAGGGCGAACCTGCCCGCCAAACGATAACTATTCTGCACGCCGACTAATATTTCCAATCGCCCGCCGCGATGTGATATTCAACACAAATTCCAGCCAAATTTCTATTACCTTCACGATTAGTCAGTGTGAATCGTTCGCACTCCAAAACGAGGTAATTATGCAACCTAAAAATAATCGACTGCTAATAGCAGTTTTAGTCTCCCTCCTGTCGTTGCTATCTTCTCAAGCCCTGGCTTATGAAATAGCCATCGAATTTCTCGCTTTTCACCCGATGTCATTTCCTATTGGCTCGATGATACCGGGCGATCTGTCGGATATCGACACGATGGATTTCGATGATTTCAGACCTTTCTTTCGGTTTCGCATAACGGGCGCTGGTCCGGAACGCGCCAGGCTCTTTGTGCGTTTCGCCGACCAAGCCAACCGGCCAATCTTCGATGCAGCGTCGAATATGCTGGATGTCCGCGAAATCTACAATCAGTGGCTGACCAGTGAAGAACTCGACGCCAAGGATATAAGTCTTGAGTCTGGCAGAAAGCGTGATATCGCCAATGCCATCTTACGCAATGTCGATGGCTCGCACTTGCGCACCGGGTTTTATACTTTGACCTTGACGTTGTCGGATGCTCCGACTATAGACGAAGCGCTGGTCAATAATTTCGGCATCGGCAGTCTGCCGATTAGCGTGCGCAGCCTTAATCAGGTTACTCTGATGAGCCCGACCAATAATGCCGTAGCGACATCCAATCCAATTTTCCTCTGGTCCTTCCCCTGCTCGCCGGGCGTAGAATTCCATCTGGATGTGGTCGCCGGTAATCCGGGCGACGATCCGCATACCGTAATAGAATCGGCTACCGACCTGACTCGCTATCTATCGATTGACCTGCCGGCCAGCCCGAGCGGCCAATTTAGTTCTTACATCTATACCGGCGCTGGCGACGCCCGTCCATTGACGCCGGAAACAGTCTATTATTGGCGTATTATCGCCAATGTCAACACGATGTTTCCAGGTGAACAAGAGGTTGTCGAAAGTCCGATATATTGCTTTAGTTACACGCCGCCTGGCGGTGGCGGTGGCGGCGGCGGTGGCGGCGGCGGTGGCGGCGGCGGCGGCGGCTTCTATGGCGGCGGCGGCGGCGGCGGCGGCGAAGAGGAAGGCGGCGAATTCCTCGGCTTCGGCGGTCAAGAAGAAGGCGGCGGCATACCCCCTGAAAGCCAGATATTCTCCATCCTGCGGCAATTATTGACCGAACAGCAGTTTCAAATGATAGTTTCCCAGTTTCAACAATTACAAGGCTGGAACCTGAACCGCATTCGTTTGAATGGACGCGATATTACACCTGCTGAACTTGCTCGACTCATCGCCGGCGGCTATATTGTCATCAACTCTATAACCATTGAATTATGAGGAAGAACTGACACAATGAAAAAGCATACCTTAATCCTATATACCATTAGCATAATCCTTTTCATCGCTTTGATAGCGGTAGGATTAAATTCCGAATTCGCTCTCGCAGCCGGCGATAAATCGATTGCCCTGACGCTCAAGGTTACCGGCGATGTTAAGATGAAAAAAGCCGGCGCCGACCGGGTCGTGCCCTTGAAATTCGGCGCTGTTCTTGACGATGGCGACTGGATCCGCACCGGCGCCGACGGCTTCGCCACCCTAATTTTCACTGACGATAAGAGCCAGATTAAACTGACCGCCAACACCGAAATCACCATCGAAGGTAAGCGCGATGCGCAATCTAATATTGCCAAACGCGTCTCGATGGAAGTTGGTCAATTGTTCGCCAAAGTCGAACAGCAGCGCGGCATACTGCAGGTCGCCACGCCGACATCAGTCGCCTCGGTCAAAGGCACCGAATTCTGGGTGATAGTATTCGAAGATGGAACGACGCAAATCGTTACCATTGAAGGTTTGATCGAATTATTGAACACTCAATCGGGACGAATCGTCGATGTTCGGCCCGGTCAGCGCGGCGAATCAACGCCTGATGGAGGCATTGAAATTCACATCGTCCCGCAGGATAGTCTGCGCCGCGACCCTGACCCGGGTATGCCGCCGCCAAATCTAATTGAAATCGAAGTGCAGGATACCGACGGCAATATCCGACGCATTATTATGCAATATCAGGTGAACGAGTAAAGTCTTGCGAAATGGAGGGCGGATGCGAATCCGCCCTCCGGTTATTCACTCTTCCTTGTCAGGAGTAATGAATTTGAAAGAAATTACCCGCCGCTCTATTTATCTCAGCGCCGCGCTAACCATCGCGTTTATTACGCTGAATTTGATTCACACGCCCGTCTATGCCCAGAGCGGGCGTTTAGTCCATACACCGCCGACGAGCGTTCTAAGCGGCCAGCCGATAGACCTCGAAGCGTCGCTCGAGGGTTTTAATGTGTTGCCGGTCGAAGCGCGCATATATTACCGCTCCAGCGGTCAAAATGCCTTCGCCAATGTCGAATTGCGCCGCGACCGCAACCGCATTTTCGGGGAAATTCCGGCTGTCGGTAAAGCGGATATCGAATATTATTTTTGGGTGGAACTTGAAGGCGATATCATTATCACTTTACCCGAAGGCGCGCCTAATAGGGCTGAACCATTTACAGCGCCGGTCCGACAGATTGAAGGCGAAGCCGAAGTTCAAGAGAGCGCGGTGGTAATATTATCGCCGGAACCAGGTGAATTATGCGGCGAAAGCCGCATTCTGATTGCCGTTTCCTTGCTGCAAGCCGTGCGTCAACTCGACCCAGCCAATATCCGTATAACGCTCGACGGGCGTGATTTAACTAAATCAGCCTCTATTACCGAAGAATTAGTCATTGTTACCGTGCCGAGCGTCCGCCCAGGCGAACACACTGCGAAAATCCTATATGTGAAAGACGGCAAAACTGAGAAATTAGCCGGCTGGATTTTCCACCGGCCTTTGCAAGGCTTGCCGGAACGTTCGAAAAGTCCGGTGCAAGTCAATGCTTCCGCCGGTTATGCTTATGAAGATATCAGCGAAAATATAAGGCGAGTATCGTATATTGATTCGCGCGTCAATGGTAAATTTGGCAAGTTCGAATGGATGGGACGCGGTTATATTTCGAGCCTTGAGCGCAGCGACGCTCAACCGCAGAACCGGTTTTTAGCCTCGCTTAAATATGGCGGTCTACGCGTTAACGCGGGCGATGTTATGCCGCGCTTCAGCGAATTTTCCGTCTGGGGCGTGCGGGCGCGCGGCTTCGAAGTCAACCTGCGCACCTTCGCCTTCAACCTGGACTATGCCAGCGGCGAAATGCGCCGGGCCGTCGAAGGCGTCGGTTATTACACAAATGACACCACTTATGTCCTCGGCGCCAACGGCGACACCTTGCGCTCTTTAGTTAATCCTAATGAGGATTCTATCCGCGTTAGATATAATGTTAAACGCATCACATCGCACGGAACTTATCTCCGAAATATGACCGCGATCCGGCCCGGCTTTCCCTTGACCGATAATTTAACGCTCTCCTTCAACATTTTAAAAATTAAAGACGATGTCGAATCTATCGAATTTGGACACATGCCGCACGACAATCTAGTCATCGGCTCGGACATAGCCTACCAATCGCCCAAGAAACGCGTCTTCATAAACTCCGAAACTGCCCTAAGTATGTTTAATTCAGATATTTCCGGCGGCCCGATGGAAGACGCCAAACAAGCCGAAAAAATCATCATCGTGAACCAGTATTTCGACCCAATGCCAACTGACTCATCCATTCTGGAAGGCGACATCGAGCCAGTCAAACTGGCTGGAAAATTGTGGTCGGAACTTATCAAATCCTCGCTGGCGCATCGAACCGACCTGACTATCAATGCTTTCCGCAATGAGTTTAAGGTCGGCTATAAGACAACAGGCCGCTCATTTCGTTCGCGCGGCAGCCCGTCGGTTTTGACCGATGTAGCAGGTATCTCAATTCAAGACCGCATCCGACTGCTTAACAATCGAATCTACATTACGATTGGCTATGAAGCCTATCAAGATAATGTCAACGGACGCGCTGAAACGACCACCGATAAGAACATCTTACGCAGCTCTATCGCGGTCTATTCGCCGTCTGATTATCCTAATGTCAACCTCGGTTTCCGCACCTATGACCGTAAAAACGACGGCATCCGGCGCTCTAATACGATGGCTGACGGCACGGTAATTATGACTGATACGCGCATCGAAAACACGCAGAATTCTTTTAATTTCTCCATCGACCAAACCTTCAATCTGCGCGGTTGGTCCAACCTCGCAATGATTTCTTACAGCAGCGCTCTTTCCATCGACCATAGCCTTAAGGACGATAAAATATCGACTGCTCAAAATAGCGAACAATCGACCATAGCCTTAAGTTTGACTTCCGTCCGGCAACTCTTATGGGAATTTCGCGGCTCGCTAAGCCTTACATCTCAGGACGCCGGCGCCGGCGGCGCTACTATGGATTATGCGCGTTATACATTCCTGCCAAATCGGGTATGGTTCAATGGCGGCTTTAGCGGGACCTTTGCCGGCGGCGGACAGTCCAATATCAATCCGCCACCGCCTGCAGCGCTGGACAGCGCTACCGTCCGTAATGTCCAGGTCGATTTCTCGCGGCTGGAATTCTCCCTCGGGTTGGAATACGTTCCACACACCAAGCACCTCGTCAACCTGACCGCTTCCAAAGCAATGCATTCGGATGAAAGTTATACCGAGTATTACAGCGGCGTCAAGGACTTCAATAAAAACCGCGCTTCCTTTAGAAAGCAGAACGATTTTACCATCAGGATGACTTACGGTTATCAATTATGATTGAATTATCGCAGATATTGGTAGATTGAAATAAGAAATTAAAATTTCATAGATAAAAGAGAATGAAAGCGACAGGAAGCGGATTCATTCTCTTTTTTATTCATATATGATTACTAACAGCAGTTCAGACAGTCGAGCGATTTTTAAAGATGTAATTTGTTAGACTTTCCTTAAGAAAATAGACTTACTTTCTCCCCCGCTTGCGACGAGATGAAGAGGTGTGCTTTTTCATCTATGTCGCTCGGCGAAACCGTATGAAATTTCCCGTTAATACCAAGTCGCAATCAATCGGATGATAAATGTCAAAACAAATTCACAACAGATTAAACGGATGAAACGGATAATCCTGTAAAGCCGCTATGTTATCCGTTCTATCCGTTTAATCCGTTGTTAATTTTGCATCCCTTTTTATTCATTTGAATGCAAATTGGTATAAGTTATGAATTGCCCATTCCCATTTTCATATTAATCCGCTTAATCTGCCGCATCAGATATTAAATAATAATTCACTTTGAAAGCAAAGTCAAAAACAACAACTTATATTACCAGCGCGCTGCTGATTGTCCCGGTCGCCTTAGTAGCGTTGCTGCTGTCGCTGCTCGATTTTTTTCAGAATATTGAACTGACGCTCTACGACCGTTTGTTTCAATATCGGGGCGCGCGCAGCATCGAAAAGAGCGACATCGCTTTAGTCGTCATCGACGAACCGACCGCCGACAGCCTTTCGTTTCCCTTCGACCGGCGGCATTATGCAACGCTGGTTTATAAACTAAAAACTTTGGGGGCGCGCTGGATAGCCTTCGACATCGGCTTTTCCAGCCGCGGGGCTAATCCTGTGTCCGATTCGTTGTTCAAAGCCGCGATAACCGAAGCCGGCAATGTTATTCACTGCGCTAAAACCGCGGTGACCTTTCATAAGAACATCAAAAAGCCGCTGACCGATATCAAGCCGCCGGTTGAATCAGTCTCGCCGCCGGGAACACCGTGGGGACTCATCGACGATTTAGTTGACCCGGACGGCGTCACGCGGCGCTACCCGCTCTTCTGGGCGATTCGCGACACAGCCTTCCTATCGCTTGGAATGAAAATCTACGCCCTCGACCACAACATCAATCTGGCTTCGATCAAACCCACGCGTTATGGTCCGTTCCAATTTGGCAGCCTCTCTATCCCTCGCTGCCAAATTAACGCCACACTATTAAACTATTACGGACCTTCCGGCACATTTCCAACATATTCATTTTACGATGTAATTTCCGGGGCTTACGATTTCGACGATTTGCTGGCTGGACTATCGCCGGAAGAAGCCGTTGCGCTGCAAGCATCCGGAATGGCGGATATGCTGCAGGAAAGCCCTTTCAAGGATAAAATTGTGCTGGTCGGGGCTTCAGCCGAAGACTTGCAGGACAACAAGTTCACACCCTTCTTCTCTGACCGAAATCCCCGTAAGACACCGGGCGTCGAAGTGCATGCTAACGCCCTGCAGATGTTAAAGGACGGCAAGTTTCTCGTCGCCATTGATTTCTGGTGGGTATTAGCAGGCATCTTAGTCTTAAGCATTCTGACGCATATATTCGGACGCAGATTGCATCAAGGCTGGGCGGCGCTCATCACTCTTGGCTTATTGCTCCTGATTTTTAGCGGAGGAATTTTCCTTTTCATCAAGGAAGGCTTATGGCTGCGGCAGGTGCCGCTGCTGTTGACGATATTAGTCGGTAATCCAACCAATCTTGCCTATCGGTTCGTGCTGGCGCAACGCGAGAAGGCGCTTTATCGCGGAATGTTCTCGCAATATGTGCAGAAAGAAGTCGTCGATGAACTGATCTCGCATCCTGAACTATTACGCCTTGGCGGCGAGCGCCGGCGGATGACAGCGCTGTTCACCGATGTCGCCGGTTTCAGCACTATTTCTGAAAAATTACAACCTGAGGATCTAGTTCACCTGCTCAACGAATACCTGTCGGCGATGTCGCGTAAAATCGTCGAGAACAAGGGCATCATCGACAAGTATGAAGGCGACTTGATAATGGCCGAATTCGGCGCCCCGATATGGACGCCCGACCACGCCGCTAATGCCTGCCGCGCTGGTCTGAATATGCAAAATCATCTCAAAGAGTTGCGCACAAAGTGGAAATCTGAAGGCAAGACGGAACTTTACAGCCGCGTCGGCATCAACACCGGCGATATGTTGGTCGGCAATATGGGGTCGGACACAGTGTTCGACTATACAGTGATGGGCGATGCCGTCAACCTCGCCAGCCGTCTCGAAGGCGCCAATAAAGCCTACGGTTCGACGATTATGATCGGGCAGAACACTTATGACGATGTTAAGGATTTGTTCGTAATCCGTCCGCTCGATTTAATACGGGTTAAAGGTAAGAATGAGCCAGTGGCGGTCTATGAATTGCTGGCGGAAAAGGAGAGCGAATTGTCCGAAGCCCAATTGAAGGCGGTCGAATTTTACCGACAAGGAATTGAACTATTCCGGCAGCGGAAGTTCCCGGAAGCCTGGCGCTGGTTCGAGAACGCGCTCGAAACCGCCCCGACGGATGGGCCGTCTAAAACCTATCTCAAGCGCTGCGAACTCTACATCGCCGAGCCGCCGCCGGACGACTGGGACGGCGTCTGGACCTTGACCGAAAAATAATGCTAATACTACAATCGAAGTAATTGTA
>VGIO01000037.1 GCA_016867855.1 Calditrichota bacterium
GATGATTATGTCAAACAAGTGGATGAGCGCGGCTTATGGCGAGGAACTGCGCAGGTTCATAAAGGACTACCAGATAGAGAAACTCGTGGACTTCCCGCGCGGCGGCGTGTTCAAAGGCGTCGGAGTCTCGCCGGCGATTATGATTGCCGTCAATACTAAACCACAGACCGAACCGCTCTATGCACGCATTCAGCGCCCGCCGGAAGATGTTGCGACCTTGCGCAAAGAAATCGAACAATCCGGCATAGCAATGCACAACGGCGCCCTAGCCGTCAACGGCTTCGCACTGGTCAAGAAGGATGTAACGGATATATTCGAAAAGATGAAGACGGCGGGAGCGCCGCTTGAAGAATATGTAGAAAAGAAGATATTCAGAGGCTTAATCACCGGACTGAACGAGGCATTTATAATCGACAGCCGGCAACGCGAAGAATTGATAGAAACAGATTCCAAATCGGAAGAAATAATCGTTCAGGTGTTGAAAGGCGAGGATGTTTGTAAGTGGAAAGCCAATTACCGAAACCGATATTTGATTTTGACCAAGATAGGCGTCGATATCGATGAATACCCCGGGGTATTCGAATATCTGCAAAAGTTCAGCCCTAAAATTGAGAAAAGGCTCGACCAAGGCAAGCACTGGTGGGAGTTGAGAGCGTGTAAGTATTATGAATCATTTATAACAGAAAAAATCATTTGGCCCGATATTTCCCAAACAAGTAGGTTCGCTTGGGATAATGAAGGATATTATTGCACAAACACTGCATATTTCATATCTACTAAAAATACAATTTTATTATCTTTATTAAATTCAAAACTTATATGGAAATGGTTGTCTAGTAAAACAGCGGTATTAGGTGATCCGGATAATCGAGGTGGACGAAGATTATTTACACAGTATATTAAGAAGATTCCGATATTTTCACCATTTGATGATAATCTAATAGATAAATTCATAAAATTAACACATACGAGTATTGATACTCAATCAAAATTAAACCAATCCATCGGCCTTGCCGAGCGCCGGCGGCTGGAGAAGCAGTTATCCGAAGCCGAAGCGGAAATCGACTCGCTGGTGTATCAGTTGTATGGACTCACGAGTCAGGAAATTGATATTATAGAAAGGAGATGATGATGATGATGATGATGATGATACGGCCACCTTTTCGAAGGGATGAGTGACGAGGGATGCGGGGGGAATAGACGCTTCACTTCGTTCATGATGACATATATAAACATACGCAAAGAATAATGTCGCTACGTATAATATATCCTTCGAGCCAATTGCAAAAGTGATGATTAATCCAGAAAACTCAGACCATGGCAAGGCGGACGCCCTCGTCCGCCGCATTCTAGGCTTGGTTTTCGGCGGACGAGGGCGTCCGCCTTGCCATCAGTTAATAAATCCAACACTTTTGCAATTACCTCCTTCTATAAAAATATCGGAGAGTAACTTTTAGTTTCATTTTCCATATTCCATTTTCCATTTTTAGTGCGCTATCGATGTAATCAGGTTTCCCATTCAACATAATCAACAAAAACCACTTTATACATTGACTTCGATCACTGAAATTCCTCATAATCCCATCGTCGTCGAACCGGCTTGGGACGAGGGGGAATGGGAGGCGTTTTGGCCGGGTGCGGTGAACGGGATGCTGTTTCATTCATTGCGGTTTTTGGCTTATCATCCACCGGGGCGCTTCGAGATACATAATGTAACCTTCCGGCGTAAAGGCAATCTTGTTGGGATAATGCCCGGCGCGGTGCGCAGCGAAGACGGGCGCCGGGTCTGGATTTCGCATCCGGGCGCGTCTTATGGCGGGCCGGCTTGGAGCTGCAAACTACATTACAGCCATCTGGAGGAACTTGTCCGCGCGCTGGTCGTCTATGCCCGGCGGCAAGGCTTCGCCGCCTTGCGTTTGACGCCGCCGCCGGTGATTTATAATCCCGACCCTGTGCAAGCGCTGGACTTTGCCCTGCGGCGCGGCGGATTCAAAGCGCTGCGCACCGAACTAACCCAAGCTGTGCGGCTGGACGCGCCACCGGAAGCGCTGTTCGCGAGTTTCGTCAACAAGACCCGCAATGCCTTCCGTCGCGCCGAAAAGTTAGGCGTCCGCTTCCGCATCGTCGAACAGCCGACGACAGCCGAATTCGACCGCTTCTGGGAGATATTGGAGGAGAACCGCCGCGGCTTAGGCGTCGTGCCGACCCACAGCCGCGCCGAAATCGAGCGCCTGCATCAGTTGATACCCGAATACCTGATGTTGGCGGTCATCGAGCATAACGGCCGGATGTTGGCGGGAATTTGGAATTTTATTTGCAACCGCGAAGTCGTCCTCGAATTCTATATGGCGCACGAAGCCCCGGCCGTCCCCTTCAAGCCGGTGCCGTATCTGACCTATCACAGCCTATTGTGGGCAAGGGAAAAAGGCTTGAAATGGATGGATTTCGGCATCTCGTCGATTTGGGGCGAACCGACCTGGGGCTTACTGAAATTCAAGGAGAATTTCAACGCCCGGCATTTCCTGCGCCAGACCTGGCAAATCGACCTGTAGAGGCTATTTGTGCGAGTCTGTCTGGCGACGCCGCCGTTCTATAGTCCCGTTCCGGACGAGCCGCTCAGCCTGCCGCTGGGGCCGGCCTACCTCGGCGCCGCACTGCTGGCAGCGGGCGTCGAAGTCCGCATCATCGACGGCGCTTTGGAAACTGTAACGCGCCTCTCGGCTAACCGTTATCTATATGGACTCTCACCCGACCGGCTCGCCCAGGCTATACTCCAGACCCAACCCGACCTCATCGGCTTGAGTTGCCCCTTTACAACCCGCTACAGCCTCTTTCGCCAGACCGTCCAAAGCCTGCGCCAGGTTGCGCCTAAAATCCCTATCATCGCCGGCGGCATCCACCCAACCCTCTTTCCACAGCAAGTCCTCGAACAGGACGGCGTCGATATGGTCGTCATCGGCGAGGGCGAAAAGACTTTGGCAGAGTTAATCCGTAGATACGGCGAGTTGAACCGGCTGGAAGCGGAGGGCCTGGACGGCGTAGTCTGGTTGTCGGACGACCGGACAACGGTCGTTCCCAAGCGGAATTATGTTCAAAATCTGGACGAATTGCCGCTGCCTGCATTGGAATTGATGCCGGTTGAGCGCTATTTAGCGCGTTCGGGCGGGCGCTGGGCGTCTCGTCGGCTGCGCAGCCTGCCGCTGCTCACCAGCCGCGCCTGCCCGGGACGCTGCTCGTTTTGCTCCAGCCGCGCCGTCCAAGGACCAATCTGGCGGGCGCATTCAGCCGAACGCGTCCTGCTTGAAATCGAGCGACTGGTCAAAGACTATCATCCGGCGCTAATTGCCTTCGAGGATGACCGGCTGACTTGGCAGCGGGAGCGGCTAATGGCTATCTGCAAAGGAATAGTCGAGCGAAGGCCGGCTGTCCGCTGGCACACGCCGAACGGCGTCCATGTCGCCGATTTGGACGAAGAATTACTTATCTGGATGAAGAAATCCGGCTGTGCATCGCTCAACCTGGCGATAGAGTCCGGCGACGATTACATCCTGCACAAGGTCATTGGCAAGAAAGCCACACGCCGGCAGGCGTTGGACGCAGCGGCGGCTTGCCGCCGGCTCGGCATCGCTGCCAACGGCTATTTTGTCGTCGGGATGCCCGGCGAAACCGAGCAAAGTTTGTTGAATACTTACGATTTATGTATGGAATTGCAGTTGGACGGTTTAGGCGTCTTCATCGCCACGCCGTTTCCCGGCACGCGGCTATTCGCCGACTGCGTTAAAAAGGGCTATATCGAGCCTAATTCGGTCTTCGATAAAATTGCTTCAGCCGACGACACCGCGCTGCTCAATTCGGCGCTGTTCGAGACGCCGACGCTCAAAGCCGAAAGACTAATTTGGTGGAAGCAGAAAATCGAGCGAGATTTTATTCGTCAACTTTACCGCCGTAAACCGGCGCTGAAATGGAAGCGGGCGGCGGCAAATTTGGCGCGCAAACTGCGAGTGTGGTATGATTAGCAGTTTAAGATTGCTTTTCTTATTAGCCTTTGTATTGAGATTAGCGCTGGCGGCGCTTATCTCCAGCGAGACGACTAAATCAAGCCTGCCGCAGTATAACGACGAACCGCTGCATTTTGAATATGTTAAGCATATTGCCGAACACCGCGCTATCCCCGTCTATAATCCGACTTTTGGTGGCGCCGGCAATCCGACCGCCGAATTCGTCCAGCCGCCGTTATATTACATACTCGCGGCGCAGGTCTTCAGGTGGAGTCGATTTCTTTGGCAAGGCTCGGAACTCTATGCAACGCGGTTTCTTTCTATATTATTTGGCTTGTTAGCAGGGATGGCGGCGCTGAGGATAGCGCGTTTATCCGGACTAAAGGAAAATGAATCACTGCTAACGACGGCTTGTATGCTGTTCTTCCCTAATGCAGTCGTGTTCACTTCGATTGTTAGCAATGATGCGTTGCTGATTGCTTTGAGTGCGATGTTTGTCGCCAGTTTGCTGTCGGGGCGGGCGTCCGGCGCCGGCTGGCGGCGCGTTATGATGACCGGCGTTATGTTGGGACTGGCGGTTTTAACGAAACTTTCGGCGCTGTTATTGCTGCCGCTGGTATGGTTTGTTGCGCCGCCGGGACTTAGACGCGGCGAGGCCTGGCTCAGGCGCGGCGTGGCGTTATGTATCGCCGCGGTTATGATTTTACCCTTGTTGGCTTGGAATTGGAGTCAATACGACCGGCTTGTGCCGCTGGCTTCGGGTTATTCACCAGCCGAAGTGACGCAATGGACGAACGGGGCGATATATCATCCCTGGGCGGCGCTGAAGTATTGTCTGCGCTCGGCGGTCGTGCCATTCGATGCGCTGTGGGGCAGCATTCCGGCTAAATCGATAACGGTCGTCTGGCTGATAGTATGGCTGGGATTTATGCTTGTCGGTTTGTATTTTTGGCGGAGAGAAGGTTTGAACAATTTGGTTTTGATTCTCTTAGTGTTGGTTCTGGCGGGATTCCTCGCACACAATGTTAAACTGTTTCAAGTTGAATTTCGCTTGCTGGCGCCAGCCTTTACCGGTTTCGCAATGCTCACGGCGCTGGGCGCCAGCCGGCTTATCAGATTGAAGTCGCCGCCGATGGCGCTGTTTTTAGCCGCGCCGGTTTTAGCGCTGCCGTTTTTATAAAATGGATCGATTGGCTAAAGTGGACAAAGTAATGGATATAGGATTTATTAGGCAACGCGGCGTTTACTATTCCTTATAGTATGTTATGCTGAACGAAGTGAAGAATCTCGTCTCCGTTGTTTCAGACGAGATGCTCCACTTCGTTCAGCATAACACCTTGCCAGTGTAATATCTAATGCGTCGATACACTTACTTCCTGTATCCTCTATCTTTAGGAAATGGCGGCTGGTCGGGGATTTTTCTCGGCTCTTTGGTTATTTTATCCATCAAGTAATTAATTGTATAGTCAAGCGAGGGGTCTTTGCCCTGCATCAGTGAAGCCGGGTCGTCCACGACGACGATGTCCGGGTCGGTGCCCCAGCCTTCGATGAGCCACTTGCCATCTTTCATTCCCCAGCCGGTGAATTCAGGCTGCGTAGTCATACCGCGGTCTATGAAGGGTTTATCGCCGCGGATGCCGACCCAGCCGCCCCAAGTGCGCGTTCCGATGACCGGTCCAAGACCAAGGCTCTTGAAACCCTCGGTGAATGTCTCGCCGTCTGAGCCGGTTTCGCCGTTGCATACCGCTGCCATAAAACCAAAAAAGGCTGTCGAAGGCCGCCGGTATTTCAAGCCGTGCCGCGCCATCCCCATCGACCATAAATCGCGCGCCAAGTGCGATAGAATCATCTCTGCCACAAAGCCGCCGCCGTTATAACGCACATCCATTATCAGCCCCTCTTTGTTGTGCTGAGGCTGGTAACCGGCCGTGAATTCGGACAAGCCTGATCCACCCATATCGGTTAAGTGAATGTAACCGAGTTTGCCGCCTGAGATCTTATCGACATACGCCTTGCGCCCGTCCACCCAATCGTTGTAACGCAGATAATATTCTGTGCCAAGCGGCTTAACAACTACTTCGCGCGCGCCGTCGAGCGCCGGTTTGGCGTTGAGAGACACTGTGGTAATCTTGTCAGCCCTTCCGAGCAACAGCTCGAACCAGTTGGGAACGCTGTTGGTCGGGCGGCCGTTAATGGCGACAATGTAATCGCCGGCTTTAGCGTCGATGCCCGGCGCCGCCAAAGGCGAACTTGATTTAGGTTCCCAGGGGCGGCCGGCAATTACTCTTGTGATGCGGATGAAACCAGAGTTATCACGGACATAATCCACGCCGAGCAGCCCGGTGTTATAATATTTTGGCCGTCGCTGGTCGCCGCCCCAGACATAGGTGTGCGAGCAGTTCAACTCGGCGAACAGTTCGCCGATGAGGTCGTTCAGTTCGTCGCGCGTCGAAATGCGCTGAGCCAGCGGTTCATACTTGGCGCGCACGGCTTTCCAGTCCACGCCGTGCATATTCGGATCCCAGAAGAAGTCGCGTTGCAAACGCCAGGCTTCATCGAACATCTGCCGCCATTCCGGACGCACATCCACGCGCATTTCCCATTTGGAGAGCTCCACATTCTTGCTCTCTTCTTCGGGCTTATCTCCGCCGCCCCATTTGCCGCCCCAGCCGCCGCCATCTTCGTCGATGCCCATAACCGTGAACTCGCCGCGCTTATAAATCAGCAATTTCTTTCCGTCGCGCGAGATGTCATAGCCGTCGATGCCTTCAGCCGCGACCTTATCCTTCTTCTTTTTAATATCGAAGCGATGTAAATTCAACCGTCCCTTTTCTTCCTCGAACAAATCATCGCCGAGCATCCCGTCATTTTCCCACGACAGGAAGAACAACTTGCCTTCGACTGCCCATAAACCGCCATAGTTGCCGGCCGGCGCCGGCGCTACAGCCATTCGCATCGGCAATCCATCGAAGTCGACTTCAACCTTGACCGGCTCTTTCTTCTCCTCGGTTTTTTCGTCTTTGTCCTTCTTCTTACCTTTATCATCTTTCTTTTCATCTTTACCTTTGTCCGCCTTGTCTTTGTTTTTCATCCAAGGCGGTTCCTCTTCGACTTCTGGGTCGATTTGAGGCGCAAATGGCGATAGACAGTCCTTCTTCAGCGAAAATACATAAAGCCGTGTGCGTTTGTCGAGGATGTAGGTCATCTCCATTCCGTCCAGGCGCGGATTGGCGTCGCGGTCGGACAGGATATAAAGATATTTGCCGTCGGGCGCCCAAGATGGGCTGGCGCTATTATAGAATTCGTCGGTTAGGTTATAAACCTTCTTCGTTTGGGCGTCCCAAATACGAATGACCGAGTTGTAATTCTTGACAGCGCTGGCATAAGCCAGATAGCGGCTGTCGGGCGACCAGACCATCTGGCGCACTTCCCACTCGGAACGTTCGACTTTCTCGGTCTTGCCTGAGGCGGCATCCATCACCAGCAGTTCGCACTCTTCATTGCCGAAGGCAAGCGACTTGCCATCGGGCGACCATACCGGCGCGGTGTGCCAGCCGCGGCCGTCTGTGCCGATAAATTTGGCTTCGCCGCCGGTCGACGGGTAGGTGAACAACTGTTCTTCACCGGACACATCCGACCAGACTGCAATGCTTTTGCCGTCCGGCGACCAGCGGGGATTTTTCTCTTTGGAACCCGGACTATTGGTGATTTGCCGAATCAAGCCTTCGCCTTTGGACGGCGCGGTCGCGACCTCGCCGCGGGCATTTAGCAACACCCGCTTGCCGTCGGGCGATAGTTCGAAGTCAGAGATAAATTGCTTGGGATCGATATATTTCACGCGTGCCTGAACGCGGTCGCTGGGCAGTTGAATTTCAACTTTGGCGGTCTTTTCGCTCTTAATATCGAACGCCCAGATGTCCATCCCCGCTTGATAGACGATTTTATCGCTGCCCAGCGAGGGGAAGCGGGCGTCGAACTCCTTATGCTGCGTGTGCTGCTTGTGGTCCGAACCATCCGGCTTCATCGAGTGGATATTAGCGCGGCTGTCCATATTGGACAGGAAATAAACGCGCCCGTTGGAGTGCCACATCGGGAAGCCGTAATCGCCCTGCCAGTCCTTGTAAGGCGGCTTTTCAGTGATGTTCTCGAACTGCGGGACAGACATATCGCCGACCCAGATGTCCATCGCCCAGCCGCCTTGATAGCGCTTCCAGCGATGGTTCTCGAGCGTAGTCGGATTGAAGGCGATACGTTTGCCGTTAGGTTCGAAAGCGATCAAAGCGGCTTTGTCCAGTCCGATGGAAACGGGCAGGCTGCCTTTGGGGCTGACTTTATAGATACGCCAGCCGCGGTAGGGAATATCGCGGGTCGAGCGAAACAGGATGCTGCCGTCCGGCGTCCAGCCGATGGTCTGATCGCGGTCGGGATGGAAGGTCAAACGGCGCGGCTCGCCGCCGGATGATGGGATGATATAAACATCATCCTGACCATCGTCCTGACCAGTGAAAGCAATGTATTTACCGTCGGGAGAAAACTTGGCGTAGCGCTCTTCGCCTTCGTGAGTAGTAAGGCGCATAGCAACACCGCCGGCAAGCGGCGCTTTCCAGAGGTCGCCTTCGGATGTGAAGACAATCCAGTCGCCGGAAATAGTCGGATACCGGAAAAAGCCCGGCTTGGCGCCTTCAGGCGCGGCTTCCGGCGCGCCGGCGCCGACGAAAACTAAAATTATCGCCGCGCAGGCGATAAGACTTATTAGAACTCGGTTAAGAATGCGGTTCATTAGGGATAGTCCTTAAGGTGATATTGGCGCGAATGCGCTGAAAAGAAAGGCGATATACTAAATTAGACTTAAGAGTGTGAGGATATGTTTCGTAAAAAGAGAATTAACAGCAGATTAAGCGGATTGAGCAGAAATCTTGTATCTGCTAAATCCGCTAAATCCGCTGTCAACCGCAGAGGGTTGACAGCGGTTTAACCGCCCGCTGCCGACTCGTCGTAATCGGCAGCCTGTGTGTCTCTCCCCCCGCTTGCGGGGGGATGTAAGGGGGGTGTAATGTTCGGGCTGAGTCGCTCGACCTCCTATCGGCTGTTTATACTCTGTGGTTGACAGCCAAATTTACGCGTCAGGTGAAAACACCTGACGCAACTACTTTATCACTCTAAACGAAGTGAAGAGTCTCGTCCAGACGAGTTCCATCACTTCGTTCAGGTTGACACTGTCACTATCCCTGCCGCTCGATCTTATACTTCTTGTAGTATTTATCCACGCGCCCGGCGGTATCGACTAACTTCTGCTTGCCGGTGTAAAACGGATGGCAAGCCGAACAGATTTCGATCTTCATATCGCCTACTGTCGTGCGGGTTTGGAACGTATTCCCGCAAGCGCAGGACACGGTGGCAAGGTTGTATTTGGGGTGAATTTTGTCTTGCATTTAATGAATTTAGAATTTAGAATTTAGAATAAGTAATATAATAAATAATCCCCGGAACTCAATAGTTTTGGATGCGTATTTTAAGAAAAACTAAAAGTCGGCCGTTCTGTGCAGTTTTACTTAAAAATGCTATTTTTTATAATAATCATATAATTTAAACTTATCTCTTGACTTTCTATCTAATTCATATTAAATATACAATAAAATTATCAACAAATATGCAGACCTATCGACCCGCACAATCACCGCCAAATCTGGTTCTCTTATCGATTGCGGCAATATTTTCGCTCGTCAGCATTGGATGCTCCGATACTGTTGTTTTATTTCCACCGATGACTTTCGAAGTGCGCAATGAGTTACTCGATAGCCTTCACTTTGTTAACCTTGAATATATGGACTTTTCGCTGCCAAAAGGTTATGTTGCTCTCCACGATTCAATTATCAATAAAGCCAATATTGCGATGAATGGACAATATGAAGATGAAATTCCAATATTCGAGTTGAAATCAGGATATTATTGCCAGGCCGATTCACTTAATTTGTTGCTTATATCACAAGCGGGCGGCGAATTTTGGTCGAAAAGCGAGTTCCACATTGCAGTTAGAAATTACGATGTTGCCTATCAGAAGTTCGCCCCTGATGCTCAAACCACTGTTTTCTCGATAAACGGCATTAATTGCTGGCAGGCTCGCCGGATCGAAGGGAAACGTATTCACTTCCGTTGGATTTTCGGAGATAATTCCGAGAAGAAACCTACACAAATAGATTTTTTTTATATTGCATTACCCGACGCCGATATGGGGCGTGTAATTGAATCAATGCTCGGCACAGTTCGATTAACACATTAAACCGGGAGGTCGAATGCGCTCTCTTCGGACTTTTGTAGCATTTCTGCTGTTGGTCTCTTTGTTGGCAGGATGCTATGCGGTTCAGTATAAAATGGGCAATGGACCACAAACAGGACAAACCGATAGCGCCCGCCAGTGGTATATCCTGTGGGGTTTAATTCCCATTAATTCAGTCGATGTTCAAGGAATGGTAGGCACGACGAAAGACTACCAGGTGCGAGTCGCTTGGGAACCCACCGATGTCGCCATTAACATCGTTCTTGGCAGTTTCATAACTGTCTACTCACAATCGGTTACAGTTAAAAAGTAACCTGTGTTTTATCATTCATCGATTTGCATTCGATAAGTTAAAGGGCTGTCAAGATTTTAGACAGCCCTTTTGTTTGTATTTAATCACTATAAGTTTGTCAGATTTTACTCTTAAGTTTAGGATTAGTTGCAAGTAATCTAAAAGTCTATTAAATTATCTTAATTTAGAACATTTCATAAATTTATACAAGTGACAACCGAACGAACTAAAGCCTGCATCATCGATCGCGTTGGGATGGAGCGCACATTGGCGCGTCTGGCGGCGGAAATAGTCGAACGCAACCGCGGGGCTGGGAATATAGCCCTCATCGGCATCCGCACACGCGGCGCGCCGTTAGCGCACCGGCTCGCCAAACTCATCTCCAGCCTCGAAGGCGGCAAGAACATCCCAGTCGGCATACTCGACATCACGCTCTATCGCGACGACTACCTCATCTCGCGCAAAACGCCCAAAGTGCGCGCTACCGAAATCCCGTTCGACATTCAGGACCGCGCCGTCGTGCTTGTTGACGATGTGCTATATACCGGCCGGACGGTGCGCGCCGCCATCGACGCCGTGCTCGACTACGGACGCCCGGACCGGATCCAACTGGCGGTCTTAGTGGACAGAGGCGGCCGTGAAATGCCTGTCGCCGGAGATTTCGTCGGCAAGAAGTTGGTAACCTCACCCGGCGAAGAGGTGCGCGTCCACCTCGAAGAAGTGGACGGCAGGGACGAAGTCATTATCGTGGAGTTATCCAGTGAGTCCGCATAACAAAATTGACCTCGAACCGCCGGTTCTAACGCATCTGCTCGGACTCGACGGCGTGCCGGAACCGGTCATCACCGAAATTCTCGACACTGCCGAGAATTTCCTCGCTGTTCTTGAGCGCCCGATCCCCAAAGTGCCTTCCCTGCGCGGCGTCACCGTCGCCAATCTGTTTTTCGAGAACTCCACCCGCACCCGCATCTCCTTCGAACTCGCTGAAAAACGGCTCTCCGCCGACACCATAAACTTTTCGACCTCCGGTTCATCCGTCGCCAAAGGCGAGACGCTGCTCGACACCGTCAAGAACATCGAGGCGATGAAAGTCGATGTAGTGGTGATGCGGCATTGGGCAGCAGGCTCGTCGAAGTTTCTCGCCGACCGCATCGACGCCAAAGTCGTCAACGCCGGCGACGGCACCCACGAGCATCCCACACAAGGATTGCTCGATATGCTGACCATTCGTCGCAAGTTAGGCGCCCTTAAAGGCTTAAAAGTCCTCATCCTTGGCGACATCGCCCACAGCCGCGTCGCCCGCTCGAACATCTTCGGGCTGCTCAACTGCGGCGCTGAAGTCAAGGTCTGCGGACCAGCGACCCTCATTCCGCGCGAAGCCGAATCGCTGGGCGTCGAGGTCATCCCTGACCTGGACGAAGGCTTGAAATGGTGCAATGTAGTGAATGTGCTAAGGTTACAGTTAGAGCGGATGAGCCAGGGACTTATTCCTTCTTTAAGAGACTACCAGCGCCGCTACGGACTGACTCGTCTCCGCCTTGAAAAAGCCGCCAAAGATATTGTCGTGATGCATCCCGGCCCTATGAACCGCGGCGTCGAAATCGACTCGAATGTGGCTGATGGACCTTGGTCGGTCATCCTTTCGCAAGTTAAGCACGGCGTGGCGGTTAGAATGGCGGCGCTGTTCCTTATTTCCGGACGGGAAAAGGATGAAGGATGAAAGGAATTTAGAATAATAAATTCAATTTATAATAATGTCGAATTTTAGAATAAATCTGCAGCAGACCGGCTGGCATTGTCTTACCGATGAAAGGATTGCTTTTATCGGCGCGCGCCTCATCGACCCGCAAATCAACCTCGATGCCGTCCAAGATATTATCATCGAAAGCGGTCGGATTGCGCATATCGGCAAATTCCCGGCAAATTGGCAGGGCGAGCGCATAAAAGCAGCGGGGAATATCATCTGCCCCGGCTTTTTCGATATGCACACGCATTTGCGCGAGCCGGGCTTTGAGCATAAGGAGTCTGTCCTGAGCGGCTGTTTAGCGGCGGCGGCCGGTGGATTCACCGGCGTCGCCTGTATGCCCAATACCGACCCGGCTATAGACACCCCCGGCATCGTCCAGTTCATCCGGCAGCAAGCCGAAGGTCAGCCGGTCGAGGTTCACCCGGTCGCAGCCGTCACTAAAGGACGCAAAGGCGAGGTTTTAAGCGAGATGGTGGAACTCGCTGAATGCGGCGTTACAGCATTTTCAGACGACGGCTCCCCAGTGGCTTCGGCTGGCCTTATGCGCCGGGCTATGGAATATGCTAAAATGTTGAAGGCGGTCATAATCGAGCATTGCGAAGAGCCGACCTTGACCGCCAATGGCGTTATGCACGAAGGCGCGTTTTCGACCCGCCTGGGGCTGCCCGGCTGGCCGTCGGTTGGGGAAGAATTAGCCGTTCAGCGCAACATCTCTCTCGCCGGCTACACCGGCGGCCGGCTCCATATTGCCCACATCTCGACCCGCGCCGGCGCCGAACTTGTTCGCCGCGCCAAACAAGAAGGAATGAACATCACCGCCGAGGTTACTCCCCAGCATCTGACACTTACCTGTGAGATGTTAACAGGTTACGACAGCGATTTCAAGGTCAATCCGCCCTTGCGCGAAACTGAAGATTGCGAAATCCTGCTCCAAGCCTTGGCTGACGGCGTTATCGACTGCATTGCCACTGACCATGCGCCGCACACCGACGATGAGAAAGCCGTCGAATTTATCCGCGCGCCGTTCGGAATGCTCGGACTAGAAACCGCGCTAGGTGTCATTTATACGAAATTAGTTCTATCCGGAAAGTTGAGTTTGACGCGTTTCATCGACGCGATGTCGGTCAAGCCGCGCCAAATACTGAACTTGCCGGCAGCCACAATTGCCGTCGGCGCACCGGCTAACCTGACGATATTCGATCCAAATTTAAAGTGGACAGTCGATCGCAATAAGATGAACTCCAAATCACATAACACGCCATTCCACAGTTGGGAATTAACCGGCCGGGCGGTGGGGGTGGTCAATCGCGGTATAGTGTGGATGATAAAGCAGGCGTTGCTCTGTTATCCTGAACAAAGTGAAGTATCCCGTCCCCTTTTTCAGATGAGCGCTTCACTGCGTTCAGCATAAAATTAACCATTATGTCATTGATATTTGCGTAGTTTAGATTATTGCTTATTTTACTAACTAACGATGACGGCGTCTACGCGCCGGGTTTGAAAGCCTTGAAGGACGCGCTGGAAGACTTGGGTGAGCTCTGGGTGGTCGCGCCGGCGGCTGAACAGAGCGGCGTCAGCCATGCCTTTTCACTGTCGGGTCCCCTGCGCGTAGAAGAGGTCGTCTGGAACGGTCATCGCTTCGGTTTGGCGGTGAACGGCACGCCGGTCGATGCGGTGAAACTTGCCGTGCGAGCGCTGCTGCCCAAGATGCCGGATTTAATCGTCTCCGGCATCAATCGTGGCGAGAACAGCGGCGTGGACCTGTTTTACAGCGGCACAGTGGCTGGAGCGATGGAAGCCGCCCTGCTCGGCATCCCCGCCATTGCCATATCGCAATCGCTGCGCTCGCTCGGTGAAAAGGTTACGCGCGACCCTTGGGGACATAAGAAAGTAGATTACGCGGCGTCGATGTTTTTCGCACGGAAAGTGTGCGAACAGGTCATCGCCAACGGACTGCCTAAGGGAACGATGCTGAATGTGAATGTGCCTCTGCTGCCGGTCGATAAATTGAAAGGCGTGAAAATCACGCGTCAGGCGGCTTCTTATTATATTGAGACATTGGAGAAGCGCCGCGATCCGCGCGGCGTCGGCTACCTGTGGAAGCATTGGCAAAAAGCGCTGCTGGACGACGGCGATGACAGCGATGTCAAAGCCGTCGATGAGGGCTATGTTTCGATTACGCCGATTCAGCCGCAATTAACCGACGAGAAAACACTCGATAATCTCCAGGTTTGTAAGTGGTTTTAGTCGAAAGGACTGGCTACAAGTGAAACGTGAGACAATCTTAATCCTCGATTTCGGGTCGCAATACACTCAACTCATCGCCCGGCGCTGCCGTGAAGAGGGAGTTTTCAGTTGGATTGAGCCTTGGGACTACCCACTGGAATCGATTCGGGCGATGGCGCCGGTCGGAGTAGTTTTATCCGGCGGACCGAACAGCGTCTATGCCGTGGGAGCGCCGGTGCGTTGGGAGGACCTGGCGGCGCTTGGCTTTCCGCTTCTCGGCATCTGTTACGGGCTGCAGGCGATGATGTTGCGAGAAGGCGGCGCGGTCGAAGCCGGCCAAGTGCGCGAATATGGCCGTGCCAAAATCGAGCGCCGCGGTTCGAGCCGCCTACTCTATGGATTAGCCGAACACGAACCGGTCTGGATGAGTCACGGCGACCATACCACAAAACTACCGGAGGGCTGGAAGATTACGGCGGTTAGCGACGCCGGTCTCATCGCGGCCGTCGAACATCTCCAGAAGCCTTTTTATGGCGTCCAATTTCACCCGGAAGTCAGCCACACGCCCTCCGGCGATAAGATCATCCACAACTTCCTCTATCGCATCTGCAAAGCCCGCGGCGGCTGGAATATGGCTTCCTATGCTGAAGAGGCGGCGGTGTCGATTAGAAACCGGCTGAAGGACGGACTAGCCATTTGCGCGCTGTCCGGCGGCGTGGACTCGTCGGTAGCCACTACGCTCGTGTATAAAGCCGCGCCGGACAAACTGCGCGGCGTGTTCGTCGATAACGGTTTGCTGCGAAAAAATGAGGCGCAGGAAGTCGAAGCCGTATTTAAACCGCGTTTGGGCGAGGCTTTAAAGGTTGTCAAAGCCGGTTCAGAGTTCCTCGCCGATCTGCGCGGTGTAGCAGAGCCAGAAAAGAAACGCAAACTCATCGGACATCGTTTCATCGAGGTCTTTAAGAATGAAGCCCGGCGTTTCAGCGATGCCAAATATCTCGTTCAAGGCACGCTATATCCGGATGTCATCGAGTCGGCGTCGTCGCGCGGCCCAGCCGAGGTCATCAAGACCCATCATAATGTCGGCGGTCTGCCTCAGGAGTTGGGTTTTGAATTAATCGAACCTTTGCGCGACCTATTCAAAGACGAAGTGCGCCGTCTGGGGCGCGAGTTGGGCTTGCCGGAGTCGATTTTAATGCGGCATCCTTTCCCTGGCCCTGGCTTGGCGGTGCGGATTATCGGCGAAGTAACGCTGGAAGCGGTTAAAATACTGCAGGAAGTAGATGCTGTTTTTAGCGAAGAATTACGCGCCGAAGGCTGGTATGAGCGGGTCTCGCAAGCCTTCGCCGCGCTGCTGCCGGTTAAATCGGTCGGCGTAATGGGCGACAGCCGGACTTACGAGCAGGTCGCAGTGTTGCGCTCCGTTGACACACGCGATTTTATGACCGCCGATTTCTCGCCTCTACCCCACGCGTTCCTCGCCAGAGTGGCTTCACGCATCGCCAACGAAGTGCGTGGCGTCAACCGCGTCGTTTATGACATAACCTCCAAACCACCAGCGACCATCGAATGGGAGTAATTGGAGGATGATAGAATTAGAAATATTCCGGTAAAATAAACCAGTTTGCGCTTCCTAAAACACGCTAAATGTCATCTCATTTCATAAGGAATTAAGTATCCGAGTATCTTATTCATACATATCTGTTTTAGTAATTCTTTTATCTTTCGGCGCTCGACATCTGGTGGCGGTTCAGCCGGAAGACTCGGAGAACGCCTACAATTCTATAACGACTCTCTTCGATAGCGGCGACTGGGAACGCTGCATCGTTCAAGCCGATTCATTCCGTTTAAAACATCCGAATTCGCGCCGTTTATCGTCGGTTATCTTTCTCACTGCCCAATCCGCGCTAAAACTTCGTGCGCTTGACCGGGCGCAGATGGAAGCGCAGCGGTTGAAGTTGCAGTTCCCCGATTCGGAATATATCGACGACGCGCGGATGATCGAAGCCGAATGCGCGTTGCTGGCCGGGCGCTGGGAAGAGGCTGAGCGGCATCTGGATTGGACGCTCGGCTTTGCGGATGACCTGCAGTTGAGCGCGTTGGCGCGCCGGCGGCGCGAAGAACTGCAGGTTTATTTAGCCACTCTTAAAGCGCAGCTCAAGACCGCTAAAAGCCGCTTGTCAGATACAGCCGGCGTCGGGCTGATACTGCCCATAACCGGCGCGGTGAGCGAAGCCGCCGAATCCTTTCTGCGTGGCTTCGAATGGTATCGCAAAAAGACCGGTCTGCCGCAGCCATTGATATGGGACAGCGAAGGCGATGCAGTGCGCGCCGTCAGATTGTTTCAAGCCGCGCGGCGCGACGGTAAAACTGCGCTTATCATCGGCGGACTGGAAGACGGCTCGGCGGCGGCGCTCGCTGCCATCGCGCAAGAGTTAGAACTGCCTTTTCTAACAACAGCCTGCGCTGACGAAGGGCTTGCCGCCATAGGACCGTTCGCTTTTCAAGGCCGGGCGGATAATTATAAATGCGGTCAAGCCTTGGCGCATTGGGCTATCGAAGAGCGGGGTTTGAACCGTTTCGCCGCGCTCGTGTCGAACACGAAATACGGCCGGCAGTTCGCCAGAGGTTTTCGCAATGTCATCGAAGCCGCCGGCGGCCGTCTGCTCGTCGAAGAGACCTATTATCCAGGAACAAGCGATTTCAGCGGGCATCTGCGGCAGATTCGCGCCCAAGGTATGCGGCTGCAATGGGACGACTCGCTGCGCGCCGCATTAGAATTCAACGGCAGCCTCATTTTAAGGGACACATTGCTGACTCCCACCGCCGAATTGCGCGACACACTGCTCAAGGTGACCTCACTGACCCAGAAGTTCTTAGATTCCTTATGGAACGAGCGACACAAGCGCATCAACCGCTGGATGGAGACTACCGGTCGGGAGGTCGATTCGCTGGGTTTTCCGCTGCAGATTTTCGACGGCATATTATTAGTAACCGAACCCGGCGCCATCGAAATCCTTTCCGCTCAATATGCGCGCTATAATTTTAGAGCCCAATTATTAGGAGATGAGAACTGGGCAATCAAGGAAACCTTGCTCAAAGTCTCCCGTTATATAGAGGGGATGGTTTTTGTCGAGCCATTTCCGACCAGACCCGGCGAAGAATTCGACCGCTTCTCGACTGAAATGAGAACTTCCAAAGACGGAGGTCAAATCAACCGCTATCATCTGGCTGGCGAACGGGCGGCACGGATGGCGGGATTCGCTGTCAAGCGTATCATTCTGCCCGGCGATATGCGTGAAACCCTGGCGCTCATTCGTGGCTTGCCGACGCTCTCCGGTCCGGTCGCGTTCGTCAAAGAGGAGCGCGTTGCGCGTGATGCAGCATTGATTCAATTTTCACAAGGCGAATTTAAGGCATTGGAAAAGTAAGGGATTTTTTATTATATTGATGCGTCTGGTTTTCCGCTGCCAACCGCTGTGGTTGACAGCCGAAGTATCTTATGTTGCGATGTTCGACCGTTGACTATGGCGAGTCAATGGCGGGCAAAATGCATTCTCGGTCTAACGGGAAATTCCACAATACCTCGTCATAATGTAAAATCACTTAAACCGGCAGAAACATAATAAACGGAACATAAAAATGCTCAAAACTATCATCGTCACCATCATCATCATTTCTCTCGTTTTACCGGGGTTAGCATTAGCCTCGAATCTACCGCGCTCACAGCAGGCGACGCTGATAGAATCGGTATCGCCGTCTGAAATAGCCGTGCGGGCAACCGGCCTAGGACATTGGGAGAAGGGCGATGGTAAGAAGAAAGACCTCGACAACTACCTGCTCGAACAGGCGCTGGTGGATGCGCGCAAAGCCGCGGTGTGGTTCGTCCTGTTCGGCGGCGCTGACCCGCTGCTGAAAAATGCGCCTGAAAGGACGGCATTTACGCCGCTGCAGGAAGAGTTTTTCGACATAACCAACATCCAGCGCTTTATCGCTTGGGAAGGACAGGATTTAATCAATCGCGTCAAGCGCGAGATTAAAAAGAACGCTGAATATGAACTGACCTTCGAAAAAGCGTTTAAAATCAACAAACAAGCCGTGCAGGAAGAACTCAGCAAGCGCGGCATTCTGCCGGCGCGCGAAGAATTAGCCGAAGCGCTGGGTAATCCATTCATTATGGTTCTGCCGGCTGTGAAGAAGGGCGAAAACCCCATCGCACTCATCCAATCGAATCAGGATATTTCGCATGCCGCCAAGGTCATCGAAGGCTATCTGACGGCGCGGCAATATGATGTGGTCGTTCCCGAACAGCAAGCCGCTCTGTCCGAACTCGCCGCCGCGCAGGGAATGATTAAGGGGCTCGATGAAGACCCTTCCTACGCTCTCGCGCTGTCCATCGGCAGCGATGTCTATATCACTTACGAAGTTACGCTTGAGTCGGCGCCGCGCAATACGAAGAAAGCCGTCGTCAATGTGCGGGCTTATGAGACGACCACGGCGCGGCTGCTTGGCACCGAAACCGGCTACTCGCCAACCGCGCAAGCCACGGATAAAGCCTTGATTGAGAATGCCGTCAACGACGCCATCGATAAAGTGTTGGCGCGCATCGCCGAATACTGGAAGAACGATATGCAGAACGGCGTCCAGTATCGGATAATCGTCAGCCTGGCACAGGGATTTGCACCGGACGATGTCGAAA
>VGIO01000038.1 GCA_016867855.1 Calditrichota bacterium
AAAGCCAGCGCCATACGCAACTTTCTTTTAACTTGCCTTTATAGTATAAGATACAACTCTGCTTTTTATGCCAATCCAACGAGGAATAGCCCAAATGCTCCGATGGTTATAATAGTATTGCCGTAACTCATTTCTTTTTTTCTTGGATTTGGAATCCCGCGACAAATAATCAGGCTAAAACAAGAAAGCCGATTAAATATTGTCCTATTGTAGCGAGAGATTAAAAATCTTGGCACCAGCCATAACGCCCAGTGCAATTATAAAGACAATCTATATAATGGCGGTTACGAATTCCTGTTTTTCGGTCATTGATTTTTCGTTCAATTAGGGACTTATTCCCGTAATTTCAACCTTCCACAATCCCAGCGGCTCCGACCGCGTCCTGAACAAACTCCGCGAACTCACCGTCCCCGGCACAGACGCTATTATTTCAGTATTATCATAAATGAAACCTTCGCCGAGCAACTTCTTTAAAAAATCCAGACTGGATTGCGTAATGCAGTAAAACACATCACCCGGATGGGCATCTATATCATTATTATAAAATGCCGATATTAAGAATGGCAGATAAAGCCGGGCATTCGGCTCTTTCAAGCGCTCCAGTCCAATAGGTCCATCGAACCACACCTTATTATCTATCGGCAGATTTTCTCGTTGAATAAAATCTAATATGTTCTTATATGTTCGGCAATAAGTCGGATTTTCGACAACCTGCAGCGTCGGTAGATAATGCGTCCAAAATAATCCTAATAATAAAATTACAACTAAAATCGCTTTTTTTAATTTGGTCTTGAACAACCGGCTGAAATCGCTGTTGACCGACATAAATAACAATCCGAGCGGCAGATAATACCCCCGGCCAAGGGCGATTACGGCAATGAAAAACGAAGCGACAATAACAACGCTGAGCCGCCGCGTGCTCAGTTCAGACCAAGAACTCCACAAAAAAATCAGAAAATAATGCCAGTTATACATTACATTATAAACTATCATCCTTATGATGAAGGCTAATGTTAATTGGTTTCCTGTGTTGTCAACGGCAAATTTCAGCAGTTGTTCAATATAAAGTCCAAATCCAAATCTGTAAGCCGGAATATTTAATAGTAAATAAAATCCCAGACTTGCCAACGGAAATAATATCGACCACTTCGAATAACTGCGATGCCATAACGAGTTAAAAACGATAAACAACACCGCCAAAAATCCGTGCGCCGGATGATTATATGCAATTAAACCGATAATAAACCCGATAATGATAAATGCGCGTAACGACCACAGTTTTTTATAATGTTCAAAGACAATCAGGGCTAAAATTATCAATATCAAAGACACTGTTTCGCCGCGCATCCCGTAAATATAAAAATTCGTAAATACGAGAAAAGCCGCGCTGAAAAAATCTAAAAACGGTCTTTTCTGCGCGCCGATTATCAACCAGCCTAAAAGGACGGCTAATACCATAATCGAAATTATATGATAGAAATATGCACTCGGCGGCGTCAGCGGGACAATGGAATAATAAACATAGAGCAGATACGACGAAAACGATGCCAAGAGATAAGGCTTCAGATGGCAATGCCCAAAATCGCTGCGGTAGAAATCGCCTCTCACCATCGAAAATGTATGCGAAAGACTCCACACACCATCTACCGTTGACATCGGCAGCAAAATAAAAAGAACTATTTTCCAAATGAGCAGAAATAATAAAATTCCACTCAGCGAAAGATATATTTTATTATCAAATATACCGGATAAACGCGATTTGATTTTATTCACCTATTTACCGGTTATTTTTCTAAGATAATTACAGACTATACTGGGGCAAACCGATGACCTCCGGCTTGCAAAGCCGGCGCGCTACGTCACTTTCTTTCGCCTTGGCTTTGCAATCCTTATCAATTCACCCACCGTCCGCAACGCGCGATTGACGGAATCAGAGTTTGGAAACATTTTATAAACGTCTGGCTCAAGCAAGGCTACTTTTACCTTGTCTTTATACCGTTCGTAATACTTCCCGGTCACGCCTTTACTGAGGTCGTATTCCGGAAGTATCTCATCTGCCGGATAGTCTTTTTCGGTTTTCTTCATAGTATTTTGTTTCGCGTCGAGTGGCTTTCCTTGCGCTGATTAAACGCAAACACTCGCCTCGTTCAGTGTGCATAACGGCAATTACTCTGCCGAAATTTGAAAAGCCAAAAGTAGCAAATCGATCTTCACCATCCGAATGCCTTGTATCGTAAACAGTAATTGCAAATCGATCGCTGAAAACGGTTGAGGCTTCTTCAAATTCAACGCCGTGCTTCCGGAGATTTTGCACCGCTTTATCATCATCCCACTCAAAATCTTGGTTATCATTGGCGCTTTAGATTATGTAAATACAGAGTTTGTGGAGAATACCGGGTTCGAACCGGTGACCTCCGGCTTGCAAAGCCGGCGCTCTCCCAACTGAGCTAATTCCCCCTGCGCCGGTTTTGAAATGCAACCGTTCGAGCGCTGGGGCGTCTTGCCAAACAAAAGCCCGCCGACCCAGCCCGGTCGTGGGCCTGACAAGAGTCGAACTTGTGACCTCGTCCTTATCAGGGACGCGCTCTAACCAACTGAGCTACAGGCCCCGTTCGTGAATTTGGAACTTGGAATTTGGAATTTGGAATAGAAATCCGATTTACTAAATCCAAATTCCAAATTCCAAATTCCAAATTCTAAATTTGACATGCGTGCGGCGGGAAGTGTCCGCCGGTATCGACCGTCGAAGACCATCTGTGGATCCCTTTTCAGGGACAGATGGACTTCTGCTCCAGAAAGGAGGTGATCCAGCCGCACCTTCCGGTACGGCTACCTTGTTACGACTTGACCCCAGTCACCGATCTCACCTTAGACGCCTGCTTCCTTGCGGTTAGCACAGCGGCTTCGGGTGCTACCGGCTCCCATGGTATGACGGGCGGTGTGTACAAGGCCCGGGAACGTATTCACCGCCGCGTGCTGATCGGCGATTACTAGCGATTCCGCCTTCATGTAGTCGAGTTGCAGACTACAATCTGAACTGAGGACGGATTTTATGGATTGGCTCCACCTTGCGGTCTTGCTTCCCTCTGTTCCGCCCATTGTAGTACGTGTGTAGCCCTGGCCGTAAGGGCCATGAGGACTTGACGTCATCCCCACCTTCCTCCCGGTTAACCCGGGCAGTCCCGTTAGAGTTCCCAGCATCTTGCGACCTGATGGCAACTAACGGTAAGGGTTGCGCTCGTTGCAGGACTTAACCTAACATCTCACGACACGAGCTGACGACAGCCATGCAGCACCTCCCAAGCGCCCTCGAAGGAGTCCGACTTTCATCGGATGAGCAGCTTGAATTCCAGGCCAGGTAAGGTTCTTCGCGTTGCATCGAATTAAACCACATACTCCACCGCTTGTGCGGGCCCCCGTCAATTCCTTTGAGTTTCACCCTTGCGAGCGTACTCCCCAGGTGGAGCACTTAATGCGTTGGCTGCGACACCGGAGGGGTCGACTCCCCCGATATCTAGTGCTCATAGTTTAGGGCGTGGACTACCAGGGTATCTAATCCTGTTTGCTCCCCACGCTTTCGCGCCTCAGTGTCAGTGTCAGGCCAGATGGCCGCCTTCGCCACAGGTGTTCCTCTTGATATCTGCGCATTCCACCGCTACACCAAGAATTCCACCATCCCCTCCTGCACTCTAGAACAGCAGTATCGAAGGCAATCTGCGAGTTGAGCTCGCACCTTTCACCTCCGACTTACCATCCCACCTACGCGCCCTTTACACCCAGTGAATCCGGACAACGCTTGCACCCCCCGTATCACCGCGGCTGCTGGCACGGAGTTAGCCGGTGCTTATTCCTAAGGTACCGTCTCAGCCGCCGTAGCGGCTATTCTTCCCCCAGAAAAGAGCTTTACACCCCGAAAGGCTTCGTCACTCACGCGGCGTCGCTGCGTCAGACTTTCGTCCATTGCGCAAGATTCCTCACTGCTGCCTCCCGTAGGAGTCTGGGCCGTATCTCAGTCCCAGTGTGGCTGGTCGTCCTCTCAGACCAGCTACCCATCGTCGCCTTGGTGGGCTGTTATCCCGCCAACAAGCTAATAGGCCGCAGGCCCATCCTTAAGCGCCTCTCGGCTTTAATCTTGATACTATGCAGTCTCAAGACCGTATGCGGTATTAGACCCAGTTTCCCAGGCTTGTCCCCCACTTAAGGGCAGGTTGCCTACGTGTTACGCACCCGTTCGCCACGCTCGGGCTTCCTTGCGGAAACCTCCGCGTTCGACTTGCATGTGTTAAGCGCGCCGCTAGCGTTCGTCCTGAGCCAGGATCAAACTCTCCGTAGTAAAGGATTGTATGTTTTTTCGAACTTAGTAGCTACGGACCAGGCGTTCACTCGCCCGGCCGCACGCATTTGTCAAAGAGCAATTTTAGGCGGAATTAAATCCGCACGCTAGAGAAATAATATCTTTTAGACAAAACTGCGCCCGCTTGAGTCCCCCGTCGCCTCATCGGACGCATTTATAATCTAAATACGGCAAACCGCTTTGTCAAGAGCCTCCGCCGAATTTCTGTCAGTTCGTCAAATGATGTATCGTAAATTATAAAATTTCCTATTCGCTTTGTCAAGCCTTTTATTCTGAAAATCTGGTATTTTTAAAAATATTTAGATATTTATTAAAGAGCGCTGATTATAGTGATTTTTTTTAATCGAATAAAGGGCGATGACAAGCATCGCCCGTACGGGCAATGCTTGTCATCGCCCTTTATAGCACGGTTCAAAAGTCTTTTCGCATCTGCAGCAGGATGTCCCATCCCGCTGCAAGGATTGGCATTTCCGCAAGGTGTGGACACTCTCTGCGGCGTTCGATTGAGTATGCGAAAAGACTTAAAGCCGCGTTCTAAAATCTACTATAAACAGACCCCGTTAATAGAATTTTCCAAAATCGCTAACGAACTCTGAACTTCTAACTTGACGGCTTTGTCATTGTTATTTACTATAAATATAAATCGATTTAAGCGATTTCAAAATCCAAAACCGCAATTAAAGAGACCGCACGTAAAATATTCTTATTTCTCAAATTTAAACCGGACGCGATTGCGCTCTCACGGCTTGACAGATGCATATTAAGGATATATATTGAATAACATTCGCATTGCCGATCGGCGTCGTCAACCTAAACTTTAAATCCTTTCAAAACCTAATTTACAATTAAATAATCATATAATCCAGGAAATATCCTTGAAACGAACCATCGAATCGACCCGCGCGCCGGCTGCTATCGGTCCCTACAGCCAGGGCGTCGTTCACGAAGGCAAAATTATCTTCCTCGCCGGACAAATCGGCATCGACCCGGCGACCAGTGAATTAGTCCCGGGCGGCATCGAAGCCCAAACCGTTCGCACAATGGAAAACATCAAAGCCGTGCTGGAAGACGGACTCTCTAATATGGACCGGGTTCTTAAAACAACTATCTTCCTCAAAGATATCGCCGATTTCGCCACCGTGAACGCCATATACGCACGCTACTTCACCGATAAACCCCCCGCTCGCAGCACCATTCAGGTCGCCGCCCTGCCCAAAGGCGCCCTCTTGGAGATAGAATGCATCGCCTCTGCGGTGTAATAACAGTATTCCTTATAATATCAGTAGCGCTCTTTTCAGCGCCAATTCGCTCCCGCTGTCAACCCTCAGCGGTTGACAGCGGACGCGAAAACTTACATCTTCTCGCAGCAGTCAACGGCATATTGGGTTTTGGCTGTCAACCGCAGAGGATTGACAGCCAATTGCCGTTAGCATCCGAGCCTTCCGATTGGCGCCCCTTGCCGACTGGCGCCGCGCTGCGCTCGCTTGTCATACCCGGCTGGGGACAGGCTTACAACCGCCAGCCGCTCAAATCGGTCGTCATCGCCGGCCTCGAAAGCGGATTTATTTACGGCATCCTCCGGCAGCACAAACTGCAGCAAGCCTGCCGCGCCCGCGGCGACCTAATCCTTGCCAACCTCTACCGTGAAGACCGCAACCGCTTCGCCTGGTATTTAGTCGGATCCGTCATCCTCGCAATGCTCGATGCCTATGTTGACGCCCAACTTTTCAACTTCGATGTCTCGGATGAAGCGCCGTCTCGAAAATCCACCCCAAATCCACAAAACTCCAACCTTTTTCACTGGAATCGCTGATGCTCACGCGCGACCAAGCCTTAGCCTTAGTCGAAACTAAAATAACGACCGGTCATCTTTTCAAACACAGCTTAGCCGTCGAGAACGTGATGCGCGACCTGGCGCTGCGTCTTAACCAAGATGAAAATCTCTTTAGCCTGACCGGCTTGCTGCACGATTTGGACGCCGATATAACGGCTGGCGAACCGGACAAACATACATTAATAACTTGCTCACTGCTGAAAGGACTTGTGCCGGAAATTGTCTCCAACGCCATCCTGGCTCACAATCATAAGCATCCGGCTGAAACGACACTCGATAAAGCGCTGCTTTGTGCGGATCCGGTAACCGGACTTATTACCGCTGCCGTCTTGATGCACCCATCCCGCAAATTAACCCGTGTCGAAACCCCGTTTCTGAAAAAACGATTCAAGGAAAAACGCTTCGCTGCCGGCGCCAGCCGCGAACAAATCGCCGGCTGCGCCGAACTCGGCTTAAATCTCGAGGAATTTTTAGAATTATCGCTGAAAGCAATGCAGAAAATCGCCCCGCAATTAGGATTGTAAGCCGTTGGTCTCTACTGCTGAAAATAAAAACCGGTTTGTAAAAAACCTCGCCTGTCGCATTGCTTTGGTTTTATCCATTTGTCTATTGCAAATTCCGCTGGACGCCGCGTATGCGGAAAAATATGAAGATTCCACCGGCGCGCCTGTCATCTGGGCGATAAAAGTCGTCGGCAACCGCGTAACCTCGGCTGAACTAATTCGGCGGGAAATGACGCTCAAGCCCGGAATGGCGGCAGATAGAGAAACTATCGATGACAACCGTTTGCATCTAATGTCGCTGGGATTATTCAATTATGTCGCCATCAGCCTCGCCAGCGACCAGGGCCGCGCCGTCGCCATCGTAAAAGTTACTGAGAAATTATATGTTTATCCATTTCCCATTTTCGACTATGACCCGCTTGAACCGAAGCGACGTATCTTTGGCGTCCGGTTTATCCACGACAACTTCCGCGGCGCCGGCGAGAGGCTCAATTTAGCCTGGTGGGATGGCTATCAACGCGGGATGTCGTTCCTGCATCGCGACCCGTGGTTCTCGATACGCGGACTCTATGGCGTGCGCCTGATGGGTTTAGTCAACGAACGCGAAATCAAGGACCCCAACAGCGGCGAATATGTCAAAACTAAAACCGAACTACTGTTGACCCGTATCAAACGACGCATCAGCCGCAGGGCTTGGCTGGGTCTCGAATTCCAGTGGGAAGAACGTTCCTCCAAAGCCCAATTCTACACCCTCGCCGGTAAAGGCCGCGACAAACTGACCGTCGGACGAATAATCTTCGAAGACAACATACGCGATTACATTTATTATCCGACCGAAGGCTACTACATCGCCGTCGCCGTCGAGGGCAACCGGATGGTTGACACTACCTATTCATTTTTCCGCCAACAGGTCGATATTCGCGCTTATCGCCCGTTGAGCGGCGTCATTTTAGCGGGCCGGTTATGGCTCGAAAACAGCCGCGGCGCGCTGCCCTACTATCGCCGCTTGGAGTTGACTACTAACGAAGTGCGCTCGGACGAAGCCGCCGGACTGCTCGGCACAACTACCGCCGCGCTCAACATCGAGCTGCGATTCAATATCTTGCCGTTGACCTATATAAGCCTGCCGGATTGGTATCTCATCGGACCTTATGTTAAGAACCTAAAATTCAGCCTCGAAGGCTTGCTGTTTGTGGACCGCGGCTGGGTGCGGCGCAGCCCGCCGCTTCCCGCCAAACATTTAACGGCCGGCGGCGCTGGAGTCCAATTTCAACTGCCTTATGTCGAAACCGCGCGTATTCTGGCCGGTTGGGGCGGCAATGATAAATTGTTGACGCCGCTTCTAATTCTCGGTGTGAATGTAACCTTTTGAAATGTCACGTCTACCTTTCATTTTCACGCATCCGCCGAATGCGGACGGAATGCTGACCATCCCCGCCGACGAAGCCCGCCACTTAGCCTTAGTTCTGCGCGCCAAACCCGGCGCCCGTTTTATTGCCTTCGATGGCTGCGGAAATGGCTGGACAGTCGAGATAATCGACCTTAAACGCGATACCATCAGCGCCAGAGCGCTAAACGCTATTGAAAATTCCGAGCCTGAAAAGACAAAACTGACCGTTGCTGTTGGCGCTGTTAAAGGTGCGCGGATGGATTGGGCAGTCGAAAAATGCGCCGAAATCGGCGTGGCAGCATTTACGCCTCTCCTAACCGAGTTTGGCGTAGTTGAACCTGGTAAAAGTAAATTGGAGCGCTGGCGCAGCATCGCCCTAGCCGCTGCTAAACAATCCCGCCGCTTCCAACTAATGGCAATTAATAATCCTGTGCAACTTCACGAATTATTATCGACGAAAAATGAAATCTCAATTTGGGCTTTAGACTTAAACGAATATGGCGGATCTCTCGTAAAGCGTATAATGTATTTTCATCTCCCAGAATCTCTGATACTTATAATTGGACCAGAAGGCGGCTTTTCCGAATCTGAGCGGCATTTACTGCGCGATCGTAGTATTCCGACTTTCAATCTTGGTCGCCATCCGCTGCGCACCGAGACCGCAGCCGCCCTCAGCGCAGCGCTTATTCTCAACGCGATACACTCACATTCCTGATGCTAAGTCTATTATCCGCTTTACTGACGTTGACCCGCCCGCTGAATGTCCTGATTACCTTAGCCGTCGTTATCGTTGCCGGGATTATCGCTAATGTAAATTGGGCTGCCTCTAGTTGGACATTAACTATAGCGGCGCTCTCCGCCGGCCTGGTCGCGGCTGGAGGAAATGCGGTCAATGATAGTTTCGACGTGGTTATAGACCGCATAAACCGCCCGTATAGGCCTATACCCTCCGGCAAGATTACTCCCGCCGCAGCGTTGTTATGGGGATTATGGTTGATGATGTGCGGCGCTGCAGCAGGCTTTTATCTTACACTGCAACTTGGATTGATTGCTCTGTTGGTGTCTATTATCCTTGTTCTCTACAGTCTTTATTTAAAAAGCCGTCCATTCTGGGGCAATTTGAGCGTTGCCCTTTGCGGAGCATTGGCTTTTATCTACGGCGCTTCCGCTGTAGGAAAAATGTCTGCCGGCTTGTTTCCGGCTATTTTCGCGCTGCTTGTGCATCTGGCGCGTGAAATCGTCAAAGACGCCGAAGATGAGCCTGGCGACCGTGCCGCCGGCGCGCAAACCCTGACCATCGTCCTCGGACCGCTTCTCGCCCAGCGCCTCGCGGCTGTAGTCCTATTAGCGCTTGCCGCCGCGACCCTCATCCCTTACATTATGCATATATACGGACTTCCTTATTTATATACAGCGCTTGTCGGCGTCGATTTACCGGCGCTGATAACTTCATTATTTCTCTGGCGCGGTTTAAATTATCGCGGACTAAGCCGCGTCAGCCTTGCATTAAAAATCATAATGCTTACTGGATTAGCCGCGCTATATGTCGGATAAATTAATCATCCCTTCAATAATTCTGGCTTCAGCCTCGCCACGTCGCCAGATTCTGCTTCAGCAAGTTGGCATTCCTTTTGAGGTCATCATTCCTCATACCGAAGAATTGGCCCCTCAGGGCGGCGATTTTCCTTTAGTGGCAATGACCAATGCCGACGCTAAAGCACGTTCGGTTGGATCCCGAGTCGCAGGGCGACCAATTCTGGCTGCTGATACCCTGGTCGAATTGGACGGCGAACCGCTTGGTAAACCGCGCGATGCTGATGCAGCCCGCTCAATGCTCACTGCATTATCCGGACGGATGCATACCGTCTATACCGGCTACACGCTGGTGGATGAAGAATCAGGCAAGCGCTATCCCGATTATGCTGTCACGGATGTCTGGTTCCGGCAGTTAGGCTGGCGGGAAATAGAGTCTTATATCGCTTCCGGCGAACCATTCGACAAAGCCGGCGCTTATGGCATCCAAGCCCGCGGCGCACTGCTCATCGAGAGAATTAACGGTTGTTTTTTCAATGTAATGGGGCTGCCAATCGTTAAAGTCTGGGAGACTATGAAACGTTGGATGACGGACCGAGGAGTAGAAATGGAAGGCTGGTAATGTGTAATTGGCAAGGCGGACGCCCCCGTCCGCCTTGCCCCTTAAATTGTCCGCCGTCGACTCGCCGTAGTCGACGGCAGAACAACGTAATTACTCGGAAAATAGATGCACTTTCTCCCCCCTATGCGGCTGATGCTTGCTTCTCCCCCCGCTTGTGCTGTTGCTTGCTTCTCCCCCCGCTTGCGCTGTTGCTTGCTTCTCCCCCCGCTTGCGGGGGGATTAAGGGGGGTGTATTTTAATTTTACATTGCACCGCTCCGCGGGAGGATGATTCCTAATAGTTGCGCGCCGACCACGGCGGGTCGGCAGCGGATACCGGCATTCTCGGACAGACTGTTTGAGCTTTGGGCTTTAGGCGAATTGCAAGTGCGGAAAGCATACGGTCGTGAGTCATTCTGGACGAAGTAACAAATCCTGTCATTCACTTTCAGACGAAATGCTTCCCCTTGCCTGCGCAGGAGGTAGAAGGCATACAGCGGTTAATAACCTAATATGTCAATTTACCCAAAGCCCAAAGCCTATCCCTTCTTTCCTTTTCCGGTCATTGTTACCACTGGCAGAGCCATCTCTTCCAGTGAAATACCGCCGTGTTGGAAGGAGTCCTTGAAGACCTCCAAATAATGATGGTAATTGGTCGGATAGACGAAGAAATTATCTTCCTTAGCCAGAATATATTCGGTATTGATGCCGCGTTTGGGCAGTCCCCAGCGCAGCGGTTCGGCTATGCGCACCGATTGTTTGGCATCTACTTTCAAATTGCGCCCGTGTTTATAGCGCAATGAAGCAGAGGTCTGCCTGTCGCCGATGACCTGCGCGCCGCGCTTGACCCGAATGGCGCCGTGGTCGCTAGTCAGTAGAACCGTGCCGCCAACCTCGCCGTAAGCCCGTAAAATACGATAGAGCGAAGAATGCTGAAACCAAGTCCGCGTGACCGACCGCAGCGCCGATTCGTCCGGCAACATCTCTTTCAAGACTTCTACCGACTGCCGGATATGCACCAATATATCGACGAAGTTATAGACCATCGCCGTCAACGGCAACCGCAGGTATTCTTGAATGCGCTTCTCAAATTCAGCGGCCTCTTCGACTTCAAGCACTTTGACATAGCGAAGGTCCGGCTTCAACTCAATCCCCCGACGGGCGAGCAGTTGCTGCAGGAACTGGCGCTCGAAGCGATTGGATGAGGCTTCATCTTCATCGCTTTTAGCCCATAAGTCCGGGTAGACGCGCTCTAATTCGGCCGGCGTAAGCCCGCTGAATAAGGCATTTCGAGCGTAGGGTGTGGCGGATGGCAAAATGGAGAAATAGCCTTCGCGCTTAATGTCGAAGAATTCTTCTAATAATGGTTCGATAGCCAGCCACTGGTCGAGCCGCAGGCAATCGACTACCAGAAATAGAACTGGTTTAGTCGGTTTGGCGGCATAATTTTTTAAGATGAGCGGAATTAGCCGGGTTTCGGCGAGGTCTATCGACAACGGCGGTCGCTCTTTACTAAGTTGGCTGAGCCAGTGGGCATAATTCTCTTCGACCCAGCGCGCCAGCCGCCGGTCGGCTTCGCCGCGTAAATCGCGCAGCATCGCCTGCAACTGAGCCTCGTCCCACAAGTCGAGTTCCAGTTCCCAGCGGCTCAAGTTTTCGTGCAGATTCAGCCACTCCGGCCAGGTCTCGACCATATCGACCGACCGGGCGAGTTCACTGAATTCAGCCGCCCAGCGGCGCGTCAATTCCGAAGCCGATATCTGCCGCCGGTCGAGAACGTTCTTCAGAGCCGATAGAATTTGCGAAGGATTCACCGGCTTGGTCAAAAACGCTTCGACCTTTCGGCCTATGGCTTGCTCCATCAATTCTTCGGCTTCGTTCTTGGTGACCATAACGACCGGCAGATTGGGCTTCAGCCGTTTGAGTTCGGCGATGACCTCCAACCCGCTCATCGCCGGCATTATCTCATCGACGAGCGCCAAGTCGAATCGCTGCCGCCGGACTAATTCCAATGCATCCGGTCCATTGGTAACCGGCGTTATGCTATAGCCTCGCTCCTCTAGATAAAGACTGTGCGCTCGCAGAAGGTCGATCTCGTCGTCTATCCAGAGTATTGATTTGGAATCGGACATCTTAAATTTGGAATTTGGAATTTAGAATTTTTAATGCGTGAGAATCGAAATCGACAGGACACAACGGATTGGGCGGATGAAACAGGCAATTTGATAAGAATTTTCTAATTCATCCGTTTAATCTGTAGTGGATTATACTTAAAGGCATCATTTTGAGTATATTCAATAAACATATTACCGGCAGTTTTGTTCCGTATATGTAAAAATTTACCGTTGAATAATTAAAGCCTAATATACATCGAAATATACTGTCAAAGTCCATCTTGTCTATTTAGTCCATCTTGTCCATTCGAATCACTTATTAAAATAAAGGCAGCGCCTGATAGACGATAACTTCCAAAGAGCCTTACAATACATCGAGGCTGTAGCCGAGCGGGCGGGCTGGGCGTTGCAGCCTGATGGGCGCATCCGGGAACGTTTGGCGCGGGGCTTAGCCGGACATATCGAACAATACGGGCAGCCGTTCTGCCCGTGCAAGCGGCATTACCCGCTCGATATCCGACTGGATCCGGTTTGCCCCTGCCCTGAGGCTGCAAGTGAAATCGCCCGCGACGGCCGCTGCGAATGCGGGATGTTCATCGACGCGGCAGCGATTGCAGCGAAAGTTCGCCCCGGTCTGTTGGCGACCATCACCTGCCCGGGTTGAGCGTCGAAGGTCAGTAGAGCGCAGTTGGCGCTCGCGCTTGCCGGTGTGCCAATAGTTCCGGACGCCCGCGTTTTAGTTGGCAGTTCGACAGCCGACGATGCCGGCGTGTTTTTAATCTCGCCCGACCGGGCATTAGTGCAGACGGTCGATGTCCTCGCGCCAGTCACCGATGACCCTTATACCTTCGGCAAAATTGCAGCCGTCAACTCGCTGTCCGACGTCTGGGCGATGGGCGGCAAACCGCTCTGCGCCTTGGGCGTGATAGGCTTTCCCGCCAGCGGCGACCCAAAAGTTATGTCGGACATCCTGCGCGGCGGACAGGACGCTGTCGTCGAAGCCGGCGCGGCGCTGGTCGGCGGACATTCGTTCGCCTCCGACGAAGTGCGCTATGGGTTGTCTGTAACCGGCGAAATCGACCCGCAGCGGGTGTTCGCCAACGCCGGCGCGCGAGATGGCGATGCGCTTGTCCTGACCAAGCCGCTCGGCGTCGGAGTGATTATCGCCGCCCTGGTCAGCCGGGGGACTTTGAATGACCGTATCTTGCAGAACGCTATAAAGTCGATGCTGACCCCCAATCGCGCGGCTTCTGAAGCGATGCAACGCTGTCAAGCCTCCGCTTGCACCGATGTAACCGGCTTCGGACTGCTCGGACACCTCTTCGAACTTGCCAATGCGTCTAAGGTCAGCATTACTTTGCATTGCGAAAAAATTCCGGTCCTGCCGACCGCCCTTGAATTGCTCAAAGAAGACGTCAAAGATCCGGCCTTGAAAAACAATCGCAATTCATTTGCGGATTATGTCGATTTTGCCACTAACATCCCCGATGAATACCGGAATTTGCTGTTCGGTTCGGAGACCTCCGGTGGATTATTGATTACTCTATCCCCTAAAGATGCCGATAATTTAATCGATGATTTAGCCGCTGCAAGCCAATCTGCAGTCATCATCGGCGAAGTATGCTCTGGAAATGTTAAAATTAATGTTAAATAATAAAATTCGTATTGCATTTTGATGATAATTAGTCTATATTATATTTTTAGGTAGATGAGCGGGATTTAATTCCGCCCTAAGGGCGTTGACTCTACTTTGTGCCGATTAGTAACAGAACTAATGCTATGTCAAACGTAAGATGTCGTCATCCTGAACGAAGCGAGGGATCTCGTCCTAAAGACTTACTTATCCAGACGAGATCCTTCACTTAGTTTCAGGATGACATACGACATTGCACAATTGACATAACACTAGTCTGCATTTGATTTGAATCAGTGGGCAGATTCAATTCCGCTGTTTATGGATGTGAACTCGTAAGGAAAATAACTGGAACAAACATAAAAAATAACGAATGAACAGGAGGTAATGTGAGGAAAAGTTATACGCTTCTATCGATGATACTGGCTGTCTTGGCGCTGGCCGGCGCGGCGCAAGCCATCCAGGTGTTCGTCTGGAAGCACGATAACAATCTTGCAGTGCGCGACGCCGTATATGGCGCAACCTATACCGCCACACAATCGGTAATCCGCGCGCTGCAGGACCTGCGCATTCCTTACGACAGCAGTTCGGTGCTGCCGGAGGATATGTCGCGCTACGATGTCGTGATTACCTGCCTTTCGTTTTATTGTCCTGGTTGAGGCGGCGGCACCCCACCGAGTCGGATCGACGCGGATGATGCGCAACGCCTGCTCGATTATATCGACGGCAATCACGGACTTTACATCGAAGGCAATAACTTCGTCAATGACCATATGGGCACGGCGCTGCTCGAAAGATTTAGGGTCGAAATCGACACCTTCGGCGCCGACAATGAAATCACTACGTTCTCCAACCCGCAAGGCTGCCGATTTGGTCAAAGAACTTTAGGCTACCTCACCGGACAGTATTCCGCCAACCGGCCCGACCGGCTGCGGGGACTGGGCGATGTCGAGCGAATATTCACCTGCCAATTAGGGCATCTGCGCGCCGTTTATAACGACGCCGGCTGCTTCCGCACTTACGCACAATCTGTTTCTTATGTCGGCATCAATAATCAGGGCAATTTCAACCGCCTCGACCATTTGCGGGCGGTTCTGAATACGCTCGCAGGTTATCAGGGAACTCTCACCGGACGGGTCCTGGATAACCTCACCGGCGCACCTATCGAGGGCGCGCAGGTCGATGTCGGCAATTGCCGGATGGGCGTTACCGACGCTGAAGGCAGGTTCAGCGTTCCCCGTATTCCAAATGCTCTCACAATCGCACGGGTGACCCGCCGCGGCTGGACGACGCTCGAAGATGTCGAGGTCAACTTCAACGGTCGACCAACGCTGAATCTCGAACTGCGCCTGCACCGTCCGACGATGGTCATCACACCTGACCGCTTGTTGGTCACTGTGCCGCAGAACGGCTCCGTCAGCCGTCGGGTAACGGTTTCCAACGAAGGCGACGGACCGCTTGAAGTCGCCGCCCGCATCAAGGGAATGCAGTTGGATTATCCTCTCAACGGCATCATCCAATCCTTCGATGCGCGGACGGCGACGCGCGACTCCTCGCTGCAGGCGGCGATGTTTTTCAACGGCTGCTATTGGGTCGCCGGCGCCGGTAATTTCCGCCCGAACAAGTTCCTTTATCAAATCGACGCCGAAGGAAACTTGATTGCGACTTACAGCCAGAATTCGCAGCAGGAATTAGGCTGGACTGACCTGACTTGCGATGATGAATTCATCTACGCTATCGACGGCAATCGCATCGTGCAGATTAACCCGCATACCGGCGAGCCGACCGGCGTGCGCATCACAGTCAATGTCAATCCCGGGCAGGGCTTGACTTGGGACTCAGAACGTGATATATTCTGGGTCGCTGGAATGGGCACGAACATCGCCGGCGTGGACCGTCAAGGCGTGCAGCGCTTCACGGTGTTGAATCGCCAGCGCTTCCGCATCTACGGGCTGGCTTTCGACCGCTACGACCCGGACGGCTATCAACTTTACATTTTGAACGCCGCCGAGTTGCATCCGGCCCAAGTTATTAAAGCCCAGGTGCAGAGCGGCGACGCACGGGTGGTGACGAACCTGGACATCGCCGGTTCGCTGCAAGGCGGCGGAGGGGAAATCACCGAAGATTTATATCCCTTCACTACGACTTTGGTCTCGCAGTTCCAGGGCGGCGCGCAGCCGTTAAACACCGTGGAGATGCGCAGCAGCCTGACTTGGGCGCGCATCGAACCCGCTGTGCTGCAAGTTCCCGCCGGGCAGAGCGCTGACTTCGTCGTGTCGGCGGCTGGCGATGGTTTCAACATCGGCGCGGTGGTCGATGCTTATGTCCAACTCGACCATAATACACCGGAAGGGAGCCGTTGGCTCGAAGTCCAGATGTTAGTTACTCCGCCGGCTTCCGTGCCTGACGATGCCCTGCTGCCATCGGAAATCCGCTTGTCGGCGGTCTATCCCAATCCGTTCAACAGCGCTGCCAAAATTGATTTCTATCTGAACCGAAGCGGCAGCGTTCGCCTGGCGCTGTTCGACTTGTCCGGACGAATGGTCGGCGATGTCCTTTCCGGCGAGTATTCCGCCGGCGCGCATACTTTCACTGTCGATGGAGCCGACATTCCAGCCGGCGTCTATCTGATGCGCTTGTCGGCGGGGAAGGTTACGGACTCTCGCAAAGTCGCTTTAGTTAAATAAGACCGCGCCTAAAGCGGTGGGTAGTAATAGTATCCGCTGCCAATCCTCTGCGGTTGGCAGCGGATGCTCTATTAGGGTGTTTGGCTGGAAGGCGGGCAGCATTCGCGTTGTTCCATTCAAAGTGTCTGATAAAGGACTTTACACTTAATCTAAAAAATGCAATATAATTTCAAACACATTCAAATCCCAATAGATAGAACTTTCGCGTCAGGTGAACTGATCGCTATCAACGCGCTAAGTTCTCGGATTTCGACAGATGGACTTCGCATTACTATCCAGCCAAATGGGCTTGAATTAGCAGTCCGGGAAGTAGATTTGTTTCAACTTCGAACCTTATCTAAAGAGATTGCCGAGGCTTACGGTCTAAATGGCGATGGACATTCGCTTCAACTTATAGTCGAAGCCATCGAAGGCATTCGCAGTTACGCTATGAACGGCAAGAAGCGGCTTTTTGTGGACTATAATAAAGAGCGGCGCGTAGGAGACCGCAAAGCCAAAGAAGAAAAGCGCGGGCAGTATTACTATGCTCAAAAACATCCTTTTAAACGCATTAATAATACTGTGCCAGATGACTATCTGAATAAAATAATCTGCGCCGATAGCGAAGAATTACTGCGTTCATTGCCCGATAATTGTATCGATTTAATCGTTACTTCGCCGCCTTATAATTTTGGCATAGACTATGAGCAAGGCGATGACGACCAATTCTGGGGACATTACTTTGACAAACTGTTCAGAATATTCGACGAATGTATCAGGGTAGTTAAATTTGGCGGACGCATAGCGGTTAATGTTCAGCCGCTTTATTCGGATTTTATACCCTCGCACCATATTATTAGCCAACATTTTATTCAGAGTAAACTAATTTGGCGCGCTGAAATATTATGGGAGAAGCATAATTATAATTGTAAATACACCGCTTGGGGCAGTTGGCGCAGCCCAAGTAATCCGTATGTTAAATACTCATGGGAGTTTATCGAAGTATTCAGTAAAGGTTCTTTAAAGAAAGAAAAATTAAAGGGAGAGTCGGATTTAACTTCAGATGAATTCAAAAAATGGACTTTCGGCTATTGGGCTATAGCCCCTGAGCGACGAATGAAGGAATTTAAACATGATGCTATGTTTCCGGAGGAATTAGTAAAAAGGCTGATCAAACTCTATTCCTTTAAGAACGATATTGTCCTCGATCCGTTCAACGGTGTTGGGACTACAACTTATATTGCCAAACAACTGGAAAGAGATTATTTAGGCATAGATATTTCGCCTGAATATTGTTCGAAAGCCGAACAAAGATTGGGAGGGATCTTATTATGACCAAGCGAGAATATGAAAGCGAGATTAAGTCAATCATAAAAACATATTCAGATTTGGTCTCAACCCTTGATAAAAAGGCGCACAAAACTGCTGGTCGTGCTTATGGAGGCGTTTTGCGGGCCGAAAAGGGCGGACTCGTCGAATCTATTGGAAAAAGACTGGTTGAAATCGCTTGGAAGTCATTAGGCGCGGATGTGAACAAATTATCCTTCCCGACAAAAAAAGAAAAGGTCCACATTCAACAAGATTACATTGACCGACTTCCGGCTTCAGAGGCAAAGCGATATATTGAAGATCATAAAGATAAATATTACATCCTGCACGGCAGTGATATTCATGTTGCGATTGATAGCAATCTATGTCTTGCTATCGAATGTAAAACATTTACAGAAAACGCAATGCTAAAAAGAATATTGGTCGATTGTTCTTTATTAAAAAGTATTTATTCTAATCTAAAGTTCGTGCTGCTACAGTTAGAAAGCCAATTAGGTGGTGATTATTCTGAACTTAAAGGTGTAACCTTCGGAAGCAAATCTACGCATACTTTGCTCTCCTATTTTGATGTCGATATTTCGATAATCACTTTACTTAAAGGCGAACGAAAGGTTGACCGACCGATTCATAAAAGAGAGTTTTATAAGCCGCTTGAGTTTGAAGATATTAACAATGCAGTTGAGGTTATTAAAGAGATTCTCAAGGAATTCTAAAAAAAAAGCCATCTAAATGAGCCAAGTCTATATAAACCGCGCAAGGTTGTCGGATAGACTATCCAATCTATTGACAATCCAGACGATGAACGCGCTGAAAATGGAGGTTCATACTCTCCGCGAAGTTATCGACCGCCATAGGGAGGACTCGCTCGGAATTCTGAATATCACTTCCGACAATGAAGTCGTTCCGATGGAAAAGAACCTGCTCTTGGCTGAGTTCGACCAAATAATGCAAGCACAGTCGGTCGAGCGCACACATTATTATATCGACCGGCTGGTCAAAGGACTCAGCGAAGTGAAGACCGCCGGCGTCATCGATACAAACAATTCTTCACTA
>VGIO01000039.1 GCA_016867855.1 Calditrichota bacterium
TCAACCTGCGCGCATTGTCCGATCATCCAATTATCTTGCGGATCAACAACCAAAATACCCTCCTGCGGGACTCTATCTTCGCGCAGACCACCCGGCAGCGCGTCAAGTCCGGCACGATTCCAGCCTTCCTCGACAAACATAACTTTGCCGCGGTCGATGAAATCTTCAAATCGGGCGCGGTTTTGCGTCCAGGTTTGATGGAAGGCATCGGATTGGTCGCAGCCAACAAGCCATACGGCATCGAAATCGGATAGGTCGGCATTGGCTAAATGTTGGGCTTGGTTGAAATTTGTCCAGCGAAGTCCCTGCTCATTGCGAGCCAGCCGTTGAAAGACCGCTTGGTCAACTAAACCGAAGTAATTCTGGTCTTGAAACAGCGCAAAATTACCTTCGATGGGGTCGCGTCGAGGTCCTTGATTGTTATCTTCGGGTTCGTCGAATTTAATTTCAAAGTTAACAGCGGCATTGCCGCGGTTGGCGAGCGTCAGTGTCCGCGTCAAGGTATCGCCTTCATCGAGCGCTTCGATGAAGCCAACTGGATCAGCGATTACAGACGCCGGGGTTGTGTCGGCAAAGCCAAACATTGCCGCCAGCAACATTGCAAGGCTGAAAAAAAATCTGCTCTGCATTTTTAACTCCGTCGGTAGTATTTATGGTGGAAGGACGAATTGAGGGAGAGGGATTTAAATCGAGCCGGCAGCGCAAACTCCTCTAATATTTCAATATAATTAATTTATGCGTGTTTCGCAAGACCATAATCAGTCGATGAGGAAATATCAGCCGACGATGGTGGATGGTAAAAGTAGATCCGCTGCCGACCCGCCGTGGTCGGCAGCTGATCTATCGGAAGGACAATGTTCTGCCGTCAACTACGGCGGGTCAACGGCGGGAAAAATTACATTTTCAGAGAGTCTGAGACGCCCTCGTCCGCCGTTGTAGAGCACATATTGTCGGCGCACGGGGGCGTGCGCCTTGCCAGTTAAGGTATTTTCACGAATTATTCAGTGAACCCTAATTGTGCCGGATGATTTGGCCTGTAACCATATAAACTACATCCTCAGCGATGTTCGTCGCCTGGTCGGCGGCGCGCTCAAGATAGCGCGAGACTGAGAGCAGATTTATACACCGGTCGATATTTTGCGGCAGTTCAGCCAGGTTGTCTTCAAATATCTTAAACATATCTTGATGCAGGCGGTCGATTTCATCGTCGCGCCCCAGGATATCGCGCGCCAGATTCTCGTTGCAATTGACCAACGCGTCGATGCTGTCCTTGAGCATTGCCTGAACTTTTTCGGACATAATGTTAAGTTTATCGGGCAGTATGACTCGGGGCGTCGAAGCGAGGCTTTGCGCCCGCTCGGCGATGTTGACCGCCAGGTCAGCGATGCGTTCCAGGTCATTGTTGATTTTAATGACGCCGATGACGAAACGCAGGTCGATGGCTACCGGCTGGTAAAGAGCGAGGATCTTCAGGCAGTCTTCTTCGATTTCGACCTCGAATAGGTCGATTGCCCGGTCGTCGTTTATGACCTGCGCAGCCAGTTCAGTGTCGCTTTTGTTTAAGGCTTTAACAGCTTGGGCGAGCGCGGCTTCGACCCGGCCTCCCATAAGCAAGATTTTATTCTTCAGATGAGCGATTTCACGCTGCAGATGGACTTCCATTTATGCTCCAAATGTAGTTTTAACCGAATCGACCGGTAATATAGGCTTCGGTTTGTTGCTGCGAAGGTTTAGTGAATAATTTTGCGGTTTCGCCAAACTCAATTAAGCGGCCTAAATAGAAGAAGCCGGTGAAGTCGCTGACACGCGCTGCCTGCTGCAAGTTGTGGGTTACGATGACGATGGTATAATCTGTTTTAAGTTGGAAGATAAGTTCTTCGATGCGTCCGGTGGCAATCGGGTCTAAGGCGCTGGCGGGTTCGTCCATCAAGAGGATTTCCGGCTTGACAGCCAGGGCGCGCGCAATGCAAAGCCTTTGTTGCTGGCCGCCGGACAGCGAATAAGCGCTCTTATGCAGGTCGTCTTTGACTTCCTCCCACAGCGCGGCTTGCTTGAGGCTGTTCTCGACAATTTCATCTAACTCGACGCGGCGATGCGTCCCATACAGGCGCGGTCCGAAGGCTACATTCTCGTAAATAGTCTTCGGAAAAGGATTGGAACGTTGAAAAATCATACCGACTTTTTTCCGCAATCTGACGACATCCACCGCACGGTCGTTGATATCTTGTCCATCCAACAGGATTTGACCTTCACTGCGAGTATTTTCAATCAAATCGTTCATTCGGTTGAGAGCGCGTAAGAAGGTTGTTTTGCCGCAGCCGGACGGTCCTATGAGCGCGGTTACGCGGCGCGCTCTCACTTCTAAGGCGATTTTATCCAGGGCTTGTTTGGCGCCGTAGAAAACGCTCAAATCGTGTGTAATTATGCGAATCGAGGATTCGTTCATTCAAACTTTCTTTTTCTAATATGCTGGCGGATGAGCATCGCTGAAAAATTTAATAAAAAAGTCATCGATAATAAAACGAGCGTGGTGGCGTATTGAATGCCTAAGGTGGCTTCGACATCGGGCGATTGGGTAGCCATAATATAGAGGTGATAGCCGAGGTGCATAAATTGGTCGGACAGGGAACCGGGCAGACGGGGCAGAAAGTAGGCTGCGCCGGTGAAAAGAATCGGCGCGACTTCGCCGGCGCCGCGGCTGACCGCTAAAATCGCCCCGGTCATAATCCCGTTCAGCGAGCTGGGGAGGATGACCCGCCAGAGCGTTTGCCAGCGCGTGGCGCCCAGCGCCAGACTCGCTTCGCTTAACTCTTTAGGCACAGCGCGAATCGACTCCTCGACGCTGACGATGACCACCGGCAGCGTCAACAGCGCCATCGTAACACTCGCCCACAGCAGATTCGGCTGCCCCCATTTTAAAACCGCGCCGCCAGTGAACAGGTCGTCCAGCCCGCGGCCGACGAACTGGATGAAAAAGCCCAGCCCGAATAGTCCAAACACTATCGAAGGCACGCCGGCCAGGGTATTGACCGCAAAGCGAATCATTCTCGACCATAGCGAATTCTGCCGGGCGTATTGGGTTAAATAGACGGCCGTAATCGTCCCGACGGGAACACCAAGTATCGACATAATCATCACCATCAAGAAGGTTCCGACAATGGCGGGAAAGATGCCGCCGCCGGTCATCCCCTGCGCCGGCGCGCCAGTGAGAAAATCCCAACTGAACGTGCTGGCGCCGTTCTTAAGAATTATCGCCATTATCAAGACTATCGCAGCGAGAATACTGGCAATCGACAGTCCGCTGAACCAGACAATCATACGACCGAAGAGTTTGCTTTGCCGCATCAGCCGCCTCCGAAGCGCCGGCGCAGCCTCTGGCGCACATAAAATTCTGCCGCACCGTTGATTGTGAAAGTAACGATGAATAGTATCACGCCGATGAAGAACAGGACGCTGTAATGAATGTCGCCAAAGACGACCTCGGCCATTTCCGCGCCGATGGTCGCTGACATTGTGCGCACCGGTTCGACTGGATTCAGCGATAGCAGCGCGGCATTGCCGGTTGCCATCAGCACGATCATCGTTTCACCGAAGGCTCGCCCAAAGCCCAGCAGCAGGGATGCCAGCACGCCGGGCGTCGCCGCCGGCAGCGCTACGAATACAGCCGTTTGCCACTTAGACGCGCCTAAAGCCAGGCTCGCTTCGCTTAGACTCTTCGGCACCGCGTTCAAGGCGTCTTCAGTAATTGTAAAGATTATTGGGATCACAGCCAGCGACAAGGCGAGTCCGCCGGTCAAAGCGTTCAACCGAAATTGCAAACCCAGCAAGGTTTGCAAGACCGACGCCAATATAGTTAAGGCAAAAAAACCGATGACGACCGAGGGAAATCCCGCCAACAATTCGACCGCCGGCTTCAGCCAGCCCTTCAGCGCTTTAGGCGCGAAGGCTGTGACGAATAACGCAGATAGAATTCCCAACGGTCCGGCAAATAACAAGGCAATTAAAGTAACCTTGAAACTGCCTATAATCAAAGGCGCTAAGCCATACTTAGGCCGGTCGGAAACCGGCTGCCATTGCGAGCCGAAAGTCCCGCTAACTCCATCCCCAGTCATCACTTCGGCAGAATAAATCCCCTGACCGGCTGTAGAAGAAGTACCAAGGGAGAGCGCGTCATCCTCGATTTCGCCGTAGGTCTCGCTCGCTTGATAGATACTGGAGTCGAGCGCGGCGAATTCAGACGGATGAAACAACGGCGCCGCTTCGCGAAATACGAAGAGGAGTATCAACAATATCGCTGCCAGCGACAGAAAGGCGACCAGTCGGATAATTGTTTCGCCCGTCCATTCGACGACCCGGAATCTATGATGGGTTATGTCTTCAGAGGGAGACAATATGTCATCTTATTGGGAAATAGCCGGTTTCAGCGACTAATTTCTGTCCATCCGGGCTGAGAATCCAGTCGATATACTCTTTCAGAGCGCCGGTGGGTTTACTGCGCAGATACATATACAGAAAGCGTGAAATTGGATACAGTCCCTTTTTAATATTCTCCTCCGTCGGTTCATAAGCCGGCGCGCCGGTTTTAGCCGCTACAGCGCAATATTTGATGCCCTTGGCATAAGCCGCGCCGCCGAAGCCGATGCCGTTAGGGTCTTTGGCGACCGCGTTCACGACCGCAGCCGTGCCGGGCAAAGACTGCAAAGCCGGGGCAAAGTCGGCGCTTTGCAGAACATTATCTTTGAAATAGACATAAGTCCCAGAGCTGTTCTCGCGGCCGTAAAGGATGATTTTGGCGTCATTGCCGCCGACATCCTTCCAATTTGTTATCAAGCCTGTGTAAATCGCCTTGATTTGGTCGAGTGTGAGGCTGGTGACCGGATTGTCGGAATGGAGATAGACCGATAGCCCGTCGCGGGCAGTTTTAACTTCGACGCCGAGGCTGTTGTAGCGCTGCTTTAATTTTTCGCGCTCACCCGGTTTCATCGGACGCGAAGCGTTGGCGATATCAGTCGTCCCGTTGATTAAAGCCGAAATACCGACTCCCGACCCGCCGCCCGTCACCTGGACAGTAATATCCGGATGCGATGTCATATAAACTTCCGCCCAGCGCTGGGCTAAAATGACCATCGTATCCGAGCCTTTAACAGTTATGATGGCTTTGTCTTTGGATCCGGCGACGACCGGTAGCAGAAGCATCGCCAATATAAGAAATTTCTTCATTGATTTATTTCCTAGGTTGTTGAGTAAATTGCAAAAGTGACGATTAATATCGAAAATTCAGACCATGGCAAGGCGGACGAGGGCGTCCGCCTTGCCATCAGTTAATAAATCCAACACTTTTGCAATTACCTATGTTGTTTAGAATTAGAATTTGTATTGCATTCGGACGGTCAGGATATTGTCCTTCACATCCTCTTTAAACTTCGCCAGACTGCCCGATGCCGCCGAATTTAGTTTTTCGTTGGTGGTCATATCGTAATAAAACACTAATTTAGTGTTGCTATCGATATAATGCACCCAGCCCAGCCCAAGTGTGCTGTAGGCGATATCGGTGCCGGTCAGTTGTGCGCCGGGCTTGCCAATATCGTTGCCGGCAACACCGGTATTGGGGTCGAAGATGTCATACTTCAAGACAAACTGGTCGAACAGCCCGATATTTTGGACATAGTTCAAATAATAACCTGCAAATTCGCGCTGGTAAAGCCCAAGCGCCGGGTCGATCCCCGAGGTTGGATTGTAAAAAGTATTGGATCCGCTGAGGGAAGGCTGTTTGCCGGTTATAAACTCGCCGCGCACAGACATCCCGCCGAGCGGCAGGACATCCACATAGTATTGCGCATCGAAACCAAGGTAAGCGCGGTCGAAGTATTTGTATTTATTACTCGCCGCTGAGTCAACCTGCCAGTCTTTTAGGCTACCGTCAAGCGTGTAGAGATACTTTTCTTGATTTCGAACCTTACCGGAATAAACCGAGAGCCCGGCGTCGAGTTCCATATTTTGTCCGAGCATAGGCAGAACAACGCCGATGCGTCCGATTACATCTTTGTAGTTATCGTTCTCGTTAGCCGCGCTGTTGGCGCAGGGCAGCCCGGCGCCGTTGAACAAGCCGATTTTGCCTCGCAGAAAAGCCAGACCGCCCTTCTCTGGCGCATATTCGATTTTCATACCGACATCTCTTTCGCCAGGGAAGAGAATCTGATACATCCGCGAGCGTTCGGGACTCTCGCGCATACTGGACGAATACGAGATTTCGAAACCGAACGGCCGGTCGAAAGCGCCCATCCAGAGCGACCAGTCCTTCGACCACGGTTCGGTGATGCTCAGATAAGCGTCTTTTATCCCCACGCCGCTGTTAGTTACATCGAACTGCAGCACATATTGCGACCAGCCGGCGATATAGTTGACCTTCAAACGACCGCGTCTGATTGCGAACCGTTGATGCACATTGCTCGGGAAATTGCCGCCGGAATAATTGGCGGCGCCGTCGCTCCCGGCAATCTGAAACTGTGCCTGAATATAACCCGACACTTTGATTTTACTAAGGGAATTCAAAGTGGAAAGTATTTCGAGTTGCGTCTCGCTCATCCCATCCACCTTGCCTTTAAGATTTTCTATATCCTCCGACTGGCTCTTCTCCGCCAACACCGGTATAGATATGCTAATTACTGCCAGGGCGGCAAAAAGCGCGCCCAATTGTAACAATGATTTCATTTTTTCTCCTTTTTTATTTGTTACTTGCGAGCAATTAACAAGCAGTGGGTTAAGCGAATATGAGCGAAGCGTTAGTTTTCGGTTAGGATGAAAAATTCACAACGGATGCAACGGATATAACAGATATTTCCTTTCAACATCTGTTTAATCCGTTTAATCCGTTTTGAATTATAACTGTTCTAAATTCCAAATTCCAAATTAATTAGACCGGCAGATGCATTCCAAAAGCGCTGCCTGCGCCAGAGACGCTGGCTACGCTGACCCGGCCTTTATGCGCGAGCGTGATATGTTTGACGATCGCCAGTCCGAGTCCGGTGCCGCCTTCAGAACGGCTGCGGCTGGCATCCACACGGTAAAATCGTTCGAACAAGCGCGGCAGATGCTGCGCCTCTATACCGCAGCCGTGGTCTTCGACTAATATGGATGCCTCCTGATTGTCCTGCTTGAGGTTGATTTTTATTTGGGCGCCGGGCGGGCTGTTCTTCACAGCATTATCCAACAGATTAGCGATGGCTTGTTCGAGCAGTTGAGGATTGCCGCGCTGTATAAAAGCCTCGCCTGTCAATGTTACTTGAATATTCTTCGCGGCTGATTTTTCAACACAAATATTCATCGCATTTTGGGCGACAACATTGAGTGAAACCGGTTCCATTGTCAATTTGGCGTTAATATCGCGCTGTTCGAGCCGGGCTAAACTCAGCAAATCTTCGATGAGCATTGCCATCCGCTCGCTGTTGCGTCGGATTATTTCTAAAAAGCGCTCAGCAGCGTCAGGCTCGCTTTTGACCGCCTCGCTTATTGTTTCAGCCGCGCCTTTAATAGAGGTTATCGGTGTGCGCAGTTCGTGGGAGACATTGGCGATGAAATCGCGGCGCACGGTTTCGAGGTTATGAAGACGGGTTACATCGGCGAGGACTACTAACGCGCCGCTATGCTGCCCGGCGCTGTTCAATAGACGCGTTCCGCTCAAATTTAAGATTTTTCCCTCCCATTCGATTTCATAAGTTCCAAAATCAACGCCGTCTGCCGATGGGGAAAAGCGATTAAAGAAATTCACAATTTGCGGTTGACGAACGACCTCCGGCAGCGGACGGCCTATAGCCGTTGCCGCGACTAAACCCAACATCCTTTCGGCGGCGCGATTGACGAGCAGCAATCGATTAGCATTATCGACCGCCAAGAGACCTTCGTTCATACTTGACAGCACAGTATCGAGTTCGTTGCGGCGCCGCGTTACTTCGTCGATTTTAGCATTCAACTGCGCTGCCGTTCGGTTGAGCGTTTTTGCCAGCCCGTCTAATTCGCGAATAGTCGGCGCAGGCACCCGGGCCTTGAAATTACCGGCGCCGAATTCCGCCGCTGCCGTCTGCATTTGCAATACAGGTCGGGTCACTTGGCGCGCTATTAGATAACTCGTTAGTCCAGCGCCGGCGAAAATAAATGCCCAACTTAGCGCAATACGCCAATATAGTTTTTTAAGAGCGGCGTTGATAGCGGTCAGCGGCAGCGCGGCGCGGATGACAAATATCCGTTCAGCCGCGTCTTTCGGCAGCAACGCCAAATACATCATATCCTGCTTCAAAGTCGGACTGGAGCGCACCGCCAAGCCCTTGCCGCCGCGCATAGCGGACAATACTTCAGGACGGTTGCGATGATTCTCCATTTGGCTGGCGTCCTGCCGGCTGTCGCTCAAAACCGTGCCGTCCTCAGCGATGAAAGTAAAACGGATGCCGGTTCGGCTGTCCAAGTCGTGCGCCAGCGAATCGAGTTTGGAGCGGTCTTCATACCAATTTTGGCTTAGTGACGCAGCTAAGTCTGCCCAATCGGTCAGCCGGTTTTCCATCAGTTGCACATAGAAACGGCGCGCCGACCAGTCGGCAAACCACACTATAGCCAGCGTCGCAGCGAATATTAGAACGAGGACCGGATAGAAGATAAATGAAAACAGGGGCTTTCGCGCCATAGTTAATCCTTCAGTCGGTAGCCGACGCTGCGGATAGTTTCTATTAAATCGCCATAGCGGTCGAGTTTTTTACGCAGCGCAACGATGTGGACATCGACCGAGCGGTCGGTTGCGGCGTAGTCTGCGCCGTGAACAGCGTCGATTATCTGCGAGCGGGTGAAAATTTTGCCCCGTCGTTTGGCGAGTAATTCGAGAATCTTAAATTCGGAGACTGTTAATTCGACTTTTACGCCATCTGCTATCACCTCAAATCGCTCCGGGATTATCTCCACACCCTCAATTTGCAGACTGGACGCCTCGGCGCTGGCAGCCTGATAACGGCGCAGGACGACGCGGATACGCGCTAGCAACACCCGCACACTGAAAGGCTTGACGATATAATCCGCCGCGCCGAGTTCGAGTCCGGCTACGATATCGGCTTCTTCACCCTTGGCGGTCAACATTATGATGGGGATGACTTGTGTGCGCGGATTTACCTGCAGACGCCGGGTTACATCTAATCCATTTATTCTCGGCAGCATCAGGTCGAGCAATATCAAATCGGGCGGTTCGCTTTCGACAGCGCTCAAGGCTTGTTCGCCATTTTGAACCGTAGTGAGGCAATAGCCTTCGCGGATTAGATTATAACGCAAGAGTTCCAGAATATCTGGGTCGTCATCAACGGCTAAGATACGGGCTGGCAAATTGGAGCGCATATTTTGAGTTTGAATTTGAAAACTTTATATCAGATGGCGAGCGGTAGATATTCTCTTACCGAAGTGAATAGTCATAAGTCCCCATTTTCCCATAATAAGATGCTTCCTTCTGCTTGTGTGGGGGGCTTAATGCTAGATAGAGTAGTCCAACGTCCATCGCCGAATGAGGCTCTATGTTATTGGGTGTTTTTATCACAATACCGGCAGATATTTCTGAATTTCGTAATCGGTTACCTGCATTCGGTATTCGTCCCATTCGATCAACTTGTTTTCGATAAACTTTTCGAAGACATGCACGCCGAGGGCGTTTTTGACCAATTCACTATTTTCAGTTAATTTGACGGCTTCATAAAGGCTGCCCGGCAGGGTGCGGATGCCGAGTTCATTCCGTTCGCGCTCCGATAAATGGTATATGTCTTCTTCGACCGGTTCGGGGGGGGCAAGTCCTTCCTCAATTCCTTTAAGACCTGCCGATAGCATCACCGAAAAGGCTAAATAGGGATTAGCGGCCGGATCCGGCGAGCGCAGTTCGAGACGGGTGGATTTTTCCTTGCCGACTCTGATGCGCGGCACACGGATGAGCGCCGAACGGTTCATCTGTCCCCAGCAGATATAGGCCGGCGCTTCATAGCCCGGCACTAAACGTTTGTAAGAATTGACGGTTTGGTTCAACACAGCCGTCATTTCCGGCACATACTTGAGCAGGCCGGCGAGGTAACAGCGAGCGGTTGCCGACAGATTATACTTACCCTGTGGGTCGAAAAATGCGTTGCGTTCGCTTTTGAACAGCGATTGATGGGTGTGCATACCGGAGCCGTTGACACCGAAGATCGGCTTGGGCATAAAGGTAGCATGAAAACCGGCAGCGCGGGCGACTTCCTTTACGATGAAGCGGTAGGTCAGGCAGCGCTCGGCCATCTGCAGAGCCTCGCAGAAGCGCAAGTCGAGTTCGTGCTGCGAAGGCGCAACTTCGTGATGCGAGTATTCGACCGGGATACCCATCGCTTCGAGGGCAAAGATTGTTTTTTTGCGCAACACCGTGCCGGTTTCGTTGATGGAGGCGTCGAAATAGCCGCTATGGTCGAGGATTTCGGGATATTTATCGTCTTTGAAACAGAAATACTCAAGTTCCGGCCCGACGAACATCGAGAAGCCCATATCAGCGGCTTTCTGCAGGTTGCGGCGCAGGACATAACGCGGGTCGCCGGGATAAGGCTGGTGGTCAGGGGTTTTGAGGTCGCAGAACATTCGCGCCGCCGAGTAGCCGCCGTTTTCCGGGAATACAGCGAAGGTCGCCGGGTCGGGGTGCGCCATCAGGTCTGATTCGTGGATGCGCGCAAAACCTTCGATGGACGAACCGTCGAATCCCATCCCCTGCTCGAAAGCCTCTTCGAGTTCGCGCGCCGGAATGGCGAAGCCTTTGATTTGGCCGTTAATATCGGCAAACCAGAGGCGGATGATTTGGATGCCGCGGTCATATGCTTCGCGCAGGACCGCTTCGTGGTCAAGAAGCATTTTTTAACCTATTAGCGAATAGATTGGGCAATGCGGACAGTATTACAATCTGAACAATAAAGGTGGCGCTTAAAGAACCGCATTATCTAAAAAAATAAGCATTGGCGAAGACCGCCTATTTAAGCAGGTTATACGAATGCCGATAAAAATCTTTGGCAGAGATTGAAACATTTATTATAATACTATAGATTAACAAATCAAAATAGTGTCATTAATCCCGTAAAATTTTATCAGACTGGAAATGAGTCCCGCAGACCGAGAGACCGTCCGTATCGTCGCCGAGTGTTATGGCGCGAAGAACATCCGCCTGTTCGGCTCAACCGCCCGCGGCGAAGACCGCCCCGACAGCGATATCGATATACTTATCGACATTGAAAAAGAGCGGACTCTGCTCGATTTCATCGCTATTCAACAAAACCTTGAAAATTTATTAGACCGTAAAGTGGATGTGTTAACTGAACGGTCTATTAGTAAATATTTTCGAGAAGAGGTTCTTGCCGAGGCGAAACCGTTGTGAAAAGCGAAAAAGCATATCTACAAAGCATTCTTGAGGCGATCTTAAAAATTGAGCAATATACTGCCGGCGGATACGAGATATTTATGGAAAACTCACATTGGCAATATAGGGTAATTTTACGTCTTACCAATATCGGTGAGGCTGTTAAACATTTATCAAAGCCTACGCTCAATCGGCATCCCGAAATCCCTTGGAAAACATAACAGGTTTGCGTGATAGGCTTGCCCTATAGATCTATGGAAGTCGATTACGATATTGTATGGGGAGTATCTCAAACCGACCTTCCACCGTTAAAAACCGCAGTGGAAGATATTCTAACTTAGTTCTAACTTCAAATAAAAATACACTATGCATAAAATTCTAACCGGCAATCAAGCCGCAGCCTGGGGCGCTATGTGTGCGCAAGCGCAGGTTGTAAGCGCTTATCCCATCACACCGCAGACGACTATCATCGAAGAGTTAGCCGACCTCGTCGATAAAGGAATGCTTAAAGCCGAGTTCATCAAGGTCGAGTCGGAGCATTCGGCGATGGCCGGCTGCATCGGGGCGCAAGCCGCTGGCGCCCGCACTTTCACAGCTACATCCGCGCAGGGTCTCGCGCTGATGCACGAGTTGCTGCATTGGGCAGCGCTCGGCCGGCTGCCCATCGTAATGGCTGATGTCAACCGCGCGATGGCGCCCGGCTGGTCGATTTGGACCGACCAGAACGACAGCCTGGCGCAGCGCGATACCGGCTGGCTGCAATTCTATTGCGAATCGAATCAGGAGGTCCTCGACACCACTATTCAAGCGTATCGCATCGCCGAGCAGGTGGATCTGCCGGTAATGCTCATCCTCGACGCCTTCCTGCTCTCGCATACATCCGAAGCGGTCGATGTGCCAGGCCAAGAAGCCACAGCGCGCTACTTGCCGCCATATAAACCATCAATCTACCTAAACACCAAAGAACCGCACGCCTTCGGCGGCATTGTCCCGCAAGATATCTATATGGAATTCCGCTATAAGATGCAGGTGGCGATGGACGAGGCGCTGGAAATCTGCCAAAAAGCGGACGAAGAATATGGAGCAATGTTTGGAAGGAAGTATGGCTTGGTTGATGTCTATCCAAATGATGATGATGATGATGATGATGATGATAAACCTAAAGCCCAAAGCCAAAAGCCCAAAGCCGAATTTGATGTTATGTTAGTAACATCCGGGACGGTTACATCGACAGCACGGTATGCCATCGACAGAATGCGCGAACAAGGTCTTAAGGTCGGGCTGTTGAAGACGCGGCTGCTGCGCCCGTTCCCAACGCAACTCTTATGCGAGGCAGTGGACGGCGTGCCGAAGTTAGCCGTCATCGACCGCAATATCTGCGTCGGAATGGGCGGCATCTGGGCGCAGGAAATCAAAGCCGCGTTGTATCACCAGCCGTATAAACAGCGTCCATTGGTCCTTGAATACATCGCCGGACTAGGTGGCCGAGACATCACCCCGGAAATCGTCGAGCAGATTGCATTGGACGCCCATAAGCGCGATAAAGCAATGGATACACCGAAGTGGGTTGGACTGAAGGAGTGAAGAGCGCAGAGTGTCTAATAAAGATCGCTAAATGTGCTAAAATTAACTATACTTTGCATCGGAGGCGCTCACATTTTCACAATCGTATGCTGCCACTGCGCAGGCAGGGGAAAAGCATCTCATCTGTCAAGCTGGATATGACACTCTTCAATTCCTTCAAAGTGATTCAATTTTATTCAGGCGCAACTGTTTATATCGCTATGTAAATCGCACAGAATTCATCGTCTTCTAAATTTCAATCTTGAACCGTATTTCTTCGATGCCGATTATCTGCCCGAGCCGCACCCGGCGACCTTCGCGGGGTATGTGGTGAGGAATGGGGTGAGGATATAGGTAGGCCGGCTTCTTGAATACTTTATTAAGTAGAATATTTGAATACTTTCTGAAGCGTCATTGCGAACGAAGTGAAGCAATCTTAGTATTCAAAATATGATATTCTCAAGAGATTGCTTCGCTGCGCTCGCAAAGACGCGATTTACTTAACAAAGTAGTGTTAAAGCCGAGATTTATTAAATAATGAAATCTCAATATAAAAACTTAACGACTAATCAAATCGTGAAAAAATGGCTGCTTAAAGCCCGATACGATTTGGATACCGCATCAGCGATGCTGTCAACAGGACGCTATTTCTATGTGATGTTCTGCTGCCAGCAAGCCTTGAGAAGTGCTTTAAAGCGATGTATTCTCAAAAGCATAACGAACTTCCGCCGCGCATTCACACTTTAAGCACCTTGGCTGAACATTGTGGAGTTCAATTAGACGAATAACAGGATACATTAGCCAGGCTTCTAACCAAATTCTATATCGATTCCCGGTATCCCGAATTTCTGACCCGGAAATTGGCGAGAATAACCAAATCCAAGGCGCAGAAAACCTTGGAGTCAACGCAGGAGTTTTATCGATGGCTGCTGACATTTCTAAAATAATTAGTCGCGTTCAGCAGGTCGTTCAAATGCTGTCTCAGAATGCCGATGTGGCGTGTGCCTACTTGTTCGGCTCGCAAATCGACGGCAAGGCGGACAAGTGGAGCGATGTCGATGTGGCGGTCTTCATCCGCAAGTTTGACCGTTTATCCTTGAATCGAGAGTTCAAACTCGCGCGAGCAGTTCATAAGACCTTCGGTTATGATATTGAGTTGCACTTCTTCGACGCCGATTACCTGCCCGAGCCGCACCCGGCGACCTTCGCGGGGTATGTGGTGAGGAATGGGATGAGGATATAGGTAGCCCGGCTTCTTGAAGCCGGGGGAATAAATAAAACCAGTTTAAACTGAATTTAAAAGGAGAATAAAAATTAAGCAAAGAACATTTGACTATATCAGCATTGATTTAAACATCAATGCTTGGTCGGCGAGAATCAATTCAGTACTTGATTCTTATTTATCAGGACATCCTACTGAAGCAGATTTTCGCCATAAAATAGAACCTTTGCTCGACAATTTCTGCACTGAAGTAGGTATCACACCGCTTGAGCATGCAGAATTCTCGTTAGCAAAAGGACGAGCCGATGCTGTATTCACAAGGTTAATAATAGAATACGAGCGACCGGGAGTCCTGTCAAAATCCATAAACAAAGCAACACAACATGCGATAGATCAAGTAAAATCTTATATCATAGGACTCGGGGACAGGAGTCAGTATTCGACAAATCGCGTCGCTGGTGTTGCCTTTGATGGTTATTTCTTAATTTTTATACGCTTTTTGAATGGTCGATGGTATGAAGAAGCACCCATAGCGGTTAATATAAATGCACTGAAAAAATTATTATACTGGCTTACAAGTATATCGACCGGTAAAGCTCTCACTGCTGAGAATCTTTATAAAGATTTTGCACTGGAGAAATTAACTACTCAAAGTATTCTTCGATTAATGTTTGAAAATGTAAAAAATTTAACTTTTGATAAAGAAGGAATTGTGAACAAATTATTTTCTCAGTGGAAAATGTTTTTCAGTGAGTCTATCAACTATAGCGACGTCTTTGGCGGTAGAAAGCTTGAAAGCCTAATAAACATTGTTAAAAAAGCGAATATATCGATAGATAAACCTGCCGACGCTGAAATTTTCTTTTTTGTTCTTCATACATATTTTTCCTTAATAGTAAAATTTATTGCTTGGTCAGCGTTATCAAAACACATGGCAGTGAGAATTGGCGCGCCTTCTTTTTCAACGTTATTATCTCAAGAAGGTTTTTCACTTCGAGATAAACTGCAAGAAATGGAACAGGGTGGAATTTTCGCTAAGTATGGTATATCTAATATAATAGAAGGTGATTTCTTTTCATGGTATATATTTAGTTGGAACTCTAACACAGAGAAAGCAATACATACTATACTTAGTATACTTGACGACTATGATCCCAGCACACTAGCTGTTACGCCAGAACATACACGTGATTTATTTAAAAAACTTTATCATTATTTATTGCCAAAGGAGATTCGTCATAATTTAGGGGAGTATTATACTCCAGATTGGCTAGCTAACAGACTGTTGACTCAAATAGATAACGAGTTTTTTATCAATAGCAAGGCAAATGAGGACCCTACTGATCGTCAAAGAATTCTCAATACACGATGGCTAGATCCAGCCTGTGGTTCTGGCACATTTTTAGTTTCTGTCATTAGACGGATAAAAGAATTATCGACCATCGCTATGATAAATGAAACAACACAGCTAAACGCAATTTTGAATAATGTAGTAGGCTTTGATTTAAATCCTTTATCAGTATTGACTTCAAGAGTGAATTATTTGCTTGAAATTATTGAATTACTACAATTTCGCAATAAAGAAATAACAATCCCGATATATCTAGCCGATTCTGTTTTGACTCCATCAGCCGGTGATGATATTCATTCTGCTGGTGCATACAATTTTCCAACTTCAATAGGAAGTTTTTTAATTCCAGATAAATTATGTAAAGTTCAGTTATTTGATACTTTTTGTAATATAATTGACAATAGCGTTAAAAATAATTATGACTACGATAGTTTTCGCGATAGGGTTTTATTTGAATGTAAAATTGAGAGCAATAATTGGAATCAAAGAGATGAATCACGAGTTCGTAAAGTATATAATACGATATTGGAATTTCATATTAAAGGTATGAATGGTTTATGGGCGCGATTATTGAAAAATAATTTTGCGCCTCTTATATGCGGCAGATTTGACAGAGTCGTCGGAAATCCTCCTTGGATAAACTGGGAAAATCTCCCTGATAAATACCGAGATTCACTAATTCCAATTTATCAAGACGAATATAAGCTATTTCCACATCGAGGTTTTCGTGCAAGGCATGGCAGCGCTAAGGTTGATATCTCAACTTTAATGACCTATGTTGTGGCTGATAGACTATTAAAAGATGGAGGCAGATTAGGATTCGTGATCACTGAATCTGTATTTAAAACAGATGCAGGTAAAGGCTTCAGAAAATTCACACTTCCAGGACATAACGGAGAAGAAATACCGTTAAGAGTAATTACTATTGATGATATGGTTGATTTAAATCCTTTTGAAAATGCATCTAACAGAACTGCGGTTATTATATTTGAGAAAAATAGAAAACACAATCAACAAATTCCATATATTGTTTGGAAGAAAATAAAGGAAAAGCGATTTAATCCCGATAGCGATTTATATGATGTTATTTCTGCTACTAAGCGATTGCACTATATATCTGAGCCAATTGATCCCTGCGATTATTCTTCTTTTTGGTTATGTGCGAGACCTAATGCGATAAAAGCAATTCGCAGTGTGATTGGAAAAGGCAGTTATAATGCTCATGCTGGCGTTTATACTGGTTTGAATTCAGCTTATTGGATTGATATTATTGATCATCGTCCTGATAATCTTATATTAGTTAAAAATATCGTAGATAAAGCAAAAATAAAAGTTGACGAATATGTTGAGCCAATCGAGTCAGATTTAGTATATCCACTATTGCGAGCAAGGGATTTACATCGTTGGAAAGCAAATCCTTCAGCAAGTATTATCATCCCACATGATCCGAATGACTATAAACATGCGTTAAAAGAAGTGAATTTTAAAGATAGTTTTATCAGGACTTACAAGTATCTAGAGAAATTTAAACCTTTTCTTGAATCACGACCAGTATATACTAAATATCTAGCACCTGTAAAGGAACCTTGGTATTGCCTATACGATATTAAAAACTATACATTTTCCAAATGGAAGGTTGTTTGGACCAGAGTTGCCAAAATTGAGGCAGCTGTAATTAGTCAAATAGATGGTAAACTGATTCTTCCACAGGAAACTATTGTGTTCGTAGATTGCAATTCAAACCTTGAAGCACATTATATTACTGCTCTTATAAATTCGATTCCTTTTCAATTTGCAATTTATTCTTATAGTTCAGGCGGTAAAAGTCTAGGCTCCTGCCATGTATTAAATAATGTGCGAATTGATAAATTCAATCCAAATGATGAAACCCATCAATTACTAGCATCATTCTCGATTAACGCACATTCTACTGCTAAAATCAGTAACGACCAGGAATTATATCTGAACGAACTTTCTGCAATATATTGGAATATCAATATTTTTGAATTAAAAGAAATCACTGATTCTTTTAAAGATATAATTAATAAACAGACTCGGATCTAAAATACGTGCAATATAACTGAATAAATACTCCCGGTTATAACTAACCGTTCTGTATATTAAGGTGCTTTATTGATCTATGGCGTCCGCTTTAACGCTGCCCTATATCTAACGATTATAAGGAAATACTCTCTAAAGCCAAACACTAATCCCTCCCCCTACCTCCTCGCCGGTCCAAACGGCGCCGGAAAGACGACCTGCGCGTTGAGCATTATGCCGGAGGCGCTGGGCTGTCTGGAATATGTCAACGCCGATGCGTTTGCCGCCGGGCTGTCGCCCTTTAGACCGCAGGCGGTATCCATTGACGCGGGGAGGATAATGCTCAAACGCATCAATACGCTTGCAGAGATGAGAGTCGATTTCGCCTTTGAGACGACCCTGGCGTCGCGGAGCATAGCGCCGTTTATTCAAGGCTGCAAAGAGAAAGGATATACTTTCAATTTGATATACATCTGGCTGAAATCGGTGGAACTGGCGGTTGAACGAGTCAGATAACGTGTCGAAAGCGGTGGGCATTTTGTGCCGGAAGCGGTCATCAGGCAGCGATACACGCGAAGTATAAAGAATTTATTCGCTCTATATCTGCCTTTGGCGGACAATTGGAGTTTCTTCGATAATTCATCAAACAAAGCAATACTGGTGGCTGAAAAACAGATAAATCAACCCTTGATTATTATCGTTCCTGAGATTTGGCAGGTTGTCAAATCGGAGTTTTAAATGGACAAAACCAACCAACTTAGTTTCGGACAACTTGTAGAAAGGCATTTTCAAACCGGCGTTGCTCGAGCCATCGCCGAACACAAACGCGCCGGGCGCTCAATCGCCATCTGGAAAGACGGCAGGGTGGTCATCGTCCCGCCGGATGAGATTAAAGAACCAAAGCAACGCAAACTGCGAACTGTAAGTAAAACCACCTAAATGTCCCGCGACACCATAATCAACCGCATTCATAACGATCGCTCCACGCTCGATGAACTGCAGCGCAATCTGACGGAAGTCGTCGAACTCTGTATTGAAAATGACCGCTTCGACAGTGGTGAAGACTTCGTGGTCGAATTCAAGAGCATAAA
>VGIO01000040.1 GCA_016867855.1 Calditrichota bacterium
TCCTTCACTTCGTTCAGGATGACATACGACATTGCGCAATTGACATAACACTTGATTTTCAACTTCAGGTTTATTCTTAATACATCGATGCGCGTAAAAACTATAAATATATTTATAGCATTACTTCTACTATTTTCTAATCTCCACGCCGCGCCGAAACTGCTTATTCCGATGGATTTAGCCCAGCGCGACCATCTGAAGGCATACGGGATAGCATTCTGGACGATAAAGCAGGGCGGTAAATCGGAGTGGCTGTTGAACTACCGCGGCGGGTCGTTTTTATGCGATTATTATGAGCCGTTGGAACGGCTCTGCCGGGTGAGGGGTGTGACGGCGCAGGCTATCGACGGCGCGCAAGCAGCGGCGATTTATGCCGAAATCGAGAATTCCAATATGGAAGTCGTGCCGCTTGAGAAGGCGCCGCGCATCGCCGTCTATGCACCACAGGGGATGGATCCGTGGGACGATGCAGTAGCGCTGGCGTTGACATACTCGGAAATTCCATTCGATAAAATCTACGATGAGGAGGTTTTAGGCGGCAGGTTGAACGAATACGACTGGCTGCATCTCCATCACGAAGATTTCACCGGGCAGTTCGGCAAGTTCTACTCGTCTTATCATAGCGCGGCTTGGTATCAGCAGCGCAAAGCCGAGGAAGAGGCTCGCGCCGCTAGATTCGGTTATTCGTCGGTCAGTGAAATGAAAAAAGCCGTAGCGCGCGACATTAAAACTTACATCGGCAACGGCGGCTTCCTGTTCACAATGTGTTCCGGCACGGATAGTTACGACATTGCTCTGGCGGCGGATGGCATCGATATCGTTGACAGTCCATTTGACGGCACGCCGCCGGATCCGCAAGCCCAGCGGAAACTCGATTTTTCCAAATGTCTGGCGTTCGAGAATTTCAAGATTGTTACTAATCCCAAAATCTACGAGTTTTCCGACATCGATATGACCGAAGAAGCCGCCGTCAGTAGAAACGAGAAGAACGACTATTTCACCCTGTTCGAGTTTTCTGCCAAATATGACCCCGTGCCAACAATGTTGACCCAGAATCATACGGCGGTCGTCAAGGGCTTTATGGGACAGACGACTTCGTTTAATAAGACCCTAATCAAGAAAGAAGTAGTGATAATGGGCGAATACGAAGGCTTAAACGAAGCCAAGTATATCCACGGCAACTTCGGGCAGGGAATGTGGTCTTTTTATGGCGGACACGACCCGGAAGACTACCGCCATATGGTCGGCGACCCGCCCACCAACCTCGAACTGCATAAGAACTCGCCGGGATATAGACTTATTTTAAATAATGTGCTGTTCCCGGCTGCGAAGAAAAAGAAACTGAAAACTTAATGATAATAATGATAATAATAATGATGATGATGATGATGATGATGATGATGATGATGATGATGATAAAGGAGGATTCACATAATAGACATAAAAGCATTCAATTTTAAAATAGCGTGACCGAATGTTTTAAAAGGGATGGTGATATATGCCTATCCAAAGCAACGGGCCTAGTCGTAACACTTCTATATAGCGGGCTAATATGTCCGCCCAATCACGGGACTGCATCTGCAAGGACTTGTCCCTTATCGTTCAAAGGAGATCTATGTCATACCAATACGACCTCGACGGTCAATTAGCGCTCGGTTCAGCCGCGCCGAATTTCAGCCTGCCGGATACAAGCGGCAAAATCGTTAATCTGGCGGATTATAAAGACAAGGTTCGCGGATTAGTCGTAATCTTTTCCTGTAATCACTGCCCATGGGTAATTAAATGGGAAGACCGGATGATCGAATTGGCGCGGATGTTTGAAACTAAAAATGTGCTTTTCGTATGCATTTCGTCCAACGATGTCGTTAAATATCCACAGGATGGACCAGTCGAAATGGCGAAGCGCGCCAAGCAAAAGGGCTATCCATTCCCCTATCTTTACGATGCGACGCAGGAAGTCGCGCATAACTACGGCGCGCAGGTTACCCCGCATATTTACCTCTTCGACGACGATATGCGCCTGTGTTATCGTGGCGCCATCGACGACAATCCAAATGAGGAACTCCGTCCGACGCAGCGCTATTTAAAGGATGCTATCGAAACGCTGTTGAACAAAGGTTCGGAGCAAATCAAATCCTCCACTACCAAACCCGTGGGTTGTTCCGTCAAGTGGAAATAGAACTGCTTTATTCACATTGTCTGCACCATCCATATAATCCAATTTAATCTTATGCTTAAAATCGGTCTGGTCGGCGTCGGCTATCTGGGCAGCCGGCATCTGAAGCATCTGTGCGAATTGAAGGGCGTTGAAGTCGCCGGCATCTGGGACACTAATCCGGTTGTCGTCGCCAATACCGCTAAACAATTTGGCGTTTTAGCGGCTTCAGGTTTGGACGAACTTCTGGCTGAGTGCCGTGCCGTCGTTTTGGCAGCGCCGACCTCACAGCATTACAAAATCGGCTGCCAAGTCATCGATGCCGGTCGGGCGCTGTTCGTCGAAAAACCCATCTGCGCTACGGCTGATGAAGGCCGCCGACTAGTTGATATGGCTTCTCAATCGAATGTTATACTGCAAGTAGGCCATATCGAGCGATTCAACCGTGCCTGGCGAGCCTTACAGGGTTTGACTATCCGTCCACGTTTCATCGAAGTCCACCGCCTAGCGGAATGGAATCCGCGCGGCATCGATGTCGCCGTCGTTCACGACCTGATGATTCACGACCTGGACTTAGTTCTAAATTTGATTCAGGCCTATCCATCCCAGATTCACGCCAGCGGCGTCAGCGTCATTACGCCAACCGTCGATATTGCAGCCGCCCGCCTCGAATTCCCGCAAGGACAGGTCGCTAATCTCACCGCCAGTCGGATTTCATTGAAAAAAATGCGCAAATTGAGGATGTTCGGCGAGAATGAATACATCGCGCTCGACCTCGGCAAAGGTATTTGTGAATTTATCGGCGTGGACGATGGAACGAAAGATTTGAGCGCTGGGACGGCGACTTTGGGCGAGATGCGGTTTGGAAAACTCAACCGAAGAGTCTATCGTAAAATGCTCGAAGCCGATGAGGGCGACGCGATGCGGCTTGAATTAACCGCTTTTCGGAATGCAATCTTGCATGGCGAACCGCCGGCGGTGAGCGGCGAAGACGGCTTGCGCGCTTTAGAATTAGCCGAGCAAATCGTCGATAGCATAGCCAAATCCAGCGCGCCGCAACACGGATCGAATATGCTGCCAGCGGCGGAGGTCTGATTGGATTGGCGCGAAGTATTTTTTCGCCGGCGGGGTTTTACGCCGCTGCCTTTTCTATTAGCCGCGTTGATTTGGGCACAGTTCGATTTATGGCTGGTAATCGTCGGCGTAGCGCTGGGACTGGCTGGCGAAGCGCTGCGAATATGGTCGATTCGCTATGCCGGCGGCGCAACCCGCACCCGCAAAGTCGGCGCCCCGGATTTAGTGACCGATGGACCTTACAGCCGGATGCGCAATCCGTTATATTTAGCGAATATGTCGATATACATCGGTTATGCTTTGGCTTCCGGCGCTCTGTTCCCATATCTGCCTATTGCGGCTTTGTTGTTTTTTATCATCCAATACAGCCTCATTATTTCCCTCGAAGAAGTCTCGCTTGAAAAACTCTTCGCTGAAAAATACCGCGCCTATTGCCGCACGGTGCCGCGGTTGTTGCCTAAACTAAGCCGTTCACCATATTCGCCTCCCACCTATAGTCTCAGCGCTGCACTGCGGGAAGAACGTTCGACGCTAAGCGGATTTCTTACGGTATGGATTCTCCTGATGGCGCGTTTTATATTGTAGGTCAATGAGTGTGAACGAGCGCAAGGAAATCCTGATAGTAACAGGCGAGAATTCTGGCGATATTCACGCCGCGCCGGTCGTGAAGGAACTAAAACGGCTGCATTCGGATCTGCATTTCTTCGGCAGCGGCGGCGAGGCTTTGAAGCAGGAAGGCGTCGAATTATTGGCTGATGTGCGCGATCTGGCGGTGATGGGCTTTTCAGAGGTGCCGCGGCTTCTGCCGCGGCTTAGAAAGTTGAAGCGGGCTATTCTGCAGCGGGTTCGAAGTTCGCTCGTTCCTCTGGCAATTTTAGTCGATTACCCCGGCTTCAACCTCAACCTAGCGCCAGCCTTAAAAGCGCTGCCTCACCCCCCGCAAATCCTTTATTATATCGCCCCGCAGGTCTGGGCTTGGCGAGCCGGCCGCATTCAAAAGATGAGAGACTTCATCGATAGATTGGCCGTTGTGCTGCCTTTTGAAGAGTTGATTTTCAGCAGAGCCGGCATTAGGACGCAGTTCGTCGGCCATCCCTTGCTCGACGAATTGAATGAGATACAGGCTGCGCCTAAATCAAATTCAGCGCTTGCTGGACTGACCATTGCGCTGTTACCCGGCAGTCGGGAAGCCGTAGTCAAACGGCATCTAAGATTAATGCTTGCCAGCGCTGAACAAATCCACCACCAATGTTCCAGTTTAAAAGCCATCGTCGCTCGCGCGCCCGGTTTGGACTTGCGGCTGTTTCAACACTCGGCGCGAGCGTCGGATTGGATTTCGGTCAATCCGGACAGCCGGACAGCATTGCGTCTATCGGACGTGGCGGCTGTCTGCTCAGGCACAGCCACATTGGAAGCCGCCCTAATGAATATCCCGCAGGTCGTCGTCTATCGCACTTCGCTCGTCAACTTTCTCATCGCCCGTTATGCCGTTTCGCTGCCTAACATCTCGCTGGTGAATGTCATCGCCGGCCGTAAAGTAGCGCCGGAACTCATCCAAGACGATTTCACAACTGGCAATTTAACAAATCTTTTAATCGAAATGCTTGAGAACGAGCCTCGACGGCGCGAAATTCAGCATAGTTATGATGAAGTGCGCCAATTATTAGGCGCGCCGGGCGCGGCGGCTAAAACGGCGGCTATGGCGAGCGAAATGCTTAAACTCTAATCGGCGATATGTTTGAATCTCCGCATAGAATTAGGAGTTAGAACTGTCCGGCTCTCATTTTGTTCAATGTTCATTCTCATTGCATACTGTCCCGCGCAATGCCGACCAAGCCGCAGTTATGGGGCTGGCGAGGTAGGTGTCGCCGAGACCTTGCTTGCCGCGGAAGTTGCGGTTGGAGGTTGAGACCTGCACTTCCCCTTTACCGGTCATTCCGATTTGGCCAGAGGCGCAGCCGCCGCAGCCGGCTTGCGATATAATCGCCCCGGCCTTGACTAAATCCGCCAAAGTTCCATCTTCCAATATTCGTAAATAGACTTCCCGCGTCGCCGGCACCATCCGCAACATCACGCCGTCTTTGACTTTCCTGCCGGTTAAAATGTCCGCCACGGCTCGAAAATCTTCCCATCGACCATTCGTGCAGGAGCCGACGAAAACCGAATCAACCTTAATATTATTGAACTCGTTCACCGGACAGGCGCCATTCGGCGAAGGCGGCGGTGAAGCCATAGGCGTTAATAAATTGACATCGTAAGAGATTATTTCATCATAAATTGCATCCTCGTCAGACCATATTTGATGGACATCGCGCTGAAATCGTCGGCGATAGAAATCCGATACAATTGGCGACGGCGGCAGAAAGAAGGCAATTGCGCCGGCTTCGGTGGCTAACGAAGCCACTGTAATTCGACCAGCCAAATCCAGACTCTCGATACATTCACCGTTCAATTCGACCGCCTTACCCAGCGCCTTCTCTGTGCCGAGTTCCCGCAATAAAAACAGCCCTAGGTCTTTAGCGGTTGCATTCTTCGGCAGCGCGCCGTTCAGGACGACCTTGACGCTATGTGGGACCTCGAACCAGGTCCGACCGGCGCGGAAGATGTAAGCCACATCCAAATCACCCATTCCCTGTCCGAAGGCGCCGACGGCCGAGAGGATGTTGAAGTGGCTGTCGGTGCCGACAGCCGTATCAGCCGGATTCACCAGGCCTTGCTCGATGGCGATATGCGTGCCGATGCCGGAATCCACATCGAACAGGCGCGCCCCGTAACGTCGTGCGAAGAGTCGGCACTTATGCTGGTTGTCGGCGTAGCCGGTGGTGTTGGCAGGCGCGTTAGTGTCGAAAGTGAAATAGGTCTTGGCCGGGTCGGATAACAGCCGGCCGCTGAAACGGCGCTCCAGTTGTTCGACAACATTAGGCCCGCCAAAGTCACGCGCCGAGCGGTAATCGATGTCGAGCCAGATTAAGTCTTCCGGTTTGACTTCGTTCTTGCCGGCGTGTGCTGCAAGGATTTTTTCGATTAAGGTGAGAGGCATAAATTTTCATTGTATGAATTTTATTGACGCTATCAAACGCAAGCAGGAGTGATGTGGAGACTTTTACAACAGATTGAAACCTGTTGATGTCTTATATTCATTGTTATAAACAGAGCGACGCACTGAAAGCGCGTCTTTACTCGGAAAATAGATGCACTTTCTCCCTCCGCATGCGGCTGTTGCTTGCTTCTCCCCGCGCTTGCGCTGTTGCTTGCTTCTCCCCCCGCTTGCGCTATTGCTTGCTTCTCCCCCCGCATGCGGCTGTTGCTTGCTTCTCCCCGCGCTTGCGCTGTTGCTTGCTTCTCCCCCCGCTTGCGCTGTTGCTTGCTTCTCCCCCCGCTTGCGCTGTTGCTTGCTTCTCCCCCCGCTTGCGGGGGGATGAAGGGGGGTGTTTTCAACTTACGTTGCGCTGCGCAGCGCTATTTTCGGGTAAAGACGATGACTTATGTCATTGTGTAATAATATAAAAAAATCGCAGAGAAAATGGATCCAAATTTTCGATAATCCTAATGTCTCCGTTAAAAATGTGTGGTAAGGGGTTTCTTTTAAGACGCGCTTTCACTTTAGTTCAAGCAAGCGTTGGAGTATTAAAGTGCGTTGAATTGCTGTCGATAAATAAGTGAAGTGCAAGGCAGGCGTCTTTCGCAGTAAAGCGGATGCGCGGAAGATTTTCGCCAACATAACATAAAGGGAAGCGCGGATGGCCGTATGAATATACACAATCCGGACGGGGCGGGTCTATTGACTGTCAGTCAGGTTACGGCGATGACCGGCGTCAGCAAATCGACCCTGCGGCACTGGGAGCGGGAATTTCGCGATTACTTAGAAACCGCCCGCGTCGAAGAGAATGGACGGCGGATGTTCCGGGCAGACGCCCTCCAAAAGATAGAAAAAATTAAGAACTTAGTTCACGAACAAGGTTTAACCTTACGCGGTGTGCGCACGCAGTTAGAGCAGGCCGTGCTTGAGCGGGAAGAGAGCCGTAGTCCGCCTGATAGGAGCGAAGAGCGCGCCCGGCAATTAGCCGACCTTGTGGCTGAACATATCGTCCGCCGCATATACGCGGACAATTCAGAATCTCCTCTGCGAGAATGAAAATTCTCCAACCCGCAGGCGGTCCCGTCATTTTCTCTAAAACCCCTTGATACGGGGCCGTGGGTTATATTAAAAGCGCGAGTTGCAATAATGCGACTCGCGCTTTGTATTATGACTCTTTTTTCCTTACTCTAATCTCATTTGTCCCAGTTTGCAATCAGTCAGTAAATTATATTCAAAGCAAATTCACAACTGATTAAACAGATGAAACGGATAAATTTGTGAAGCCCCGCTACGCTAATCCGTTATATCTGTTCAATCTGTTGTTAATCTAGAATCATATTATTCATCAATTAATTGCAAATTGGTATTATTTAATCAATACGACCTTTTTTAGCGCTTTAAAATTCCCCGCTGCGAAGCGGATGAAATAAACACCGGCGGGCAGTCGATTTGAGTTCAGCGCGATGGTATGCCATCCTGCTGGCAACCCATTGCTATGATAGCAATTCACTTCCCTCCCGCTAATATCACTGATAACAACCTGCACATTTTCGGCTTTGGGCAGCGCAAACTGCAAATTTACCGTCGAATTAAAAGGATTGGGATAAGGCTCGGCGAAATGAAAGTGAATTGGAAACTCCGACGGATTTATTATTTCGTCGATATGCAGAATATAAGTCCGCACGAGTCGAACCTGCGGGTCGTCGGTGTTGTAGAGGATGTCGACGCGATGGTCGCCAACAGGCAAACCCGTCGCATCGATGTTGATTATTAAATTTAGGACATCATTGGGATCCAATTCGAATTCGGATGGCTCGATGATTAAGAAATTGGTCGAAGTCGTGTCGAGGTAGAGTAGTTCGATGATGACTCGACAAGGGCGGTTGCCGAGGTTGCGCGCCGGCGTCAAGGCTGAATCTGGCAGCGCGAGCCAGCCGTGAGGCAGGATGAAATTGGCTTCGACCGAATCGTCCTCCAGAACCGGACCTTGAATGTTCAATACCCGCTCTATTCCGAGATAGCGTTCTTTAGAGACGAAAATTAGAAGATCCATATCGCCGCCTTCCGCTACAGTTGAAATGGGCAGTCGATAGTTTCCTTCTCTATTTGTCAGCGTTCCGCCGACCTGCGCGCCTTCGACCGCCGTCGAATCGATATAGCGCGTAACTCTTCCCCAGAGCCAGGCATTGCCTTCCCAGCGGCAGGTCGTCCAGAGGATGGCGCGTCCGGCTTGGAGGCGCGCCGCGCCGGCGGCATAGCGATTCCAATAAGTGTAAGTTAGTCCGTCCTTGCCGTCCGGCGAAGAGATGCCGACTGTACAATGCGCATTGGCTTCCCATTGGTCCTGCACATCGTTGACAGTGTTGTATTGGAATATAATCTGGCTGTCGCCGGTGCGCGTCGGCCATCTTTGCGGGTCGTGCAAGATGACTTGGAAGGCATTCGGCTGCCAATCGCCGTCTTCGCGTGCGCCGGTTTGCCATTGGACGTAATACCTACCGGGCATCTGGTCGTAATAGACAAATACACCGTCGAGCGCGTTGTTCATCTCTAAACGGTCCCAGAACGGCGCTAACATTCCATACGCCCCGTTCATCCCCGGCATAGGCCAATTCTGCTGATTTTTAAGGAGATGTTGGTCGCCAATGGCGAGCCAGCCGTTGTTGCAGACTGTAATTTGACGAAACTCTTGTCCATAGTAGCGGAATGCAAACGGTAGTTCAACGACGACCGACGAGTCGCGCTCGCCCGCTGCTGGAAAGGGCAGCCGCTGCCCTTGCACATCGCCATCGATTGAATTTATATTAAACCAGCGAAAATCCGGCGCTGCAGCCCACTGCAAATCGCGGTCGGTATCGTCGAGCGCGATATAGCCGTAGTTGTCCGGACCCACTGGGTCGCCATTCCTGGCTTCGGTGAGATTGAAGGCGAATAGAAGCGTGTCTTGGACGCCGGGATTGCCGGTAATGATTAGGCGCAGCGACACCGGCGAACCTCGCAAGGCGTTGCCGGCGAATAGCAATGTTCCAACTGTGATTTCGTCGGATTGTTCGCCTTGGTTAAGCCTGTTTAGACGCTGCAATCCGTCTCTTATGGCGCAATAGGGCGTCAGCGATTCGAGGCGGGTGATTATAGCCCGTGCGTCCACCGGACCACGATTGATGAGGCTCAGTCGAAAACCGGTCTCACCGCCGGGAACCGCTTCGTCGAATTCGGGGCCGGAAGCGACCAGAATGTTTGGCGCGTTGACGAATGCCGTGAGTCCGGCTTGGAAGCCGTAGTCTTGCCGATCGGAAAGCAGCGAGAAATCGAGCCGTTCGTTATCCGGGCAGCCCGGTCTAATCCGCACATTGCCACGAATCTGCAATTGAAATTGCTGGAATTGCTCGACCGCCGGCACAGCGACGATGTCGAATTCGCCTTCCAGCCAAGGCGACAGCGGCGAACAGACGGCTTGATGCGCCCGCGGCGGCATCTCGTCGCTCAGCGCTGTGAGATTTATACCTATCGTCTCGCCGGGATTTAACGATTCATCGCCGTTGCCAGTCGTCTCAAATATAGTATATGCGAGAATATCATAGAACGAAAATCCTGCGACAAATTCCGGTTCGAAACTAACCGGCGCAATGTTGTCCCCGCCGACAAAAACTTCGAGCGGATTTTGGTTTAGATCGCGCGGGCGCCAGGTGAATGCCGCACGACCGCTGATGTCAGAAAATTTGACAATCTGCAAACCTTCGGCTTGACTCAGCGCGACCAGGGCGCCAGCGACAGGTTCGTTATCAGCGTTTACATTTACAGCCAGAAAATTCTGGCTAATAAAACGTTCCTGATTGACTTGGACAGGCCGCGCTTGTGCTAGCCAAGCCATTTGGCCCGGGTCGCCATAGTAGCGCAATGTGCCCCAGTAGCGGTTGATAATCTGCTGACCGGCTTCAGCCGGGAAGAGGCGCGGCAGGTTGACGCACATCCACCAGCGCGCCCAACCGAACGAGCGGATATCGCGGAAGAATAGCGCATCTGCCAGCCCGCCGACGAGGGCGTTGGCGCAGTTGGTCCGCGGGCTTGGATAGTGTCCGAAGCCGGCCGAAGGTCCGCGCATATCCTGCGGCGTCCCCATCCTGAACAATTGATTCCACGCGCCTCTCCAGTTGCCGCCGCGTCCGGGCTCTATCGTCGAAGAACTGACTAAAAAGTGAAATGGGAATACTTCACGATTGCGGATGTTGCCTATGGCGTTGTTGATGTCGTGCTGATGCGCCCGCACGAGGATGAGATTGGTGTAGCGATTATACATATTCGCCACTAACGGCGAAAAATCGTTGTTGCCGTTATCGGCGTAATAGGTTTGAATTATTTCATCGAAGCCGCTGCGGCGCAGGACTTCGGCGACCCATTTACCGGCGTAGGAGGGACTTAAATCCCCGGCGGCTTCGACGCCGTTCCAATTTGCGACCGAGCAATGTCCGACGCAGATGCAGGCGCGCACGAACCACTCCGGATTTTCGGTATAAGGTGTGTATTGATACGAAATTGACCGCTGCAATGCGCAGATTAAATTGTCGACCGTAACGCAATTGAAAGCGCCGACGGCAACATCAGGAATAACATCGTCGCCTTCCAACTGTCCGAAGAAATTATCGTAGATTTCGTGAAAATTGCGGTTAAGGTCGTCCAGCGGGATAGCCAGCGGCGGCTCAGCGTCGTCGGAACCGATGAACAACAAATATTCGAAAGGCTCGCGTCCATCTTGCAAGGCTTCGTTATAAATCGCTTGGATTTGTTCTTTCAACTGCACACGGTTCATGGCTCCTGGGTCGAAAGTCAAAATTCGAACAGGATGGCCGGCGCGACGTTTCAGCGCGCAAAACTCATCAACTTCCTCAGGATAACCATCGTTTGCCACGACTAAATAACCGCCGGGGTAATAATATTCATCGTCATCATCGCGTTGCGGCGGATTCACCAGCAGCGCTTCGATGGCGCGGTTGAAATCGCGCGATTGGCTGCGAAATGGGAAGCGAATTTCATTCTCTCCGATGCCGCCGGTATTTACTAATTCGATGTCGAAATTATCTTGCACGATGTATTCGCGCCTTCCAGCGTCCCATCTAACCGGATAGAGCATCAACTGGACGAACCGCACGCCGCGCGCAATCAGCGGCCGGCTTAACTGCACCGCGGCCGGAGGCCAAATGTCCGTATCGTCCATTATGTTCGTTTGGATTTTCGTATTCGTTTCGCCATCTGCATCAGCGCGATATTGAGTGGGAGGATTTCCAGATATTCGGCGCTGAATAGTATTGCGTTCTCGGATTTCGATATGTCCTCGGTCGGGAATGCGGATGAAGCGGCTGATAGCCGGCAGGTCGGGCGCGCCGTCCAGCGCGGCGCGGCATTCGCCGGAAATATCCCATAAGACTTCACCGGCTTGATCGATACGGTCGAGTTTACCAATCTGCAGTTGCAGCGCGATGCATTCCGGGTCTTGAGCAACCTTGACTGCGACCACATTTGAGCCAGTTGGATTTGTGAACGATTTGAGTCCGGTTGGATTGATAGGAAAACTGGGCGCTGCATTAGCGACAGTTGTCGCCAGCGCGGTTATTACCGGAAATAAATTTCCAATCCGGTATTTTAGATTTGAGACGCTGTATTGTCCGATGAGTCGTTTGATGTTGGCAAGTTGCATTTTGAACCTCCGGGCGGTGTTTTGGAGTTCGATTGCGATAACGCTATAAGATAAAATCTTTAAGTGGACTTTGTCAAGTTGAATATTCTTGATTATTCATTATTAGGCTTATGAACCGCCTTTCAGCGCAGTTTTAATCAAATCTTCGACAGTGGCTTGTTCACCGGCGGCGGCTTTGGCGCGGCGGATGGCTTCTTCAGCCTGCTGGATGGTGAAGCCGAGTGTTTCGAGCGCCCGGACGGCTTCGCCGATGGCTGAATACCCGCCGGCAGCGCCAGCCGCCAAAACCGGCGCGCCTTTGCCGCCCAGCCGGTCTTTGAGTTCGATGAGCAGCCGCTCGGCAGTCTTGCGTCCAACGCCGTGGACCGATTGCAGACGACGCAAATCGCTCTCGGCAATGACCTGCGTTAAAGCCTCCGGCGTGAAGCGCGATAGAATAGCCAAAGCCATTTTCGGACCGACGCCCTGCACGCCGATGAGCGTCCGGAATAGGTCGCGCTCAGCGGTGGAGAAAAAGCCGAAGAGTTCGAGCGCGTCTTCGCGCACATATAGATAGGTTGCCAGCGCGGCTTCCTCGCCGATGCGCCCCAATTTGTCGAAGGTCGTCAACGGCACGGACAGCGCCAAACCGATGCCGCCGACTTCCACGACTATACCAGTCGGCGATTTGAAGACCAGAACGCCTCTTATACGATCGATCATTTTTTATACCAATTTGCATTCAAATGAATAATAAAGGGATGCAAAATTAACAACGGATTAAACTGATAGAATGGATAACATAGCGGCTTTACAGGATTATCCGTTTCATCCGTTTAATCTGTTGTGAATTTGTTTTGACATTTATCATCCGATTGATTGCGACTTAGTATTAGTTGCAAGTTAGCAAGTTAACAAGTTGGAGAATCAAAAAAGTCCATCTATTTTTGTCCACTTAGTCAACAACATCCATATTGTCCCCTATCATCATCAGCATTAGCATTAACATTATTTTATTATAAAATAATAATAGACGAGATGTCGCTATTGACATAGATTAAATATCATTCTAACTTTTTATTTTAAGGCAATTTTAGCAGTTATCAAATTAAAAATCATTATATGCCGACAATATCTAAAATATTTCCCCAAATCCTGCATATTCAGAGCCAGGATTTGAAAGACAAAGTAATGAATTGTTGGGAACAAGCCGTGCTGCGCGGCGATTGGATTATCGAGGATCTCGAGCGAATGCCGTTCAGCCTGCTCACTACCGGACACGACATCACGCTGGCAGAACACACGCGCAATGTTACAGACTGCAGTCTAGCGCTGGGCGAAATCCTCGCCCGCGCCTATAAGCACTTGTTTAAAATAGATTTCGATATTCTAACAGCTGGGGTTCTTTTGCATGATGTCGGGAAGTGCCTCGAATACTGCCGGCGTCCGGATGGAGGTTACGTGGTCAGCGCCGACGGCAAAATCCGGCGGCATCCGATTTCCGGCTGCGCGCTGGCCGCTGAAATGGGGCTGCCGGAATCCGTCCAGCACATCATCGCGGCGCATTCCAAAGAAGGCGATGGCGGCTATCGCTCGCCGGAAGCCTGGATAGTGCATTTTGCCGACTTCGCCAACTTCGAACCGCTGCGCAGCCGCTAATTAAAATTCGCAATTTGGATTCTATAATCGGACGCTGCCAGGCTGTTCTCTTCGACCTCGACGGCGTTCTCAGCGACAGTCCGGCGGTTCACGCCTGGGCTTGGGCGGAAGTCTTCCGTCCTTACGGCATCGAACTGCCGCCCGAACGGCTGCACCGCGAAGAGGGCCGCAAGTCGGAGGATATCGCGCAGGGAATTATACTTGAATATGGTCTCTCTATTCCGGATTTAGTTCTTAATGAGATGTTGGTCAACAAACGGCGGATGTTTCGCGCGGCTTTTAAGCCGGGGATACGCGCCGATGCCAAACGGCTGCTAATACATCTTCGCATTAAGAATTACAGAACAGCGATGGTTTCGGGTTCAGCCCGCGAGAATGTTATGCATGCCTTAGGCGAAGGCGAAGCCGAAATGTTTGATGTGTTAATTACCGCGGAAGACTATTCAGCCGGGAAGCCCAATCCGGAACCGTATTTGACGGCTTGCCGCAAATTGAACATCGAGCCGCGCAATGGGCTTGCCGTTGAAAATGCGCCTTTAGGAATAGCCTCCGCGCTGGCGGCGGGATTGACTGTCGCGGCAATCACCAGCACGCTTCCGGCAAAAGAACTGGCGGAAGCGCATTTTATTATCAAATCGCTAAATGAATTGCCGGCAATACTATTCAGAACTTAGCGAGAGTGGCGGAATTGGCAGACGCGCCGGACTTAGGATCCGGTCCACACTAACCGTGGATGGGGGTTCGATTCCCCCCTCTCGCACAAGCGCTAGTGTTCAATCCCAGAATTACCTATGTGCCTAGAATGTTCAGAGTTCACCGCTTTAGCGTGTTTATAAAAGCAGCCTACTGCACGCTGAAGCTGTGAACTCTGAACTAGTTAATTCTGGGACTGAACACTAGTGTTATGTCAATTGTGCAATGTCGATTGTCATCCTGAACGAAGTGAAGGATCTCGTCTGGATAAGAGAGTCTTTAGGACGAGGTCCTTCACTTCGTTCAGGATGACGACATCTTACGCTTGACATAGCACTAGCCTCAAACCTGCCGTCAATCCTTTACAGTTGACAGCGCCTTTGATTCAAGGAAATCTATGACTAACGCCGACATAGCCCGCGAGGCACGGGAGATTACATCCGCGACCCGCGTCGGACTCGTCTTCAATATGGGACTGGCGGCGATGAAGTTCATTGTCGGATTGATTGTCGGCTCACTGGCGCTGGTGGCGGATGGGGTGAATAGTCTCTCGGATATCATCACCGATTTCGCGGTCATCATAGGCGCGCGACTTGGGGCTAAACCCGCCGACCGCGACCATCCCTTCGGACACGGCAAAATCGAAACTTTAGTCGCCGGTATTGTTGACGCCGGCGTTATTGGAGTCGGCGCGTTGATTGTCTGGACAGCATTAAAGGCGCTCATTCAGCATTCCGATGGTCCTACGCACGGGCTGCCGGTCATCATCGCCTCGGCTATTACGATGGGCTGCAAGGAGTGGTTGTTTCACCGCACACACAAAGTCGCTGACCGCTGCCGCTCGGCGGCGCTGAAAGGCAAGGCGTGGGACCACCGCTCGGATGTCGCTGTATCGACGGTTGTGTTGGTCGGCGGCGCTGGCGTAATGTTGGGCTGGGAACATGCCGACGCCGTCGCCGGTCTGGTGGTCGGCTCGGTGGTTTTAATAGTTGGTTTGAAACTTGTTTACGAGATATTTGTTGAACTAACCGAAGGCACGGCTGGCGAAAAAACTGAGGAGCAAATCAACAGCATTTTATGCGCCATCCCCGAAGTGCGCGGCTGGCACAACCTCCGCACGCGCCGCATCGGACGGGAATTGCTGATGGACATTCATATCTTACTCGACGCCAATCTCACTATTGATGAAGCGCATAACATCGTACGCAGCATTGAAGCCACATTGTCAAAAGAACTCGAATGGCCCGTCAATCCGATGATACATATCGACCCCGACAATGCCGAAATCCGCGCCAAACGGATGGCGATGGGCGATAAGACGCTCAAATAAAATATCAATACTCGCCGGTGTAAAAACTTATGCATATAAAACTATACACTCTTAAATGCGTCGAACTCGATTAATCCTGACTCTCGAAACGGCAACTTCCGTTTGCTCGGCGGCATTGATAAAATGCACTTTGCGAACTATGGGTGAATCTGCTGCCGGAAAGTCAAATAATAATGTTTCCGTCATTTCAGAGGTCAACGAGTTGACGGCTAAAAGACACAACGAAATCCTGATTTCGCTTCTCAATCGATTGTTCGAGAAAAGTGAATATAAATTGCGAGATATAGATGCGGTGGCGGTCTCAAACGGACCGGGCTCATTCACCGGCTTGCGGGTGGGATTATCCTTCGCCAAGGGTCTTTCCCTCGGTTTGAAAATTCCCATCATCCCGGTGAACACCCTTGAGGCTTTGGCGCTGACTATTTCATCATCATCATCATCATCATCATCATCATCATCATCATCATTAAAAGTATGTCCGTTAGTTCCGGCGCGCCGCGGCGAGGCTTTCGGGCAGATTTTCAAGGTCAGCGGGGATTATATTGAACCGCAGAATGAGCCATTCATCGTCGATGCCACGCGGCTTCAAGCCTTGACTGTTGAAGGTATTTTCTGCGGCGGAGAAGGTGTTCGGCATTTATTCCCCTTAATTCATCCGTCGGAAGCGAGCGAATTTGCGCTTTTGGATATTCGATCGGGGGCGGCACAAATCGGTCGCGTTGCAGCGCGGCAAATCGAAAATGCTTTCTATAGCCCGGCTGAACTCTATCGCCTTGAACCTAATTACATCAAGGATTTCCTACTTAAATCCCAGTTATAAGTGAACTGATGGAACTTTTTCAAATCGGCTTTTTAACCGTCGGTATCATCGACCTGTTGGATATAATGGCGGTGACTTTTGTGTTTTATCAGGTCTGGCTTATAATGCGCGGCACACGGGCGACGCAGATGTTCGCCGGCTTGTTAGCGCTGATGATAACCGGTTCGCTGGCGCAGTTGGTCGGAATGAGCGGTATGACCTGGCTGATACAATCCATCGGCGCGGTGTGGGTGATTGCGTTTGTGATTTTGTTTCAACCGGAACTGCGCCGGATGTTGGTTAAAATCGGACAATTCGGCTTACTGCGCAATCTGTTCCGCGCGCGCGAGCAACAGGTCGTGGTCGAGGTTACCCGGGCGGCGCTCGAACTCTCCCGCCATCGCTTCGGCGGCTTGATTGTCATCCAGCGCACGACCGGCATCCGCGGCGTCATCGAAACCGGCGTGCAATTGCAGGCTGAAGTATCGTGGGAGTTTTTAGTCTCGATTTTCTACCCTCGCACGCCGCTGCACGACGGCGCGGCTATCATCGTCGGCGAAACTGTCGTTGCCGCGCGCTGCATCCTGCCGCTGTCGATGAATCCCCATCTGGATGCTTCATTCGGCACGCGCCACCGCGCCGCGCTGGGCATTACTGAAGAGTTGGACGCTATCGCCGTAGTCATATCCGAAGAGAGCGGTTCTATTTCAGTTGCCGCTGGCGGGCAGTTCCTGGCTCGGGATATGGATGAACAGCAATTGCACGATACGCTCACCAGCCTACTCTATCCGACCATCCGGCGCTCTCACCCGCGCCGCGCACTGAATCTGACGCCTCATTCGCGGAATAGACTCGCATGAACCTCGTCCATCATTTAGGCCGCTTCTCCTGGGCGGTCGCCGCGCGAACGCTGCCTTTGGTGAACGGCTTCCTTCTCATCCTCTTCGTCATTCCCGCCTTGCCGGTGGCTGAATTCGGCAAATACTCCATCATATTTGCCATCGCGATGCAAATTATATTCGTCAACAAGTCCTTAGTGCTTAATCCGATGATTAAGTTCGCAGCCGAACCCGGTCGATTGGAGACGATGGCACGGACAGGATTTTGGCTGAACGGAATACTCTATCTATGCGCCGGATTAATTATCTGGTCGTTATCGCCGTTGCTCTCCAAAATACTGCAAGTCCAAACGCGGGACATCCTGCTGGCAATCGCCTTTCTGCCGCTGTTCTTCATCCGCGACTGGTCGTTTTGCGTTCAGCAGACACTTTATAGAATGCGAAGATTATTTCTCCTGGACGCGGTGTATTTTCTCGGATCCAGCGCAGGTTATATCTATCTCTGGCATACAAACCGTATAACTCAGGCTGCGGATATCTTATATATTAACTTCCTGGCGGCTTTGGTATCCAGTTTGGTCGCGCTAATAACCGGCAGCGGCGTGAAAACGATTTTTATGTCGGTAAAATGGCGGGACATCAAACAGATACTGCAATATGGCTATTGGACTTTGAAAATAGGTTTGTTCAGCAGTTTACTCAGCGGCGCCGACTCATTAATCTTGGGCGCGATTTACAATCCTGCCATAGTGGGAGTGTATAGCGGCGCTAAGAAGGTCTATCAGATTGTCTCGGCGTTTACCGCGGCGATTGGGGTGCTGGTGATGCCTTATGCCTCGCGTCTGGCAAGCGACGGGCGAGTCCCCGAAGTGCGGGCATTATACGAAAAAGCGGTTGGCTATACGACGGTCGGATTGGTTAGTTTTGCGTTGTTTATGGGGCTGGCAGCGGATTATTTCTTCGCTATCTTTATGGGGCAAAATTACCAAGGCTCCGCGCCGCTTTTAAGACTGATGATGCTCGGCGCGCCATTCGAAGGCTTATTCGTAACCGCCGGCACATTACTCTATGGGATTGGGGCTGCCAACGCGGCAGCAGTCGTCTCGGGGTATGGTTTGTTGATATTATGCATCCTGCTGCCGCTAGGCGCTTATTTCGGGGCAGGCTTCGGCGCCGCCGGCGCAGTAGGACTGACTTTAGCCATCGCCGGTATATGGATGTTCCGTCGAGCCTCAACTATCATCGATAGTTCGCTTGGCGCTATTGCAGCACGCATTTCGATAGCCGTCAAAACCTTGTTAGCTGTCAGAAACCGATGAC
>VGIO01000041.1 GCA_016867855.1 Calditrichota bacterium
ACCGATGCCTTCCTTGTTAACGCCGCCAGGCTGTCCGGGCAAACGCCCCAGGTCAATCCTTTAAATCCCTTCGCCAGCGCCGGCTGCAATTCTACTATGCTAAGCGGATAATTCTTTAACATCGGAATGATGTTCCACTGCGGGTCAATCATAATCCATTTCTTGCGGTCGTTGAGATAGGCTTGCGTAACATAATGATACGAACCGAGCGGGTGATTGGCGACATCCTTCGGCATCAGTTGGACGATGCGGGCGCGAATGCCGAGGCTGTTCAGGCAGCCGGCTGCCACTAACGCATATTCCCGGCAACTGAACTTCATCCCCCGCCGGGCGTCTTTTAAGATTCGGATGGGGTCGTTCTTAGGTGGCTCGCAATCGCCCTTATGCTCCCAGCGCTTATGCACCCAGTCGCAGACGATTCGGGCGCGCTCCAAATCGGTCTTCGCACCGGCGGCTAATTCGTCGTAATCGAATTCCTCGCGCATTTGCAGCATATACGGCTCGCGCGGCTCGTTGTAATAAAATTTCACCTCCTTTTTGGATGGACCATACTCCCAAGCCAAAGGTTCAAGTTGAGCATAGGCTTGATAGACGATAAGAATATATTGGAGTAAAACACTAAGCAGAATATTGGGACAAGTGATGTGCGAGCAGGATGCGCAGGCTAATACCGGCGGTGTTTGGCGAAGCGGCGACGGCGTCGGAAGGGAAGGCGGCTGCTGGCGAGCGCCGCCCCGGTCGGGATGCTCCTTCGCAGGAATTGGAAAATTGAGATTCAACTTAAGTTCCTGTTGCGCGGCGGGAAATCCGGCGGCTGCGAAAGTTAGGCTCTAGCGGTCGAGATTATATATTGTCGTCAAACATAGAGTCGCGACGACGCGCCGTTTTCAACATTAATCTCTCATAATTGAAAATAGGCTTGAGATGAAACGGCTGATTTGCCGAATTCGACCGTATTAAAAATATAAAACCGTCAAAGTCTGCGCAAACATTTTTAATAGAAATTACCGCTTCCAGCGAATTTTGTCAAATTATACCGGACTATAAATAATCGAAATGAAAACGACGAAATATCCGCTCTAAAGAATAAATCGAAATTAGGAGCGTAAATCTTTTATTGCTTCTTGACAAACCGATATATCATTGTTATATTATGCGTAGCGCCGGTCGAATCAACGACCGTTCAGACCTCCTCAGGGGCATTAGCTCAGTTGGGAGAGCGCGTGAATGGCATTCACGAGGTCAGCGGTTCGACCCCGCTATGCTCCACAAACAAGGCTTTGGGCTTTAGGCTTTAGGAAGAAGGATTAATGACTGTAATTATAATAATCAGTTTGGGCATTGCTTTTTATGTAATGTTTATATTAGCGCGGAAGCAACGGAAACACATCCGGGCGCAGCGACAAAAGATTATCGAACGGCTGCGACGCAATTTGTCGGATGAAGAACAAACCCCAGATTAAAATCCAGCGAGAGTAACTCAGTGGTAGAGTATCACGTTGCCAACGTGAACGTCGCGGGTTCAAGTCCCGTCTCTCGCTCAAAAGGTTGACCTTCAAGCGGCACTGAACGATGCGCCGCTTTTTTTATGCAAATCGAATAATATCCGGCTAATTCAACTAAGGCGCGCCTCATTTTACAAACGATAATTTAAACAAAACCGCGAGGAACCTTTTTATTGATATTTTTATTGGCATTAACATTGGCTTTTATATTTGTATTTATTATATTTTAAGATTGCCTGCTATGGCGTCAGTTTGCCCTAAGATAAAGGCAGGTTGACGCCATATTTGTATATTGGCTTTAGGCTTTAGTAATTCGGATTATTAGAATAATCATTAATCATTATAAATCTACACATATATTAAAATGTTCGCTGAAAAACACGATTTTTTATCGATTGCAGATTGGACGCGGGCGGATTTACTGCGCTTATTGCAGCATTCCATCGTCTTGAAGGACCAAACTCGCGCCGGCGTTTGTCCTCAGCCATTGCTAGGTCGCGAAGCCGCACTCATATTTCATAAACCCAGCCTGCGCACTAGGCTGTCGTTCGAGGTTGGTGTGCGGCAGTTGGGTGGTAATGCGATGTTTATTACTAATCAGGAAATCGACCTAGGCAGGCGCGAATCCATCGCCGATGTCGCCCGCGTTCTGAGCCGCTATGCCGACCTCATCGTCATCCGCACCTACAAACAGTCGGATGTCGAAGAACTGGCTCATTGGGCAAGCGCGCCAGTCATCAACGCTCTGACAGACCTCGAACACCCGTGCCAGATATTCTGCGATATAATGACAATTTATGAAAAATTACGCACGGTCGAAGATATGAAAATTGCATACCTCGGCGACGGCAACAATGTCGCCCGTTCGTGGATGGCAGCCGCCAAACTTCTGGATATCGACCTCTGGATTGGCACGCGCCCGGAAACTCATCCCGGACGCGACTTTCAGGAGAGTATGCTCGAAAATGCGCGCGGAAGCATCACCATCACCGACGACCCGGTCGCCGCGGCACGCGGCGCGGATGTAATTTATACCGATGTCTGGGCTTCGATGGGCGAGAAGGACAAAGCCGACGAACATGCCCGTTTGCTCGAGTCTTACCGCCTCGACAGCCGACTAATGCAGCACACCGCGCCGGGCTGCCTGGTGATGCACTGCCTGCCAGCCGAGCGCGGCCAAGAAATTACTGGCGAAATTATCGACGGACCTAATTCGGTCGTCTTCGACCAGGCTGAAAACCGCCTGCACGGACAAAAATCGATTATGCTGTGGTGCCTCGGCGCAGCCTAAAACATAATCATCCTTTAAGGATGGATTTTAAACTGCTCGTTGAAGCAGGAGTTGGCGTTCTCCTCTTCTTGCTTGGTTGTTCAGGTAACTCGTTGAAGACCGCTGAGGAATACATCGCGGCTGGGGAATATGCTTCTGCAGTGCAAGTTCTCTCAAGCGCAGCTGTAAAGGGCGATGTCAAACACTTGTCTCTTTTGGCTGAAGCCTTGTTCGTCGAAGGCGATATGCCGGCTGGTTTTCAGGCTCTGAACCAAGCCAGGCAGGATGAAGCGGCGGCCGGGGAACTTAGCCGCGCCCTGCTTGCGGCGGCAAGGGTCATCGTGCGCGAGAAAGAACGCTGCCGGTATACCGCACAACTGCTCGACAGCGCGCTGGTCATCGACCCGGCTGCCAAACAAGAGGCTCTGGACTTAGCCTGGACGCGGGCTTTGGAGTATCTGCAAGTCCCCGGCGATGGCGCGTTGCACCTATTGAAATTTGCCGAGCGCTATGATCAATATATCAACGGAAGGCTGCACGGCTATGACGCCAAACTCGCCCAACGGTATGAGGAGATGAAAATTGTCGAAAGGCTGCTCGTCGAATTGAACGCTGGCGTCGAGCGTTTTTCTGCCGAAAAGGGCTGTCGGCCAGGGAATATTATAGAGTTGACCGCCAACTATCCATATCTAGATCCAGTCTCGCAGCGCGCTGGCTGGCGATTTAGTTTAGCGAATAGAGACAGCGGAATGCCGGCGCAAGCCGAGGCGCTGGCGAAGAATCCCGCTGGCGTGCCGGCCGGAACGACCATCTCCATTTATGAATGAAATTTCCACATTACCATCTATAACGATGGCCTTAGGCGTGGATGTCGTGCGCACCGGACGCATCGCCGGGATGCTCGACCGCTGGAACGGACGGTTTATTCAGCGCTTCCTGACGACGGCTGAGAACGCCCAGTGCCACGGACGACCGGAAAGGATTGCGGCATTGGTCGCGGCCAAGGAGGCTTGCTCGAAAGCGCTCGGCACGGGGATGCGCGGCGTCGGTTGGCGCGAAATAGAAATCCTGCACGAACCAACCGGCCAACCGGTATTGATTTTACACCATCGAGCCTTGAAACAGAGCCAAAAACTAGGCTGGCTGACAACCTCAATCAGCCTGACTCACGACGGTGGCATCACTATTGCGGTCGTTGCGGCTTTGGCGCAGGGACAAGCGCCTTGAAATGGCAAACCCTCGCCCGGCGCTCGATAAGACGGCTGTCGGATAGCGTTACGCTCACTTATGATGAACAAAGTCAAATAACTATTCTCCTGTCAAACAATTACGCTGATGAATTGTTTGGGTGTTTGCAATGTAAGGCTTCGGAAAGCAACGCACGATTCGGCTGGAATAAAATGTGGCAAGGCAATTCGCTCTACGGCTGGTGGGGCAGAATAGTAACTATCGAACCACTGCGTCTGACGACGTTAGAAATTGTCAACGATGATGATGATGATAGTGATGGTGATGCTGATGGTGATGGCGATGAAAAAGAAGTAATATATTCTATAAGGCGGTTATTGCAATTTTTATATAATGGTCGGTCAGATGTCCATATTGTCAATTGTGTCGATAGAGTCCATATTCGTCCTTTATTGGAATTTGCCGTCCAGCCGACCGCGCCTCTTGCCCCGGCGGGCTTGAACCTGCTGCGGCGTCTGAACCTCGACCGTCGCGAGTGTCCGCACATTGAGCGCTGGCATTGGTCCGGCGCCAGCGGTATAGCCTATCTATCGGACGGCGGACGATTGCAAATTACGCGCGAATTGGCTTGGACTCGGGCGTTGGAAGCCGCAATGGATGAAACCGGCAGTCTGCCAAAAGAATTGCTGCAAACTATTTACTCTCAAAATAATAATGAATTAGATATCGTATTCCCTCAAACCGCATCGGCAGCCTTTAGAAAAATGAGCGCCAAACTGGCTTTTTTCGGCTTGGTTCAAATTATAAAGGATGGACTGCGGTTAGTCGTTCCCGTTAGTGATAATATTAAGCGTATTGCGAATTTACTTATATTTAACTGATTGTTCCATTTCCAAATTCCAAATTCCATTTGCGCCTGTAGCTCAATCGGATAGAGCAGCGGCCTTCTAAGCCGCAGGTTCCGCGTTCGATTCGCGGTAGGCGCGCGCCTCAGCGGCGCCAATTGGTGCCTGCACAGATGTCAATCTTCAGGAATGACAGTCGACTAAGCGCAACCTTTAATTCCGCTGTTAACTCAAGATGATTGCCCTAGAAAATGCATTTCCCTTCAAACTAATTGTCGATTATTTGCTCTAAATAAAAATGCCGCAAAAAAAATCTATCGCCAAAAAACAAAAGCAATTTATAATGAGCCTGCCGGTTCTGCCCTTGCGCGATATAGTCATATTTCCACATATGGTCGTGCCGCTGCCGGTAGGCCGGCAATCGACTCTGAAAGCCGTCGAAGAAGCCTTGAACAAAGAACGCTTCATCGCTCTCGTGGCGCAAAAAGAACCTCAAACTGAAGACCCGGCGCCGGTGGATATGTATCGCGTCGGTGTTATCGGCCGCATCGCCCAGATGGTGAAACTGCCGAACGGACTGGCAAAAGTGCTGGTCGAAGGCCTCAAGCGGATGAAAGTGAAAGAATATTACACTTCTGACCAGGTGATGTATGCCTATGTGCAGCCTTGCGACGATGAGGTTACGACCACGCCGTCTATCGAAGCCGCGCGACGCCATCTGACGGGTTTGTTTAAGGAATTTATTCGTTTATCGCGTAACATACCCGACGAAGTTGCAATGTCGCTCGACCGCATCGAGTCGCCGCGCCATCTTGCCGATTTCATCCTGATGCACTTGAACCGAAATAATGAACAGAAACAGACGCTGCTGGAAATCGACTCTATCTTCGACCTGTTAGTCACCCTGGCGCAGGAACTGAACCGCGAAATCGAAATCCTCAATATCGAACAGAACATCGAAGTCAAGGTCAAAGATAAAATCTCCAAATCGCAGCGCAACTATTATCTACAGGAGCAGATGCGCGCCATTCGCAAGGAATTGGGCGAAGAAGGCGAAGACGACCTCTCGGATGTCAAAGGGTATAAAAAGCAGGTTAAGAAAGCCAAATTGCCTAAGGAAGCCCGTGCTAAAGCCGAAGAGGAAATCAAACGACTCGAGAACACACCGATGCTTTCGCCAGAAGCATCGGTCATCCGCACCTATTTAGACTGGCTGATAAACGTGCCGTGGTATAAAACGACGCAGGACAACCGCGACATCGAATTAGCCCGTAAAACACTCGACCAAGACCATTATAGTTTGGAGAAGCCCAAGGAACGCATACTCGAACATTTAGCGGTCTTAGTCAAGACCGACGGTAAGATGCGTGGACCGATTTTATGTTTGATAGGTCCTCCCGGCGTTGGTAAGACTTCACTAGGCAAGTCGATTGCACGCGCCCTGGGCCGCGAGTTCGTGCGGGTGTCGCTCGGCGGCGTGCGCGACGAGGCTGAAATTAGAGGCCATCGCCGGACATACATCGGCGCGCTGCCGGGCCGTATCGTCCAGTCGATGAAGAAAGCCGGCACAATCAATCCGGTCTTCCTGCTGGACGAAGTTGATAAGATGTCCACTGATTTTCGCGGCGACCCATCAGCCGCGCTCTTGGAAGTGCTTGACCCTGAACAGAACAAAGCCTTCAGCGACCACTATTTGGAGGTTGACTACAATCTTTCACAGGTGATGTTCATAACGACCGCCAACAGCCGCGAGGGCATCCCCTGGCCACTCTTAGATCGGATGGAGATTATCAACCTGCCGGGCTATCTACATCAGGAAAAGTTCGAGATTGCCCAACGTTTTCTCATCCCCAAGCAGATGGTCGAATGCGGGCTGACGAAAGAGGAAGTCGAAATTGCACCCGCCGTCATCGATTTAATCATCGAACGTTACACGCGCGAAGCCGGCGTGCGGGAACTTGAACGTTGCATCGCCAAAATACTCCGCAAAGCAGCCCGCGATCAGTTAAAGAGCGAGAACGCGGCGCTCATAGAAACACCTGCGCCAAGCGAGCATAAAATCAGACCGTTAAGAATCGGCATCAAACAGGCGCAGCGCTATTTGGGCGTGGCGCCTTATGAGGAGCGGGCGGTGGACCGGCAGCCGCGCATCGGCACGGCAGTCGGACTGGCTTGGACGCCGACTGGCGGCGACATTATGAACATCGAAGCCGAGATTGTGCGCGGCAAAGGCACGCTCACTTTGACCGGTCATCTGGGGGATGTGATGCAGGAGTCGGCGCGGGCCGCGTTGACCACCGTTCGCGCCCGAGCCGATAAAATCGGCTTCGACCCGGATATCTTTATGAAGCAGGAAGTTCATATCCATATCCCGGAGAACGCGGTGCCGAAAGACGGGCCTTCCGCCGGCATCACAATTGCGGTGGCTGTCGCATCCGTCTTGGCGCAGCGGCCCGTGCGCGGCGATATCGCGATGACCGGCGAAATCACCCTGCGCGGTGAAGTGCTGCCCATTGGCGGACTCCGCGAAAAACTGATGGCAGCGCTGCGCGCCGGCGTTAAAACCGTCATCATACCTGAGCGCAACAAGCGCGAATTGTCCGAAGTTCCCCCGGCGGTGCGCAAACCATTGAAAATCATTCCGGTAAAAAACATCGATGAAGTTTTCGACCAGATGATGCTGCCAATCGGCAAGCGCGCCAGCCGGACAGCGAGAAGGGATAGAGACGCGCTGCCAGTGAGCGCGGCGGTGAATTAGAACGCGCTAGCGGCGCGTCTTGCCCGCCGGCGCGAGAATAACGCGCCTACAGCGCATTGAAACGAAAGACCAACAAATTGCTTAAGAATATTCAATTAATTATCGCCGGACTTGCTCTCCTGCTAACCAGCGTCCTTTACGGCTCCGACATAGTGCAGGTCATACCTGGCGGGCTGGACGATTTTCGCCGCCTGCAAGCCGCTGGACTCGACATAATTCCACCCTCGCCGGGAGGATTTGTGCAAGTAGTAGTGTCCGGCGAGCGGGATTACCGCAAACTTGATTCACTGGGAATGCCCTATTTCGTCAGTCTGCACGATGCAGAAGACTATTTCGCCGCGCGGCTGCAAGTCGGCGCGCCGCCACGCGATCCGATGGGCGCCTATAAGACCTTCGGCGAAATCGTTCAGACTTTGAATCAACTGCATAATACTTATCCTGATATTGTCAGCGAGCCGTTTTCCATCGGTAACTCTCTCGAAAACCGTCCGCTGTGGATGGTGCGTGTATCGGACAATCCGGAAGACGACGAAGATGAACCGGAAGCCTTGTTCACGGCTTTAATTCACGCTCGCGAGCCAGTAACGGCCGAAGTGCTGCTGCAAACAATAAACGCTTTGGCGCGCGGCTATGGCCAGGACGAGTATCTGACGCATTTAGTCGATGAAAGGGAGTTATATTTTCTACCCTGTCACAATCCGGACGGCTATGCCTTTAACGAGCGCAACAATCCTAACGGCGGCGGGATGTGGCGCAAGAACCGCCGTGATAATGGCGGCGGCTCGTTCGGCGTTGACCTGAACCGCAACTTCGGCTTCAGTTGGGGCTTCGACAACATCGGGTCGTCGCCGTCGCCGTCGGACGAGACCTATCGCGGGCAGGCGGCGTTCTCCGAGCCGGAAACCGATGCCGTCCGCGATTTTGTGAACGAACATAATATCACCGCGTCGCTCTATTACCACTCTTACAGTAATCTCTGTTTCTATCCTTATGGCTATAATTATCTGCGTCCTGCCGACCAATCGGCGCTGAACGCCGTAGCGCGGCGAATGACAGCCGCAAACCATTACTGGCTCGGCACGCCTTGGGAGGTGATTTACACTACCAACGGCGGCAGCGATGACTGGCTCTATGCTTCCGACGAGCATAATCCTATCTTTTCGTTCACCATCGAAGTCGGCACGCGCGACGATTATTTCTGGCCGCCGCAAAACCGCATTCAGCCGTTGGTGAATGAGAACATTCCGGCTTGCTTAGCCCTAGCCGAATATGCCGACCGGCCGCAGCGGGCGCTGCGCCCGAATCGACCGTTCGGGGTTACGGCTATACAGACTCAAAACCGCGTCCGGCTTCAATGGCAAAATGAGGACGATGATTTCAATCCGGCACGGGCTTTCCGCGTGCGCGCCCAACTGCCGGGTCAGCCGTTTTTCGATGATGGCGAGCAGAATACGCCGCGCTGGGAGCGGGTCAATTTCAGCATCTCACAGAACGATGCCCACAGCGGAAGGTCAAGTTATCGCGCCGCCATCGCCCAAATCATCGCCACGATGGAACTTACCGAAGAGATTCCGCTGCCGGATACGATTTTCGCCTGGGTGAACTTTAATTTGAGGTTCGATTATGGACACGGTCTGGCTTGCGAAATTTCGGACGACGGCTTCAGTTGGCAGCCGCTGCCCGGCTTGGGCGTGCGCAATCTGGTAATGAACAACCAGAACTTAGGTCCGGTGATGACCGGCAATTCCGACGGTTGGCAACGCGTCTGGTGGACAGTCGGCAACCGCACTGGCGAAATGCTGCGCTTCCGCTTCCGACACTACCAATTCAGCATCCGCGCGCAAGCCGAATTCTGCTATATCGACGATATTGGACCTCTGCCGGGCTATGCCGCGCAATTCATCGCCGGCGAAGATGTCGAAGACTTGGTTTTCGTCGATAATTGGCGCGGCGAGAATTACCAATACTGTCTTCAAGCGGTTGACGCTGAAGGCGACCGGTCGTTTTGGACTGAGCCGGTTTCGATAGACGCTCCCGAGCCGGATTTTCGGCTGCGGCTGCGCGCCGGCTGGTCGCTTATAAGCGTATCGCTGGAGTCTCAACCACTACAAGTGCGAAACATTTTCGCGGAACTAATTGATGACGGCATCTTGACAAGAATTAAAGATGGTTATGGGAATTTTTTCAGTCCGGCTTGGGATTTCGACCGCCTCGGCGATTGGAATCCGCTGATGGGCTATCAAATCCACTTGACCGACAGCGCAGCGGTGGGCTTCTTCGGTGAGTTTGCCGCAGTCGATACGCCTATTCCGCTGCCAGTCAGTTGGAATTCGGTCGCCTATCTGCCGGCGGAATCCATACCTGCCGAACAAGCCTTCACCTCGATTGCCGACCATCTCATCCTGGCTAAAGACGGCTGGGGTCGGTTTTGGCTGGTCGCAGAGGATTTCAATAATCTGGGTGAACTCGCACGCGGCAATGGTTATCAGTTGAAAATATATCCCCCTGATACGCTTGTTTATCCGGCCGGCGATTTGGTGGGTAGCCTTCGTCAAAATAAGCCTGTCGATTGGATATATCCGCTCGAATTTGTGCCGCCATCACCCGATAATGCCAGTATTTTACTGAAATTCGACAGCCCTCTCCAAGCCGGAACATTAGTAATTTACGACGCGGAAGGCTTGCTCAGTGGCTGTGCTGTAATAGAACCAGGCACGTCGCGTGTCGGCCTCGCGGCTTGGGGAGAAGGAGATAACCAAAGTGCCGGTCTTAAAAAAGGCGAAGCATTTCGCATCGCATTGCTTTTGGAAAATGGAAATGAAATTCCTTTGAACTTAGTCCTTCTTAGCGGTGATAAGGTATATCAAAATGATGGTTTTGCAGTGTTCGCCGCCGGCTTCAGCGCCGGCTATCGGCCAGAAAGCAACCGCCTCATCGCGGCTTATCCCAATCCGTTTAACAGTTGCATCGCGCTGGCAATTCAGACAGCGGGTATTCTTTCAGGTGAATTAGAGATTTATAATTCCGTCGGCCGTCGAATCATCCGGCATAACCTTTCCGGCGCTACTTCCAGTCCTTATCATTTCAACTGGAACGCCGAAGATTACGCAGCCGGAGTGTATATTGCGCAAGCGACAATACAAGGAACAGGCGGCTTACGCAGCGAGCGAATGAAATTGCTGCTCATCAGATAAAAGTTGTAAATTGTAAGTTATAAGTTTTTAGGGAATAATTGAGATTGGTATTGACATTGGCATTGAGGTTGGCAATAGCATTGGTATTGACAATAGCATTTCTGCCAGCCGTAACGACTGCTAATTCAAGGACAATTGAAATTGAAGTTCGGGAAGTTAGAGGTTTAGAAACAGTCAGGCGGTTTGAGCCGGTTCGGCCGCGTCTAGTGTTGGCGCTATCGGGTGGAGGGGTGCGCGGCGCGGCGCATATTGGGGTGCTGGAGATTCTCGATTCAGCCGGCGTTCAAATCGATGGCATCGCCGGAACTTCCGTTGGCGCGCTGATAGGCACGTTATATTGCTGCGGATTGAAACCGAAGGATATCGAGGAACGTTTGCGCGGCATCGACTGGGAGGGAATGCTGCTGGACGAACCGGAGCGGCGCAGCCTGCCGCTGGCGCGTAAAGCCGAACATGGACGGAACATTTTACTCTTTAGATTAGGCAAGGATTTCACTCCGGTCGTGCCGGCAGCGATTTCGCCGGGACAAGTGCTTTATCGACACTTGCTGCGCCTGACGCTCGACCTGCCTATGCGCAGCGCCGACTGGAACGACTTGCCGACGCCGCTGGCGATAGTGGCGTCGGATCTGATTACCGGAAATTCGGTGGTCATCAATCGTGGCGACCCGGCGCTCGCCATCCGCGCTTCGATGGCGCTGCCGCTGCTGTTCGACCCGCTGCCTCTGGATAGTATGATGCTCATCGATGGCGGCGTATCGGCAAATATCCCGACCGACGCGGCACGCGCCCTCGGCGGCGATATCGTCCTGGCATCTGATGTGACGGCAGCGCTGCGCCCGCCGACACAACATTGGAAGCCCTGGCAAATCGTTGACCAAGTGAGCACGATCCTCGAGCGCGAACAGGACGCACGCGCCCGCAACCGCGCTGATTTTGTGGTCGAGCCGGAAGTCTCGGAACTGACTCTTGAGATGCCGACGCCTTATGATTCCTTATTGGAATCCGGCCGGCGGGCAATGCGAAAAATATTGCCGGACCTGCAAAAAGTCTTAAATCTAGAAGTCCGGCCGGATGATTTCGACACGCTTTGGATATCTGATGCGCTTATCGAATCGAGTATTACGCGGAAAATAGACGCACTTTCTCCCACCGCTTGCGGGGGGATGAAGGGGGGTGTATTTTCATCTTCGGTTGCACCGCGCAGCGGAATGACGATTCCAATGAAACTTGACAGCCTTGAGAAATGGAAATCGCGCGGTTGGACGACAATCGGCAAAGTCAAACAATTAATACATCGATTATATACTAAAAAGGGTATTCATCGAATTGTCGCATATTATAGTGACTTAAGCCGGCTGCTGACTCTAAATATCGAACATACGCCGGTCGTCAAGCGGGTGGTCATCGTCGGCAATAAGTCGATATCAAGCCATTTGCTTTATCCCGCTTTCGATAAGTTGACTAATCTACCATTGATATGGGATAAATTAACGGATGCAATTCTAAGTGCACAACGACACTATCGAGAACAAGGCTATCCGGCGGCGGTGGTCAAAACGCCTCTCTTCGACACCTTGACCGGCACTTTAACAATAACCATCGATGAAGGTCTATTAGGCGATATTAAGTTTGTCGGACTACGCAATGTACCAAGTTTTGGGCTGGCGGAAGAAGTTCCTCTCAAACGCGGTAAACCCATCACGCGCCAGGGAATTCTGACCGGCGCAGCGAATCTTTACGCCACAGGATTATTTCGTAATGTATATCCGGTATTGAAGCCTTCCGGCGCCGGCGAACCTTGGACGCTCGAATTTCATATCATCGAACATCCTGCCCCGTTAGTGCGGATGGAGCTGGCTTATCAGCACGAGCATCGCACGCGGGGCGCGGTCGAAATGACCTTTCCCAGCCCGATTAATTATGCCGCACGGTTTACTCTATTCGCAGGTTTCGGTCAACGCGACCAGTTACACCGCGTTAGTATGGACGCTGACAAGTTCTTCAGTTATCCACTAACACTTAACATCGCGTCTCACTTTGCCCGGCAGGAGCGAACTATATATAATCGACGGCATTTTGCGGTTGGATCCTTCCAGCAAGAGCGCTGGGGAGGCGAGGTAAAGGTCGGAGGAGTGGCGGCGTGGTGGGGACTATTCCGGCTGACCGGACGCTGGGAGCAGCATTCCAGCACTTATCGGGATATATCGGCGACCTATAGTCTGGACAAATACCGTCTGGCGACGCTCGGCGGTGAATTGGCTTTCGATACTGAAGATCGCAGTCCTTATCCTAACCAGGGCGTCCGCTTTGCCGCAGCGTTCGAAACCGCCGGTAAAATCTACGGCTCACAAAGGGAGTTCAGCAAATTGGCTGTGCATTGGGAAGGTTATAGTACACCTGTGGCGCGGCATACTATTGGCTTTAGATTAGCCGGCCAGACCACTACTGAACACACGCCATTGGATGAGCGTCCGCGCATAGGTGGGATGTATTCGGTCCCCGGACTGCATCTCGACGCCATCATCGGCAAGCATCAGGCTTTAGGCGGTTTCGACTATCGCTTCGACCTGCTCAGCCGGGTTTTAGCGGATGCTTATATAGGGCTGGGCTGGATTACGGCCGCGAGTTGGAACGAACCTGCGAAACGCTTCGTTAAAGATGATTGGCTGCACAGCGCAGCAGTCTATATCGTTTTGGATACCGTCTTTGGTCCGTTGCAATTGCAATGGGGGCATCTGTTCAATTCCGGCGGTATGCCGAAACATAATGTCATATCGCTGCAAACGGGAAATGCCTTTTGAATTTTGGATTTTGGATTTTGGATTTTGGATTTTGGATTTAGTAAATGTCAATAGCTAATTGCAAAAGTGATGATTAATCCAGAAAACTCAGACCATGGCAAGGCGGACTCCCTCGTCCGCCGCATTCTAGGCTTGGTTTTCGGCGGACGAGGGCGTCCGCCTTGCCATCAGTTAATAAATCAAACACTTTTGCAATTACCTTTAATGTAAAATAAAAACGATGCCCATAACATCAACATTAGCATCAGCATTAGCATTGACATTGGCATTAAATTGTCATAAACATCACTCGAAATAATGAGAATTCGAATGAAACCTAAACTACAAATTATATTTGTAATCCTTTTAATATTAACCGGCTGGTTAATTGCCCAGGAGCCGGCGGCGCCTCCCGCCCAAACGCAGGAGGCACGTTATAAGGAAATAGCCTCTCAAATCAAACTGATGGGGGATATTTACCGCGAAATCAGCCGCAATTATGTGGATGAAATCAACAACGAGAAGTTCATCAAGGCTGGCATTCGCGGGATGCTTTCAACGCTGGATCCCTATACGGTCTATTACGAGCCGGAACAGACCGACGATTTGGAGATGATAACGCACGGGCAGTATGGCGGCATCGGCGTCGAAATCGGGCTGCGTGGACCGAATCGCGAACTGACGGTCATCTCGCCGATTGAAGATACACCAGCCGCGCGCAAAGGCTTGCGCGCCGGCGATGTCATCATCGCCGTCGATGGCAAGTCCACTACCGGTTTTACAACTGCTGATGCGACTAAACTCATCCGCGGCGAACAAGGCACGGATGTAACCTTGACTATCCGCCGTCCGGGTTATGACCGGCTGCTCGAATACACCCTCACGCGCGAACTCATCCGCATTCACGATGTAAGTTATGCCGGGATTATCGAGAAGGACATCGGCTACATTAAACTAGCGCATTTCTCTAATCGCGCCGGCAAAGAACTCGACAGCGCCCTGGCAAAGGTTTTACGCACTAAGCCGAGCGGATTGATACTCGACCTGCGTTCCAACCCGGGAGGATTATTACCGGCGGCGATAGATGTCGCCCAGCAATTTTTAAAGCCCGGCGACCCGATCGTCTCGACCAAGGGCCGTTCGCCGCGGTCAGAGCGCACTTTCAAAGCCGGCGGTGAACCGAAAGCGCCGGATATACCCATAATCGTCTTAATCAACGGCGGCAGCGCCTCGGCGTCGGAAATCGTCGCCGGAGCAATCCAGGATTTGGACCGCGGCGTATTGGTAGGAACAGCAACATTTGGCAAGGGTTTAGTGCAATCGGTGGTCAACCTGCAAGAAGGCGCGGCGTTGAAAATCACTACTGCGCGCTATTATACGCCTTCCGGACGGCTGATTCAGCGCGACCGAACGGCTGCCGACAGCATCTATGGCGATGAAGAAGGGACGTCGGCTGATGAAGAAGGTCCCTCTTTAGTTCCATCTAAAGATGTCAATGACACGAACGTCGCGCGCTACACGACCCGCGCCGGACGCAGCGTCTTCGGCGGCGGCGGCGTGACGCCGGATTTGAAGGTCGAATTCCCGCCGGTCGAACCGGCCGGCGTCGAAATGTTTCGCCGCGATATGTTCTACTTATTTGTCAACGATTGGACTATGAAATTTGGCAAGCCGGGAAACGTTAAAGTCGATGATGCAATGTTAATCGCCTTTGATCGTTTTCTCGACAGCGCTCTGTTTTCGCCGCCGGTGCCGGGCGCCGAAGCCTTGCAGAGTCTGCGCGAAATTGGTAAGCACGACTCGCTGCCCGCGTTATATTTTGCCTTTGTCGATTCATTGGAAAAATGTCTCGTGGCTGCGAATTCGACTAAAACGCCCGAATTGCGCAGTTTTATCAGCCAGAGCCTGACGCGTGAAATAGCCTCGATTCTTGGCGGGCAGGAGGCGCGTATCCGCGCCTCGCTCGCAACCGACCCGCAGGTGGCTGAAGCCGTGCGGCTCTTTCGCAGCAAAGAGGAATACTCATCTCTGCTTTCGCCGCCGCCGGTCGCTGCAGGGTCGAGAAAATAAGGTCTATATTCAGAGACTGGAAGAGAGGTATTTCTATCACCTTCAGTTAATTGATTCCCTGCTGTTTAGTGTGGATTCTTGATTTATAAAACAAAACTACATTAATGAGTTTGTTGTTGAAAATTTCTCTTTAATTTTCAAAGCGCTGCCAAACATCGTCTTTACGGGTGAATCTCGCTTTCGTCTTTTATTCCTGGCTTTAAGAATTGAGCTGCAAATTACTACACATTACACGCCGCAGCGGGCCTGTATTGGAGTTCGTTACTGTTGGCAGCGACGCACTCTCATACCAATTTGCATTCAAATGAATAATAAAGGGATTCAAAATTCACAACGGATTAAACGGATAGAACGGATTAACATAGCAGCTTTACAGGATTATCCGTTTCATCCGTTTAATCTGTTGTGAATTTGTTTTGACATTTATCATCCGATTGATTCCGACTTAGTATCAATCGGCGCTTAATAAAAAAACCCACTTCGACAGTGGGTTTTTTATTGCGGAGAGGGAGGGATTCGAACCCTCGGTAGAAGTTAAGTCTCCTACACACACTTAGCAGGCGTGGGCCTTCAGCCTCTCGGCCACCTCTCCATTCAATTCTTAGGAAATAGGCTCACCTTCTCCACCCGCATGCGGCTGTTGCTTGCTTCTCCCCCCGCATGCGGGGGGATGAAGGGGGGTGTATTTTCATCTTGCGTTGCATCGCACAGCGGGATGATGATTATTCTCCCCTCGCTCGTGGGGGGAGAATAGCAGGATGTTAAGTCGGGCAGGGCGCCCGGCCTGCCGGCGGGTTTGCAAACCTGCCCTACACGCTGTCAACAGCAGAGGGTTGACAGTCGGTCTAAACCGTTGCCGCCCCGCCGCAGTCAGCAGCCATTAAATCACTGTGCGTTAAATATAAAACAGAATCCGACTAATATCAACCTCTTTAAATCGATTTTCTTATCCTCAACACTTGTTTTAGGTTGAGTTGGGTATTATACTAAACTATATGAGTAAATCTTTTCTTTTAATCCTTCTTACGGCCTTGCATTTCGCTGTGGCTGCCAAGGCTGGCGAGCCTCTCTACCGCCATTTTCCACCTATTAACGCTTATAGCGCCGGGATGGGCTTCGCTGGCGGTGTTGTATGGGAAGATCCTTCGGTAGTATTCTGGAATCCGGCTGGACTGGCGCTGCTCGACCAGATGTCGGCGGAGGTTACTTTAGCCGGACCCAAAGCCGCGATGCCTTCGTCGTGGTCTATTCTAGTCGCTAATTCCGCTGCTGCCGGCGAGAGTCGCTTCGGCTTCGGCTTCCTGCGCCGTCATTCGCTTGATGACATCGGCGAATACTGCTCGTTTCAGGTTGTAATGCCGCTTTCCTATGGTTTTGGCTCGGGAAAACTGCCCTTCGGTGTAACGATGAAATTCGCTTCGGAACGCTACGACGACCGCGATGATTGGACCTATGGGGTGTTATTCGATGTAGGTTTGCTGTGGCGTATAGCGGACGGCTTTGCGATAGGCGCTTCGCGCTTGAACATTGTCGGTAGCGCGTTAAGTTCGTTCCAGCCGGAGAGTTGGCTGAGCGCTGAAATCGGCGCGGAAACCTCGCCTGTCATCATCGCGGCGCAGACACGCTTCGACGCCCCCTCCGACAAGGCGTTTATGCAAGCCAACTACAGCCTCGGCGCCCGGCTGGACTTCGGGCGCAAGGCGCCAGGTCTGCGCGGTGGATATCTCAAGCGCGAAGGAATAACCTGGTTCGCCGGCGGCTTCGGCTGGATAAACTTGGACGCCAACACCAGCATCGAATACAGCCTGTTAGTCCAAGCCGACGACCAAACCAACCGCGCCCATTTCCTGACCTACGGCTATTCGCTGAAGCCGCGCACGAAGAAGCCGACGGCGGGGACGTATACATTTTAGATTATGCTCGAAAACTATAGAGGTTTAAATGACAATTAAGGCAGAAAAGCAGACTATTATCGGACCAAGAATTTGTATCGCTGCCAAAGAGACTCGAGAACAAATTGTGGTTCAAGTAGTTAATACATTCATAGCCAACGAAGGTATTCGACATGGGAAAAGCATCATCTATTTCTATCCGGTTGAAACGCTATGCAACAATGAGATAATACAGATCCGGCGACCAGGCGGTTTACGGAAATGGAATTTCGATTTCAAGGTCGAAGTTATACAAAATTCCGGTTTAAAACGCGGATCCCATGCCGATCTATTTAATGATTTGAGAGTTAAATATTCTGAAAATCCAGAGTTATTTGTAAAATTAAGAGACTTAATCAAAGATATGCATGATTGCGTTGACAACAATATTGATAACTTAATGAAAAAACATAATATAACGAACGACTCATTTACCCGAGGAGGCAAAGTCGAGGTGTTTTTGAAAGTGGTTAAATGGATGTTCATAATGGAAGATATCGTCTATGGGAGTTATGAGGGCCGGACAAAACTATTCAAAGCACTGATGGGGATAGGTTTATGATTCAGGACCAGTTCATTGATTCAGTTTATTATGGCGATATTATGGCATTATTATCCAATTTGCCATCCAAATCAATAGATATGATATTGGGTGATCCAGACTATAATGTCGGAATCAAATATGGCAACAAAAGTTATACCCGCGATTTCGATGAATATATCGCCTGGTATATCGAATTAGCGAAAGAATCGCTGCGCGTTTTAAAAACCACCGGCAATATGTTTTTAATCAACTACCCAAAACAGAATTCATATCTGCGCGTAAAGTATTTAGATCGTGCATGTTATGATGTTCACGATTATGCTTGGGTGTATAATACTAATGTAGGGCATTCAAACAACCGGTTCACGACGGCCCATCGTTCGATTTTACACTGCCGGTTATCGAGTAATAATCAATTTTACAAAGACCA
>VGIO01000042.1 GCA_016867855.1 Calditrichota bacterium
TTCTGGATTTTCTGCAATAAATCTGAACCGCTCATTACAATATGTCGTATCCTCATCGGAAATTGCTACTACATACCAATGTGTAAGGGTAAATGAACCGGGTCTAACCGGAAAATAATCATGATAACGAAATGAGAATATGGTATCATCTAAAGTAAATTGATGCCCGACTTCAATTTGTCCTATAATTTCATACACATACAGGCAGTAACTTACTGTATCTTCAGGATTAGGGTCATACGATCTTTGCCAATTCATAGTTATTAAATCACTCGTTGTATCAGCAATATTTATTGTTGTATCATTCGCTGGGTGCAGCAAATCGAAGGCTTCCGGCGGCATCTCGCGCAGTTTGATATGGAAGCGAAATTGTTCTTCGCACCAGATTGTATCGCCTTGTGAACAAGCCAGCGCATTCCAGACCGTTGTTTCGCCGGGAAAGAAGCCACTCAAATCGGCAATTAACGCTGTCGTATCAAGAACTTCCACCAGCGGTGGACCATTCGGTTGGTCGAGCAGCCAGATATAACTGACTTCGCCATCCGGGTCCTGCGACGGCTCCCAGCGAAAGAGAACTTCGGCATTTTCAACCGTGTCTCCGTTGACTGGCTCTAATAATCGGAAATCCTGCGGCGGCTGGGTTTGAGCGTAGAAGATGAAGCGCTCGTTGCACTCAGTAATATCGCCGCCCTGCGCGGCAGTTACCCACCACTGAACTTCATCGCCGCGCGCCCAATCCCAGCCAAGCCGCGCTATGTTAACTTCGATGAGATTATCATCGGTTGCCCGCGACAACGAATCGTTGTCTTTCTTTAACCATAATGTATATGTTACCGCCCCATTTGGGTCTTCGGACTCTCCCCAGCGAAAAATTACCGGACCTATGGATATTTCAGCGCCGTTATCCGGCTCTTCCAAATCAAACCGCGATGGCGGCTGTCCTTCCACAGGAATCCGATAGGAATATACACCGCTGCCGTTGTGAGCGCAATAGACCAGCACGGCATTGTTGCCACGGTGAATCGCAAGGTCAACGACATCGAAGTTTGGCAGTTGCTGGTTCATCAGCGTCCAGTTTTCGCCGTTGTCGGTCGAGCGCAGGACGCCGATTTCGCGCGACGCAAAAATCACTATCCCCGGCGCCGTCTCGACCGCCTGCACCCACCAGCACCAGCGGCTGATGTCCCAATTTTGCCCAAAATCTTCCGAAAAATATAAACCATCAGAATCGCTCTCGTCGTTAGTGCCGGCGAAGATGTCTCTATCGCCGTCGAAACCTAAAGCGGTCTGTCCAATCCGCAAATTGCGCGGCCCAATCGAATTCCATTGGATATTATTGCCGACGATGCAATGATAGACGCCGCGCGTCGTGGCGGCAAATAGGTGGGTTTGGTTATTGAAATTCTTGAGGCTGAGGTGCGAAATCATCCCGCCCGGCAAGCCGTTGTTGGCTTGATTCCAGTTCTGTCCATCGAGGGTGTAATAGAAACCCTGGTCGCGTGTGCCGACGAAGACGCGATTGTTGTTGGCGGGGTCAACGGCCAGAGAATAAGGCCACATCATCCATTGATACACATCGAAGTTCTGTCCGCCGTTGCGTGAAATCCAGATGCCGTCCGAGCGTGAGCCTTGGCTGAAGGCGAACATAATCGTCTGTCCGTTGGGGGATATCCAGACGGCGCGAGCCGTGGCATTATGCATTTGATTCCATTGCTGCCCGCCATTGGTCGTGCGAAACAACCCTTGTGCCGTCCCCGCTACAAGAACATCCGGATTGTTCGCCTGCATCTCAATACAATAGACCGTGCGGTTGCCCAGCCCGTTATTGCGGGCAACCCATTGATTGTCCTGCGCATATAGATTTAGCGCGCAGAATGTCGATATTATTGATGGAATAATCCAGTTTTTCATCAAACACTCCATAAATTTGATTGATAATACGGATTGTATTCTATTTGTGATGATGGGTAATAATCGAATTTACTCATAGAAGGCAGGCTGACCTGCTTCCGCTGACAAAGATATAGATGTAGCCCAGCTTCTTGAAGCCGGGTGTAAAATCTCACCTCTCAAATCCGGAATAACACAAAGCCGACGCGAGACGCCCGCTCCACCGCCTCACATCCCTCCTTCAGATTTTGTTTCTTCATCAATAATCTGCTGAACGGTAAAGGGAATAATCGTCAAACACTCCTCGCGTTGAACGCGTTCAATTTCACGGAGAGCCTGGTCCGAATATGAGATAGCCACGAAAAAGCCTTTGTCGCGCCTGTCGCGCCGCATTGCCGTCTCAAATTTGTCGATATCCGGTCGACCGGCGGGATGCTGCTTAACCTGCACCGGGAAGCGCCGGTCGATTTGTCCGAATAGGTTTTCACCTTCTTTTTTACTAATTTCGACATCCGAAGGATAGAGATAGCCGTCGATGCCGTAGTCGGCGACTTTGCGTGCTGATGGCACTCCTCCAAGCGCGTTAATAGCCCAGTTCTGAAACTCGAAGGGTGGATATTTGAGTAACTCTTCGATCGTCTTGGGCATATCGCGGACGATAAAATCGCGGCCTTCTTTTAGATTACAGGTCTCTTTAAGCCGTTTTGCCATCACGCGGCAAGCCGTCGGCGAGATGTCCATCCCAATCCAGCGGCGTCCTAATTTATGCGCTGCTACAAGGGTCGTGCCGCAGCCGCAAAACGCATCTAAAACGATGTCGTTAGAATTCGACGATGCACTGATAATTTTCTCAAGCAATATTAGAGGTTTTTGCGTCGGGTAACCCAGCCGCTCAGAAGCGGCTTTGTTCAACAACGGAATAATCCACCAATCCAAAGGCAGTATCCCGGAATTTAAATACTGCCTGTAAGTTAGTCCCGGATATTTCAATTCGGCGTCAGGAGCGAGGCCGTCGGCTTTATAAACCGGGCTGCCTTTAACACCCTTCCCTCTTATCATATAGCGCCCTTTTTCGTCGACATATTTGAACTTTTTCAAATAATCGTCCGAGTAGGACTCCATCGCCTCTCTGTAATTGAATGTATGTTTTCCGAGTTTCTTTGCATATGCAAATATCGTATCATGCTTGCGATTCCACCAGCGCTTCGCAATTCCTCGTTCGCGGTAACACCATACTATTTCTGAAAGAAAATTGTCGAATCCCATCAAGAGGTCAAGCAGGACTTTAACATAATGCGAAGCGTGCCAGTCGCAGTGATAATAAAAAGAACTCGTCGCTTTCATCGTGCGATATAGTTGTATTAGGCACGGCCGCATCCAATTTATATAATGTTCAGCGTCGCCGAAGCGGTCTTCGAAGGCGCGCCTCTCCCGCGTATCGCCCCAGAAGAGCTCATAGTTGCGGTTCGAATTGAACGGCGGGTCGATATAAATCAGGTCGATGCAGCCGTCCGGCAACTTCTGCAACTTGTTCAGGCAGTCGCCGCAATAGATGACGGAGGTCTCGACCTCGCCGGCAAAGAAGGCTTTTCGGCGTCCAGGTTCCAACGCTGCTCCCTAAAAGTCCGATATTTATCAGCCGATAAGGCTTAAATTCAATGATGTATAGATTTATTTTCTATTATTTTACACTCGCCGAGCGGAATATCCCGTTGCCAATTCACGAGTTTAAAATCAGATGTCCCAATTTATCGCGCTTAGTCTCCAAGTAATGCACATTATTATCATTGGGTTTAATCTCAATCGGCACGCGTTCGACGATTTCGAGGTCGAAGCCTTTAAGTGCGATGATTTTACGCGGATTATTGGTCAACAGACGCAGTTTGCGCACGCCAAGGTTCTTTAGAATCAGCGCGCCGGTGCCGTAGTCGCGCAAATCGTCGCCATAGCCCAGCGCCCGGTTGGCTTCGACGGTGTCAAGTCCTTCATCTTGTAGTTTATAAGCCTGCAGTTTGGCTTCCAGTCCAATTCCGCGTCCTTCCTGGTTCATATAAAGCACGACGCCGCGGCCCTCGCGTTCGATAATCTGCATCGCAATGTGCAATTGGTCGCCACAGTCGCAGCGCGCCGAGGAAAACACATCGCCGGTCAGGCAGGACGAATGCACGCGCACCAGCGCCGGTTCATCGGTGGCGATATTGCCCTTAACTAAGGCGATATGATTCTCATTCGATATGATGTTGCGAAAATGAATCAGTCGGAAAGTGCCGAATCGCGTCGGGAAATGGACTTCGACCTCGCGCGAAACTAACTTCTCATCGCGCCGGCGATATTCGATTAAATCGCGGATAGTCACGATTTTCAAGTCGAATTGTCCAGCCATTTTTTCCAGCCGCGGCAGACGCGCCATTGTGCCGTCGTCGTCTAGGATTTCGCACAGGACGCCGGCTGGATAAAAACCTGCCAGCCGCGCTAAATCGACGGTGGCTTCGGTATGCCCGGCGCGGCGCAGCACGCCGCCTTCGGCCGCCCGCAAAGGATGAATATGCCCCGGCCGGGCGAAATCTTCCGGCTGCGCCGTCGAGTCGATGGCTTTCTTTATCGTCAAAGCCCGGTCAAACGCCGATATACCGGTCGTCGTGCCATGCTTGTAGTCGATAGTCACTGTAAACGCAGTGCCGTGCAGCGCGGTATTCTTGCCGACCATCAACTCAAGACCCAACTCTTCGCAGCGGCGGCCGGTGAGCGGTAGGCATATCATCCCCCGCCCATATTTAGACATAAAATTAACCGCTTCCGGTGTAACCTTCTCCGCTGCCATTATCAAATCGCCCTCGTTCTCGCGGTCCTCGTCATCGACGACAATCAACATCCGGCCGCGGCGATATTCGACAATGGCTTCCTGTATCGTAGCAAGCATAGAAAATTAGAATGTTTGAAAGTTCGCAAGTTTGCAAGTTGCAAGTTGTAAGTTGCAAGGATGTCGGTTTGCTTCCCCGTTTCCTTGCTTCCTTTTATCATCATTGGCATTAACATTGGCGTTATTTCTTCAGCCATTCGAGTGGGTTTTGCTTTTCGCGGCGATCCCAGACTTCAAAATGAAAATCGCTGCTGCCGCCGCTTTCCCCCACCGAGCCGAGCGGCTGCCCCAGTTGAACGACTTCGCCTTCGCTTACCGCAATGCGCTCCAACCTGGCATAAACAGTGTAATAACCTTCGTTATGGTCGATAATGATAGTATTTCCGAAACCGCGCAGCCAGGCGATTTTCGTAACCTGCCCAGCCGCGACGGCGCGCACAATATCCCCCGGCGAGGCGGCTAAGTCAATGCCCGGATTGACCGTCGTCGTGCCTAATTGTGGATGTCGGCTCGGACCGAACGGTTGGACGATGCGAGAACTCTCGACCGGCCAGGGCAGTTTGCCGACAAGTTGCTTGAACGGCACATCCGGCGTCCACTGCAGCGCTGAAGCCGGGCGCGGCGCTTGCTGCAACCTGTTTATCTCCCGCTCTATTTCGACTAACGATTTCCTTCGCTCCTCCAACATCGTCCGCAGCAATGCATTATCGCTCTCAATCTTGGCGACTAACGCCTGCTTCTGCCGCTTTTCCTCTTGTAAGGCGCGCTCTTCGTTTTTACATCCGGCCATTAAGTTGCGTAATTTCTCCAACTCGACTAACCGTTGTGTTTTGTCGAGCGTTATCTTAAGATGTAATTGTTCGCGGCTGTCGCGTGTGACGGCGACGATGTCGCGGCTCCGGCTTAAGACTTGGATTTGGCGCCGGTCGTATTTTTGAATCGCGTTAAGATACTGCCGCTTGCGCGCCAGCCCGGCTGGATCGCGGGCTGCCAGCAGTAAAAGCAATTTATCTCCCCGCATTTGGCGATAGGCTTGCGCAACGCGCGTCCCGATTTCCGACCGCAGTTTTTCTAAATTATACTCTTGTTGCCTAAGGTCGGTCGATAAGGACGCTATTTCGTTTTCGAGTCCCTGCAGATTACGGTCTAATTTCTTTATCCGCGACGATGTGGTCTCAATTTGCTTTTCCATTTCACGAATTAGCCTGCGGCGCAGTTCAACTTTGCGTTCGGTATCCTGCAGAAGTTCGACGGCGTTGCGTCTTTGTGCCTCGCCGCTGCGCATCCGCTCTTCTAATACACTGATTTCCTGCCGAAGACGCGCTGCCAGCCCTTCTCCTTGCGCCGCCGCCGGATGAATAACCGCCAAGACTAAGCCAAAAGCCAATCCTGAAGCATAAATGCATAGTCGGAATATCATAAGCCGTTCGTTATTATCTAAATTTCTAAAATACATTAAATTTTAATGATATGCAACTTAATATTAAGATGCGAGGCTTATCGTCAATATGATATATCGTCAGAGCGATGAACATCGCCTGTTATGTATCGACTAATTGTGTCCATTAATAGTGATTATGAAGTAATGACGAGGTTATCCGGTCGCGTCTTTCCCGCGCAAGCGGGAATGACGCGCTTTTAGCGCGTTGCACTTTTATCACAATGATTATAAGACGCCGCCGATCGACTCTTTTCGTCAATATTATAAATTATATCAACTTTACTTGCTTATTTTGCGTCCTGAGTTTATATTAACATTAATAGTCTGCGGTATTACTTCAACCTTAAGAAATTTCAAAGGGAATGAATGCCTTCGGCGGCAATTGCAAAATTATATTATTCTATCGGCGAAGTCAGTTCGACGACCGGCATCGACCAACATGTCCTGCGCTATTGGGAGACCGAGTTCCGTGAACTGTCGCCGCGTAAAAACCGCGGCGGTAAACGGCTGTATCGCGATACCGATTTGAGACTCATCCTGCAAATCAAGGAACTACTCTATAATCAACGCTATACAATCGAAGGCGCGCGGCGCTGGCTGAAGGAAAATCCCCGCGAACTTTGGGAGCGCGGACAAACCTCATTGAATGCCATTGCTGAGCAGTCTAATATAATCAGTAGTATCCGGGAAGGCTTACACGAACTTAAGCAACTTCTGAATGCGTAGATTATTTTGCTTGGTAGTTGACCGCTGATAAATTCTCTTAGACTTCCGACTGACGGAAGCGTTGACTTTGGTGAAATTGTAATTGGTTATTAATCGGGGCGTGGCGCAGATGGTAGCGTACCTGAATGGGGTTCAGGTGGTCGCTGGTTCGAATCCAGTCGCCCCGACAGAACAGCCCGATGAAATTCGGGCTTTCTCATTTACAACAGAGTAGATAGATATCTTCCCGATTTCAAGAAGCCGGGCTAAAATATGCGCTTTTCAACTTTCAAATCAGATTAATGTCTTCCAAATTTAAAGGCAGAAAGAAAACCAGATCGCGCGGTTTGGCGCGCTGGTTATATCGCTCGGCAGTCCGGATCATGATATCAGTCCTATTTATTATAGGATTGGGGCTGGGTGTTACAGCGCTGCAGGTCTGGTGGTTGAAAGGACATAATCCACAACGCACGGCTTGGATGAAGATGCGCATCGCGCAGATGAAAGATAAAAAACAGACCGTCGATATCAAACAGACTTGGGTAGCGCTGAAGTCGCTGCCGCGCTATGTGCCGGCGGCGGTCATCGCAGCTGAAGACGATGGTTTTTATGCTCATCGCGGCTTCGATTGGGATGCTATCCGCCAAGCCGCTGCGCATAACGAACGCAAAGGCCGTGTCCGTCGCGGCGGTTCGACTATTACGCAGCAATTAGCTAAAAACCTCTATCTCTCCCCAGAAAGAACTTATATCCGCAAAGCGCGCGAAGCCGTCGTCACCATTTTCCTCGAACGGATCCTATCCAAACAGCGCATTCTCGAATTATATTTAAATGTCATCGAATTCGGTCCTGGCGTCTTCGGTATCGAAGAAAGCGCCAAACATCATTTCAAAGTCCACGCCGCTCGCTTAACAGTTGACCAAGCCTGTCGGCTGGCGGCGATTATCCCGGCGCCGCTGAAATCTAAAGTCACTGGCAACTACATCATCAGACGTGCAGAGCGGATTAAGCGATGTCTGGATTATACGCAATCTTCGAAATAATCTCTCGGCGGTAGGGCGGGCGTCTCTGCCCGCCGAAGATTGCAGCAGGATGTCCCCACCCTGCCGCGACTAAACCGCAAAGTGGGGACACTCTGCGACATACAAAGCCTTCGGCTGCGGTGAGTCAACTACGGGCAAGGAACCGCTGCCGACTCGCCATAGTCAGCAGCAGACAGACAAATCTGCGATTCTCTCAGTAAAAATCAAAAAAACAATGAGGTAATTGCAAAAGTGTCGGAATTATTAACTTATGGCAAGGCGGACGCCCTCGTCCGCCGCATTCTATGCTATTTTCGGCGGACGAGGGCGTCCGCCTTGCCATGGTCTGAGTTTTCTAGATTAATCACACTTTTACAATCGGCTCCAATAATATGAAAATATCAATCCCCCCATACGTCCATTCTTGGCCGGCGCCGGCGGTTTTAGTCGGCTGCGGCACGGTTGCCAAACCTAATCTCATTACCATCGCCTGGTTTGGGACGGTTTGCTCTGAACCGCCGCACATAACTATCTCGGTTCGTCCCAGCCGGTTTTCGTTTGACTTGATAAAGTTATCCGGCGAGTTCACAGTCAATATTCCCACTGTGGAACAATTAAACGCCGTAAAGTTGTGCGGTGAGAAATCCGGCCGTCACATCGATAAGTTCAAAGAATTAGGCTGGACGCCGCGGCTCTGCCCGCCGCTGGTGGCAGCGCCTATGGTAGAGGAATGCTTCCTCTCGCTGGGCTGCAAAGTCAAACATATCTTGCCGCTCGGCACGCATCACTCCTTCATCTCGGAGGTGGTCTGCGTCTATATCGAGGAGTCGCTCATCCGCCACCAGCGTCGACCCGACCCTAAACCGGAGAGTCAATTGGTGTGGCTCGACACGAAATATTGGCAATTGAATAAGTTAGATAAGTAAACAGAGTTTATTGAATAATCGTCAATTGGCAAGGCGGACGCCCCCGTCCGCCTTCATTAAAACTACCTAATCACTTAAGCGTTCAATTGCTTATGCTTTCAAGATGTCCTTGGTGCCTGGCGCACCCTTTGCTGACCGATTATCATGACCGCGAATGGGGCGTTCCGCGGCCTGATGATAACGCCCAGTTTGAGCATTTACTCTATGAAATCTTTCAAGCCGGCTTATCTTGGCTGACTATCTTAAAACGGCGGGAAGTTTTTCGCGAAGTTTTCGCCGGATTTGACCCGGTCTTACTTGCGCAATGGGAAGCCGGTCGGGTCGAGAAACTGCTTCAAGACCGGCGATTAATCCGCAACCGAGCCAAAATTGAAGCGGTTATAAACAACGCACGGCATTTTTTGGAAATTCGCGCGGAATTTGGCTGTTTTTCAACCTTTATCTCTCGCTATAAGCCTAAAAAAAGATTATCTTATAATTTTGAAAGCGAAATCCCGGTCCAGACGCCGGAAGCCACAGCCTTGTCGCAGGAACTGAAGCGGCGCGGTTTTAAGTTCGTCGGACCTACAATATGCTATGCCCACATTCAAGCTGTCGGACTGGTGAACGACCATCTGACGACCTGCTTTCGTTATAAAGAAGTTGCAGAGATGCAGTCGAAAGAGAACTTAAATTCTTAACTGAGCTAATTGCAAAAGTGATGATCAAACCAGAAAATTCAGATATGGCAAGACGGACGCCCTCGTCCGCCGAAAACCAAACCAAGCATAGAATGCGGCGGACGAGGGCGTCCGTCTTGCCATCAGTTAATCCAACACTTTTGCAATTACCTCAATTAATAAACTATTATTTATATCCGCCGCTTTAGTGGATATTGCAGAACATAATTGAGCCTGCACAAAGTCAACACCAACCGAATTCTCGGAGCGCTTGTGTATCCTCGAACGATAATTCTAACCGTTGCGTTCCTGTTGACAGGAGTGATGGTTTTAAATAGTTGCGATTGGTCGGCACGCTCGGACCTGCGCAAAGCTGAGAAACTGCTCAGGCAAGCCGACGACCTGAACGCCGAATTCTGGGCGGAGAAGGAATACCGCAAAGCCCAGCGCGCCTTCGTCGAAGCGATGGATCTGGCTAAAGTCCGCTTCGTGAACGATGCCCGCGACAAAGCCGCTGAATCCATCCAGTGGTGCGAGGAAGCCATCCTCTGGACCAAAATCCGCCGCGCCGAAATGGAGAAGGAAAAGGACCGGCTAGGGACTTACAAACCGTGAGGGTGAAGTTCAGACCTGACATTTTTTAAGTGCAGTGAAGCAATTTTAAAATGAATGTCGAAAAACACATAGCGCACTGGAAATCCGGCGCTTTGGAAGCGTTGGATTTCGCTATTGAGACCGTCGAACGCGGGCGGGTGCAGTTCGGGCTATTCTTCGCTCACCTTGCGCTGGAAAAGGCATTGAAAGCGAATGTGACTAAGGTGACTAAAGCACAGCCGCCGTATATTCATAATTTAGTGCGACTTGCTGAAATTGCCAATATTGCGTTGTCTAAAGAAGATGTGGAGTTTTATGAAGAAATGACAGGTTGGAACATTGCCGGAAGATACGCAGATCGGATCCCCAAGCCGCCAACCACAGATAAAGTCACCCGGCTCATTGCTAATACTAAATTGAAGGTCGAATGGCTGATAAGTCAACTATAGAATCAATTCGACGCTATTTAACGGCGTTAATCGAGCGCGGCATCGAACCTGCTTTTGGCGTTCTTTTCGGCTCGCAAGTCCGAGGCAATACCCACAAATGGAGCGACATTGATTTGGTTGTAGTGGCGTCTTTGTTCGATGAAACTGATGAGTATGAGCCACGCGCGACGCTATGGCATGTGGCAGGACATATCGACTGCCGTATTGAGCCGATTGCCTGCGGCCTCAAGCAGTGGGAGGAAGACGACGGCACGCCGATTTTAGAAGTGGCACGGCGGGAGGGGGTCAGGGTGGAGGTGGATAGTATTGATTACCCGATTCGTAAGTAAATTAGATAATAATTCTTATGCAGTTATTTGAAACTGAAACCGATAGACAAGCAGCGGCAGCGACATTTAATCAACTTGCAGATGACCTTGCCGCCTCAGTGCGCAGACTTTTAGAGAAGGCTGCAAGCGAGGAGGATCTTCGTATTGGATTTGAGAAATTGATTGAAAATACTTGTAATTTACTTGATATAAAAATTGAGCCTCAATATGAGAAAAGTGTGCTTTCAGGCGGCCGCATCGACGCTATGCACGGTCAACTAATTATAGAGTATGAAGCGCCTCGCTCGTTCAATTCTGAAGCCAAGATAGATCACACATTTCAGCAAATAGTAGGATACCTCGAAGGCGTTAGAAAATCAGTAAAAGACGATCTTTTTAGAGCCTCTTCGAAGCCTGTCGGCGTCGGATTTGATGGGGAAAGAATATTTTTCGTCAAAGCGAAAGCGGAGTCATATTTAGAGTTTGAGACTAAAGATTTCAAATACCAAATGACAGGTCCTTATCTCTTTAATTCTGCCGCCGCCTGCACATTTCTTACTTACATCAGATCGCTCAAACGCAAGAATTTGAATAATGAAAACTTGACTTTATCATTCGGAACTAAAAGTAATATCGCGGCGCAGTGTATTTACGGCCTAGTCGAAGCATTGCGAGAATGGGATACTAAACGACGAGCCGATACTTTCTTCTGTGAATGGAAACGATTATTTGGTATCGTCTATGGAGAACCATTCCAGACCATTCAATCTAAAGACCTGGAATATCTTTACGATGCTTTTGGATTGTCTAAAGAAGTCGATATCCAGCAGGTTCTATTTGCTTTACATACTTATTATGTGCTGTTGATAAAATTCATAGCCATAGAGTATCTTTCGATTTACGAGACCAGAATTGATTCTTCGTTTTCCAACGACCTGGTTCACAGCGATAAAAGCAAATTCCAAGATATGCTTAAGCGGTTAGAGGATGGCGGTGAATACAGCCGGTTTGGAATAGCAAATTATCTCGAAGGCGATTTTTTCCGCTGGTATTTGGATGCTATGTGGATTGGTTTGGAAGAGTCGATTCGTGAGACTGCCCGTGAACTTACGCAATATGAGCCGGCAACGCCGACTATCAATCCGGATGCAAACCGAGACCTGCTTAAGGAATTATATCAATCTCTTGTGCCACGCGAAGTTAGACATAGATTAGGTGAATATTATACTCCAGATTGGTTGGCTGAACTAATGCTGGATGAAGTTGGATATACCGGCGACACATCTAAAAACTTATTGGATCCATCCTGTGGAACCGGGACATTTTTAGTGCTGGCAATACGCCGGGCGCGCGAATTCGGATTGCAGCATAATGAACCTCCCAAAGAAACGCTAAAACATATATTAAATCGAATTTGGGGCTTCGATCTTAATCCATTGGCTGTCATCGCAGCGCGCACAAATTACTTATTGGCGCTTGGCAATTTAATTTCTGAATCCGACCGTATCGAACTAAGAGTATATCTGGCTGATTCCGTGCTTTGGCCTGAGCAACTCGGACAGAGACAATTAGGTCCTGCCGGCGGCGAGATAGTTCCAGTCCCTACTTCGGTTCAGACTTTCTATATTCCGCGCGTGTGGATTAAATCAGATTGGCTGCTCAAGAATGCGGCTGATTCGCTTGAGCGGTTGGTGTCGATGCAGACTCCGGTCGGTGAAGCAATTCAGGTATTAAAAAATGAGGGTTTAGTTTTCCCTCCTAATCAAGAGATTATCGAGCAATTCTATGAGCAATTGGTCACGGTCGAGAAAGAAGGGCGAAATGGAATTTGGGCGCGATTTCTGAAGAATATGTCAGCCCCGGTAGTGGCTGGTCGATTCGACTATGTAGTCGGAAATCCACCCTGGATTAGGTGGGATTTTCTATCACAGGAATATCGGCAAGCCACACTCAACTTGTGGAAAGAGTATGGGCTGTTTAGTCTTTCCGGCTATGAAGGCCGTCTTGGCGGCGGCAAGAAGGATTTCTCTATGCTCTTCACCTATGCCGCCGTTGACCATTATCTAAAAGATAGCGGGACTTTAGGCTTTCTGATTACGCAGGAGGTTTTTAAATCCAAAGGCGCTGGAGAAGGCTTCAGACGGTTCAGATTGGGTAAGAGCGGCAAATTCTTAAAAATAATCAAAGCCCACGATTTTGCCTCTTTTCAACCGTTCGAGGATGCGTCCAACAAATCGGCGGCTGTAGTTTTAAAGACTGGCGCTGAAACTAAATATCCGGTGCCTTATTATGTATGGACTCGTCTCAGCCAGGGGCATCGTGTGCCGGTCAAGATGAAATATGAAGATCTGAAATTGATTCTTAAAAAAGAGAAATATGAAGCGCGTCCCATCCGCGAGTTCAATAGTTCCTGGCAGACCATAAATCCCAAAGCGCCGTTGCTGATGAATTTGAAAGGTAAGTCTTGTTATAAGTCAATCGCGGGTGCTTATCCAAGTCCTTATGGTGTCTTTTGGCTTGAAATCGACCGAGTGGCTTCTAACGGCAATATCTATGTGCGAAACTTGAGTGAACTCGGTAAGCACAAAATCGAGTCTGAGTATTCCCAAATCGAGCCTGAACCAGTCTATCCGGCTCTGCGCGGTAAGGACATTAAACGCTGGAAAGCCTCGCCGGAAATCTATATACTGGTCGTGCAGGACCCCGAGCGCCGGCGCGGCTATAATATCGAGTGGATGCGCGTAACCTGGACCCGCACTTTGGGATACCTCTTTATGCATCGCAGGATTTTAGAGTCGCGGCCGCTCTATATAAAATTCTATAACACGGACTGGGATCCTTTTTACAGTCAATTTGGGATTTCCAAAGACACCTTTTCGTCTTATAAGGTAGTCTGGAAGGGTATGGGAAATGATTTGATATCCTGTGTAGTTTCGACCCAAAAAACTCCAATGGGGCATAAGAAAGTTATTCCGCAACATACGACTTCGTTCATTCCGACCAATGACGAGAGCGAAGCCCATTTTCTCTGCGCTATTTTGAATTCGACGCCGGTGCGGGATTACATCAAGTCCTTTTCAGCGGCTGGGCGGGGTTTCGGCACGCCGTCGGTCATCAACCATCTGGCGCTGCCCAAGTTCGAACCGGACAACGCGCTGCACAAACGGCTGGCAGAATTATCCTTAGCGCTGCACGACTTAGCCGCCCGCAATGAATTAGGCGGCATCCGGGCGCTGGAAATCGAAGTGGACAAGGCAGTCAGGGAACTTTTTGGGGAGACAAATATTAATGCTGATGAGGACCAATGACCTTAATACAAAATAATATAGAAATCACCCGCGAGAAAATTGAGCATCTCAAAGCCCACGAGCCGCAAGGCATTGTGGATATTTTGCGCAACGGGCTTGGATCTAGGGAAGTGCTGTTTGTTTTGGAGAATTTGGGACATTTACCAAATGGCTTTGATGGTGATGTATTTCTCGATTTCATAAATAATAGCAACCATCAAATCCGCCTTTGGTAACCAATTTCTTACAAATAAAACCAAGTTAGTTCAATTAAAAAATGAAACCAATCATTACTAACAGAGAAATTGCCGTTTATGCAGTTTACTTGCTCGGCGGTATCGATAAGCGTATTCACACTGAGGATATCGCTATTAAGTGCTTTGAGTTAGCGCCGGAATCGTTTTCGTGGATTAAATATAAAGATAAAATTGACAAAATTGTAGTTGTAAATTCGCTTATGGATGCCAGTCGACCTCGATATGGCGAGTTGCTTCGTGGAAGGTCAGGGAAAGGAACTAGAGTATTAAGAATAAAAGAATTTGGTCCAGCAATAGATGGATGGGAACTAACTGAAGCGGGTATTAATTGGATTAATAATAATAAAGAAAAAATGGCAAAAGACCTAAATATTCAATACACAAGTGCAAATAGACAGGAAGCATATCAAAAATTACGAAGATTTCTCGAACATAGTCTGTTTATTGAATTTAAACGAAATAATACGATAATCAACCCGTCACTGGTAGAAATTGCAGATTTGTTTCGTTGTTCGATTGATTCACCCAGAACGACCTGGGAGAAGAGATTTCAGAATGCCGTTCAATTAGCTCAATCGGTAGAAAATTCACAAGTAATAACCTTCATAAAAGAATTAAAAAAAATAACTTATAAATTATTAACTGACGAATTTGGAGACTAAAATGCCCGACACACCGGACAAAAGAATGCTCTCAATCGATATTAGATACTGGGAGCAAAATGCGGCGAATGCCATTCGGGATATATACGATGCATTGGTTGAACTCGTAACAAATCCCGACGACCGATATTCGATTCTTAAACGAAAACGCGGCAAGATAGAAATTGAGGTTGAGAGAAAACGAGGTGTCGAGGCGAGTATAGTCCGAATAAGAGACTTTGCTGATGGAATGACTCGTGAAGACATGGAAAGGAAACTTCTAAGAGTCGGAACGAGCGTCAGCGGTATCGAAGAAGGTGAATCTGTAAGAGGTGCTATGTCCAGAGGTGCAAAGGATGTGGCTATACTTGGAAAAGTAGTTTTCGAATCTTTCGCAAAAGATGGTAACTTTCATTATTGCGAAATCAATAAATTTGCGGTATGTCAACTATTTTCCGATATCGATAAAAATATTGAATTGCATCGCGTACGCACTAAAATACTTGAAGGGACTGGAACCTTAGTTACCCTTTATATCGATAGAGAACATATAATACCGCAACATGAAGTTTTAGAACGTGATTTAAGTAGATTAGTCCCCTTAAGAGATATTATAAGCGAACGAGAAATAACCCTTTATGATATTAATAAAAAAAGACAAACACTATTGACATTACCGATTTTAGAAGGCAAAGACCGCTTAAAAGAAACGTTTAAAATACCGGAATATCCTGGTGCCGAGGCTAAGTTAATAATAAAAAGATCTAAAGATAAAATAGTGAGTTCATCACATCGATTTAGGCTGAATGGTATAATTGTTAAATCAAAGCATGCAATACACGAATCAACATATTTCAGCCCTGAACTCGACGATGATCCGTATGCGCAATGGTATTTTGGGCGTCTGACTTGCGAATACTTGGATGACCTATGGAATGCATACGAAGATACACGTAAAAAACGTCTCCCTGTTGATCCGAAAAATCCAAGTTGGATTTATGACCCTAATCGAAAAACAGGTTTAAGGCGTGAACATCCTTTTGTCAAATCCCTTTTTCAAGAAGTATTAAAAAGATTACGACCTTTAGTTGAACAAGAAAGAAAACAGGCAGAATCAAAGGTTAAAAAAATTGAAAATCACAATACAAGAAAACGACTCGATAGTCTTCAAAAACTAGCAGCAAAATTTATGAGCGAAAATATCGAAACTGACGACGAAAGTAGAGATGGTGAGGATTTAAAAGATTCAAAATTTAGAAATAAAGGATATTCCTTTTCACCAAAATATTCTCAGGTTATTGTCGGTGAAAGCCAGCGCTTTTATTTAACTATCAAACAAGAAGTATTTCCTGAACTGTCAGTTGGCGATAGTATTCAAATCCACTGTGAAGGTTGTGAAATTGAATCGGACAAGTCATTTGATATTTTAGAAATACATCCTACTGAAATAGGATTGCTACGCTCGACTTGGAAGGTTAAAGGCTTAGCCCCAACGAAAGCGGCTGGTGTAAAAATACAAATAGGATCAATCGTCGATGAAGCAATTTTGGAAGTATTTGAAACTGAACAGGATAAATATAAAGATATCAAAACTTTTAGTTTCAATAGAGAGCGATATTCAATTAGCGAAGATAAATACAGAAATTTTTACCTGTTGGCACCTTCGCCATCGATTGTTGGATCGAATATTGTCGTTACTTTGGATTATGATATTGATAAAATTGAGATTAAAGGTGATCGAACGATGATCGTTAAACCGGAAAAAGGTATTGCGATCTGTAAAATGAAGATGCGCGCCAAAAAGCAGGATATTTGCGAAAAGATATCGGCAGTGATACCTGATTATTCGGCAAGCGCTGATATTGTTTCGATACCTTCTTTTGGTTCGGAAAACAAATTTAAAATTGAAGATAGAGTGCTCGGTGATAGGCGTTTTCATTGGAAGGGAAATGAATGTGAAATTATGGCTCGCCATTCTATTTTAAAAAGATATTTTGTTAATCCACCTCATTTTCCTGAACAAGATGAAATGCAATTCAGAATTCTTATCGCTGAAATAATAACTGACGCTGTATGTTTCAGAATAATGCAGCTAAATGAGAGTTCTAATCCAAAATATTATGATGCGAATGACTGGGAAACTTATTATAGAGAATACTCGCGTTTAATGACTTCATTTGGTCCTCTCGCACATGAATCGCAAACAAAAATATAAACCTAATATTTATAAATAAATGCCCTTAAAAAAACTTTTCATCATTCACCCGTCTATCGCCTACATCTACATCCGCGATTTACCGGATGAAATGTTTAAAGACTTTATCAATTTGGCTGACCTGCAGGACGACTACCACCTCCTTTACTATAAGGATACTCTGGAACTGATGAGCAAGCAGGACTTCTGGTGGGAGGAAGGCGGATCCCAAGAGCCGAACGAACCACCGGATTCGCGGCGCAACTGGCATAAGGTCATCGGCTCTATAATCGATCAGACCGGCAGCGTAGATTATGTGATGATAGAATTGTGAATAAACCCTATAAACAACCTTACAATGAGCATAGAAATACCGCATAATCTCATCGAGGCTTTCTGTCGCAAGTGGCGCATCGTCGAATTTGCGCTGTTCGGCTCGGTCATCCGCGAGGACTTCCATCCCGACAGCGACATCGACGTGCTTGTAACTTTCGAACCGGAAGCGCCGTGGAGTCTGCGGCATATCGTCGAAATGAAATGGGAACTCGAAGAGGTTTTCAATCGCGAAGTCGATATCATCGAAAAGAAAGCCATCCGCAATCCCATTCGCCGCAAAGACATACTAAACTCATTCCGGGTAGTATATGCGGCGTGAATATTTTGAAATTTGCTTTATTAAACCAATGAAATAAAGTAAAAATAAAGAAAATCATTGCTTATCAGTATTCCGCTATTTTACTGAATCCTGATAATAATTCTTTAAATGATTATATTTAACAAACAACTACTTTAAGGAAAGACATTGAAAACACAAATAGCATGCACAATTCTTTTTTTCATAATAGCCTTATTATTAAATTCAAGCACACTTGTCCAAAATAGGATTCCAACAAATAATTTGGACAGCATTAATTGCGATGCTGGTTAAAGTTCCTGCAATTGAAATCCAAATTGGCGTGGTCATTGTCTAATTTAGTAGCGATGCTGCGCTGGAACTTATTCGCTTATCGGGATTTATGGATTTGGCTGGACGAGCTATTTGATACTCCGCCGCTGATGTCATCATTTCCGCAGTTAG
>VGIO01000043.1 GCA_016867855.1 Calditrichota bacterium
GCCCGAAACTATGACCTGCCCCGGACTGTTCAGATTGGCGACCGCGATTTTATCCCGGCCGATTTCAGCCGCGATGGATTCCAAATCTTCCAAAGCCAGACCCATTACGGCGACCATACCGCCTTTGGGATTGGGCGGCTGGGCGGCTTCGTTCATCCAACAGCCGCGCCAACGCACTAAAGTCAACGTTTGCTCAAGGCTGAGGTTGCCGGCGGCGTAATGCGCGGCATATTCACCAAGGCTATGCCCGGCGCAAGCCAAAGGTTTGAAATCGACGCCCAACCTTTCGTGCAATGCCGCTAACGCCATTAGCGAGACGATGGTCATAGCGGGTTGGACATTATCGGTGCGGGTCAGAAGTTCGTCCGGCCCTTCCCAGATGACCTTTGGCAGATGTTGAAGTCCGTCGAATCTAATAACGCAGTCGAAAAAATCCCGCGCCGCCGGACTACCTTCATAAAAACCGCGTCCCATCCCAACATATTGAGACGCCTGACCGGGGAAAAGAAGGATTATCGGGAGCATATTTTTATAGGGTTATTTATCTTCTTTGTCTATATTGTTTATATCGTCCATATCGTCCATAATAAAAATAATCCAATTTTAACGCCCTGTCAATTTGAAAATCGGCTTTTAAGCGCGTATATTGATATATCAATTCGACCTAATGCGAGCAGAACAATGCACAATCGAAATCGGAGCGGCATCGAACTACCGGCAGCGCGGCTTTTAGCGTTGGGTAGCGTAATCCTAATGGGCATAAGCCTGTATATTGTCCCGTCAAATGGCTGGACTGAGACGCGCGTCTTATGGGATGCCAGCCATACGCCGCTGGATAGATACACCCCCGCCGGCGAATATCTCGAACTGTCTCGAATGTTGGAACAGTCAGATTATCAAATCACCGTGCAGGAACGCATGCTCGCCCGCCGCGCGCTGTGGGAAGCCGATATTTTAGTCATTTCGATTTTATCGAACTACGAATTGGCTTACACCGCCGCAGAAATCGAAAATATTTTAGAGTTCAGCCGGTTTGGCGGTATTATCATACTCGCCGATAACTCCGCTGTGCGCCGGCGCAATTTAGAAGGTTTGCTGAACGGCTTCGGGCTGCGAGCCGCACAGGACGACCTGCTCGGCAATCTGATAAATCTGGTCAACTCGCCGCTGTTCGAAGGGGTTGACAGCGTGGTGTTCCGCTTCGGCAGCGTCGTCGGTTCGGCGCCCGGCGGCAATAACGCGCGCATTCTGGCTTCGGACCGGACTAACCGCGCCGGCATTGTTCAGTTTCAACCTTGGGGACGGGTGATACTTATCGGCGATGCGGATGTATGGACGAACAGCCTGATTTTTGAGGCTGACAATGCCCAACTGGCTTTGAATTGCTTCGATTTTGTCAAGTTTCCGCCGGTCGAAAGTCGGCTGGAGGTTCAAGGCGTAGGTCGTGAAATCTATCTGCCGCAAAATCGCGTTTTTGATTTTACTTATCCGATTCGCTGCATCGGCAATAACCAGTTGAGATTCGGTTGCGAAATAACCGGCGGCGAGTGGGTGTCCGTTGTGCCAGCCGCCGGAATACTAGCGCCCAACCAAGGAAGCCTCATTACAATTGACATATCGGCTTATAATCTGCCGGTTGACACGACGGTCGGAGCGCAAGTTACAGTTTTACACAATACCCCTGGCCGTCAGTTTCCAATCTACGATATACTTATGCATATCGTATCGCCGGACCCTGTGCATTTTGAGATGCCGCCGCCGGCGGTATCCGACCATAGTTTATTAATTCAAGAATTGCGTTTGGAGGGTGAAATCTGCCCGCCGGGCGTCGAAATAGCGGTTTTCACGCCGGCGGGCTTCTGCGCCGGGGGCGCGGTTCATTACGGCGGTCGCTGCGGACTTGCCGCCGGTGCGGACGACCCGTTCACCCAAGTCGTCGATGGCTTTCAGCCCGGCGAGATATTCGAGTTCCGGATGTTTCTGCCTTGGTCGAACGCAGAGACAGCCGCGCAGGTCTATTTCATCGAAGGCCCGCAGCGCTTTGTCCGCGATGGCTTCACAGTGTTGAACCTGGACGCCCGCCCGGCTGGCGAATTGAGATTGAATTTAAATGCGCGCTGGAATTGGATTTCGCTGAATGTCGCACCGCCGGTGCTGGAGTTCAGCGTCGTGCTTGCCGAGCCGATTGGCGCCGGACAGATACTGCTCGTCAAAGATGGCCGCGGACGCTTCTATGACCCACGCCGCGGCTTCAACAACATCGGGCTATGGGACTTACGCGATGGCTACGCTGTAATGGTCGCCCAGCCGCAAACTTTGACCGTCCGAGGCGTCGTAGCCGATGCCAACATCCCCCTGCCCCTGATATTAGGCTGGAATTTGATCGCCTATCTGCCGCAGCAAGCCCAAGCCTTGCAAACTGCAATGGAAGATTTAGGCGACAACCTGTTGATGGTCAAACGCGACGACGGCGCCTTTTATACGCGCCAATGGAATTGGGACGGCGTCGGCACGCTCGAGCCGGGCGAAGGTTATTTGGTCAAACTTGCCGCTCCCGACACCTTGATATATCCAGCTGGGCAAGATGAAGCCGCGTCGGTCGTGAGAAAGCCGATTACTTTTACGCCCTCGCCTTCAGGCGAAGATATGAGCCTTCTTCTCATAGGATTGCCCCCCTTTTGCGAAGTCGGACTATTCGACCTGAATAACATTTCGGTCGGTCGGGGTTTTACAACCAGCGGCGGCCGACTCGCCATCCCAGTGTGGGGCGACAACCCTGCTACTGAAGAGCGCGAAGGTCTCCAAAACGGCGAGACCTTCGATGTAAAGTTGTTTAAATCGGATGGTTGGACGAAAATTGATTTTATCTGTCTTGAGGGTGAAGCGAAATATGAGACCAACGGTTTTATAGTCGGAAAGATTGCGCCGCCGGCGAGTCCATCTCTGCTCACGGCTTACCCTAATCCCTTCAACGATGTTTTAATCGTCAGTTGGTCGGTAGAATACCCACAGGCAGGCGAAATCTGTGCGTTCGATATTTCGGGGCGGCTCATCGCGCAAAGGTCTTGGTCTGAAACAGAAAAAATCCACCAGGCGCAGTTTTCTGCGGCGGATTGGCCGTCGGGCATTATATTCTTACGCTGGAAGTCCAGCGGCCGCAGCGCGATGATTAAAGCCTTACATTTACCGTAACACTCTGGGGTATTTTATTACCTCGCCTAACACCGCATCGGCTCTGGATGTCGTCTCCAAGAGTGTCATCTTTCGGTTGGTCGGTCAATTAACTGCTTTCGGCGCGCTCGTTTTTTTAAGCCGGCATCTTGGACCGGATGGATTTGGCCGATACAGCGTTTTATACAGTCTATTGGCTTTCTTTGCCGCGCCGTTGACGCTGGGCTTGAATTATATTGTCGTTAGGGAAGCCAATATCCGCGAGTCTGAGCGCAATCGCATTTTCGGCGTCGGTTATGGATTGCGCTTAATTCTGGCTTCAGCCGGCGCGCTGGCCGCGCTTATGATAATACCTCTCATCGGATTGAGCGGGATTAGTTGGAGTATCTTAATTCCGGCTTCGTTCGGGTTGTTCTTTGCGTTATGGCAGCCGTCTTTTCGCTTCAGTTGGGAGGCGCCCTTCGAGTCTGATCGACGGATGGACATTGCGGCCAGTGTAAATCTCGCCGGACGCATTGTCCTGCTCGGCTTTTTAGGATTGGGGATAATCTTCGGCGCGGAATTGGCGGGGATGATAAGTCTGCAAGCCGCCGGCGAAATCGCCGCTGCGACGCTCATCATTATCGCGCTTTGGCGTGCCGGCTACCCAGTCAGACCGCGCTTTTATCAGCGCGAACTAATGTATCAATTCAAGGAAGCCATACCGTTGATAGCCGTCGAAGCGCTGATTATTCTGCAAACGCGCTCGGATATTCTCATATTGAATCATTTGCGCGGCGAAACCGCCGCCGGTTTGTTTGCCTCGCCGCTGCGACTCGTCGATGCTTTGATTTTATTTCCGACTATCCTTGTTACCGCCGCGCTGCCGGCGATGACGCGCCTGGCGCAGAAGGATAGAGAGGCGTATGAACGGCTCTTAAGCCTATTATTTAAACTGTTGTTAGCCGGCGGAACTTTAGCGGCGGTTCTGGGTTCTTTTTTAAGCCGTGAGATTGTGCGATTGGCTTTCGGCGCGCAATATAAAGCGTCGGCTGAAATACTGATGGTGTTAGTCTGGTCAGCGCCGTTCTTTTTCATCAACGCCGCCTGGCGCGCGACGCTGGTAGCAGTCGGGCAGCAACACCGGCAGACAGCGGTTATAGCCGCGCTGGCTGCGGTCAATATCTTAGCCAACTTATTGTTGATACCGGCTCTAAACGGCGTCGGCGCGGCTTGGGCTAAAGTCATCACTTTCGCCGCGCTCTACCTCTTCGCCTTAGCCCCGATTTCCGTCCGCCGCGAAGGTCTTATCCTCATCCACTCGACCCTGCTGCCAATTACCATCGCCATAGGAATTACTTTTATACTCATAAGAACTGAATTTGCCTGCTGGTGGATGGGAATTCTGCTGTCGGTTATCCTCGGTGCAGCGGCGCATTTCAGCGGCTGGTTAGGTAAAACTGATATCAAATATATCTTCAGCGCGATGAGTCAAATCCAAGAGAAACGATAGCCTTGCAAATTCGACCGACTTATTGGTGGGGGCTTTACTTGCTGTGGGGAGGAATGTTGACCGTTCTTCTCTGCGAGGGCGCGCGCTCACGCGATGGGGGAATGAAGGCGCCTGAAGAGTTGCTCAGAGCGACGCGCCTGCCGCCGGAGACAGTCTGGATGGGCATCTACCTCGCCGGGCAGAAAATCGGCTTCATCCAAAGCGAACTCGAACCGTTGCCGGAAGGCGGCTATGAGATTAGCGAGATTTCGCGGATGCAGGCTGCGATGCTCGGCGTGATGCAACGGATGCGCCTTCAGATGACAGCGGTTACCGACAGCGCCTTGGCTTTAGTTTCCTTTGACGGCGAGTTTGCGACCGAACAGTATTCGGCGATTTTCAAGGGCCGCCACTATCAGCGCATCTTGAAAATCGAACTGACTACCGGTGGACGCACGACCGAAAAGGTGTTTCCAGCGCCCGAGCCTTTATATTTGTCGCAAGCCGTTAAACCCTTACTGCAAGGCGGCAGACTGCATTCCGGTGATTCGCTGATACTATCCGGCTTCGACCCCATAAGTCTGCAGATGCAGGATCTAGTAGTGGTGGGCGCTGACAATCAGACGCATTTATTATTTGGGCAGGAGGTGCGCGCCCGCAAGTTGATTACCCGTATGGAAAATCTTGAGAGCGTGCTGTATGTCGATGACCACGGGGAGGTTATTGCCGAATTCGGCCCAATGGGGCTGGTGATGCGGCGGGAGTCGGCTGAGACAGCGCTGGCGATGTCCGATGAAACCGCAGCAGTTGACTTTTTAAATCTCTATGCCGTCAAGCCTCAGGGCGCTTTCAATAGTCCGCGTCAATGCAAATTGGCGGCTTATAAAATCCGCGGTTTCGATGTTTCGGTCCTGCCCGAAGTCAGCGGCCGGCAGTGTCTGCAGGAAGATAGTTCGCTGATTGTAGTTTATATTCCCAATCCTGAAGTTTCAGCGTCTAAATTCGATTCGCTCTGGCTCAACCCGGCGCCGCTCATCGAAAGCAATGCGCCGGAAATCATCCGTGCAGCTCAAGATGCCGTCAAAGGCGGCAAGACACGTTTGGATAGCCTTGGACTTCTTTCAGAGTGGGTATTCAAAACTGTGAATAAGAAGCCTTCCGCCGGGCTGCCGTCGGCGCTGGCGGTTCTGCAACAGAAGGAAGGCGATTGCAATGAGCATTCGGCGCTGTTCACAGCCCTGGCGCGGTCTTTGGGCATTCCAGCACGGATTCAGATGGGTTTAGTCTATCAAAATGACCGTTTTTACTATCATGCCTGGCCGACAGCCCGCGTCGATAGCCAGTGGTTTGAATTCGAGCCGACCTTCGGGCAGCGGCTCGCCGACGCAGCGCGCATCGCCCTGACCACCGGCGACTTATCCGCCGCTATAAAAATCGCTCCAGCCGTCGGAAATATCGAAATTGAAATCCTCGCTGAAAAGGCGAATGACAAATGACAATGACAATGCTGATAACAATGACAATATAAATAATTGCTTTACTATAGAGTAAATTGCAAAAGTGATGATTAATCCAGAAAATTCAGACATAGCAAGGCGGACGCCCTCGTCCGCCGAAAACCAAGCCTAGAATGCGGCGGACGAGGGCGTCCGCCTTGCCATCAGTTAATAAATCCAACACTTATGCAATTACCTCCATTGTCATTGTCATTAGCATTAGCATTGTCATAACTCAAACCATTTATAATTCAATGTCATCACCCAAACCATTGCTTATTCGCGGGCGGGCGAAGGTCGTGCCGGTCGCAGATGTCGATACGGATATGATATTTCATAACCGTTACCTGCACATAATCCAAACAGCCGAGATGGGTAAATACATCTTTGGCAATCTGAAAGGCTACGAGCAGTTCCCGCAGGTAGTTCGTCCGGGAGATATTCTCATCGTCGGGCATAATTTTGGCTGCGGTTCATCGCGCCAGCAGGCGGTGGACGGCTTTATAGCGCTGGGTCTTGCTGCGGTCATAGGCGCCTCGTTCGGCGCGATATACAAACGCAACGCTGTCAACGCTGGCTGGCCACTCATAGAATGCCAGAGCATACTTCATTCGGGAATTATCGATGATATGGAAGTCGAAGTCGATTTAACCACCGGCGAAGTGCGGAAGCCTGGCGGCGGATTGCTGATAAAAGGCAAGCCGCTGACCCAGGTGCAGAAGGACATCTACTTTGCCGGCGGGCTACTCGAACTAGCCGTCATACAGCGTTAGATCTAACGCTATGTCAAGCGTAAGATGTTGTCATCCTTCACTTCGTTCAGGATGACATGCGACATTGCACAATTGACATAACACTATCTACTCTCTTCGTATTACATATAGAGGAACAGTTAATTCAAGAGGAGTAAAATATGAAAATCCAAAAAATCTTGCTCTGGATAGTAGTGGGGGCAATCGGCGTGGCGGTGATTGTGGCGGTGTTCAATACAGTGAAGAAAAATGTCTTCACGGTGGCGGAGAATCCGACTGGCACGGGAGGCGAAATGCCGGTGTTGACGGATGAGAGTCCGGTGGTCATTACTTTGGAAGATGGGCTTTATCATCTGCCAAACTGTAAAAAAATCAGCGGCGTCAAAGAGAAAGTAGTTTATGGCGCCGCCAAACTGCGCGATGTTGACCCCTGTCCGTTCTGCATAGGTGAACCGTAAGAGCGCTTGAGCCGCCCCATAGGGAGCGGCTCAAGTGTTTTAAGTCCGAAATAGACGGAATGAATATTATGCGTCCATATAGTCCATTATGTCCATACAGTTCATATAATTCTTTACAAATTCACAAATTATAATCCATATCGCCGGGATTTGCGATATAAGCCGCCAGTAGGTCGATGGTGGCTTGAACATCTTCCTTGTGAACCATTTCAACGGTGGTATGCACATATCGGCACGGCACGGAAAGAGTGATGACGGCTGGGCCGCCGGGCGCGCGCTGTATGCCGGCAGCATCGGTGCCGCCGCGCGGCAATACATCGCGTTGATATTTTATCTTGTGCTTTTCAGCCAGTTCCGCAAAGCGCGCTAAGAGTTTGGGATTAGTAATGTGCGAGCCGTTGAGGATGCAAATCGAAGTTCCACTGCCGAGGTGGGAAATTTCATCTTGCCCGCTGGCGCCGGGAACATCGTTGGCAAGCGTAACATCGAGCGCCACACCGACATCCGGCACAATGCCAGACGATGCGGCAAGCGCACCGCGCAGCCCGACCTCCTCCTGCGTCGTGGCGACGACATACAGGTCAGCCGGCGATTTCTTAGCCTTACGCACCGCTTCGAGCATACAATACACTCCGACGCGGTCGTCGAAGGTCTTGCAGGTGATGCAGTCGCCTAATGTCTCCATCTGCCGGTGCATCGTAATCGGGTCGCCGACGGATACTAATTCGGTCACCTTTTCTTTAGGCAGACCTATGTCCACAAAGTAATCCTTGATTTCGAGGACTTTTTTCTTTTCCTCTTCGGTCAGGATATGAATCGGCTTTGAGCCGATGATGCCGGGCAGGTCCTGTTTGCCCAGCACGGTAACTCGTTGAGCCATCAGGGTGCGCGGGTCGAAGCCGCCCAAAGGCTGGAAACGGATGAATCCTTTGTCGTCGATAAAACTGACCACAAAGCCGATTTCATCCATATGCCCGGCTAACATCAACTTCTTGCGGCCGCCCTTCGGCTCGCGTCCAACGCCTCGTTTATAGCCGATGACATTGCCGGTCGGGTCGGTGCGAACCTCATCGACCAGCGGCTTGAGTTCTTCGATGACGATTTGCCGGATGCGGTCCTCGCGGCCCGAAACACCCGATGTTTCAACTAACTTTCGCAGTAGTTCCATTTGAAACCTTTATTTATTAATGACTAATATTAATGACTATTAATAACAAACACTAAGGCTACAATATTAATAGGGTCAGAATTAGTGATTATTTGGGGCGACACAAGGTTCGCCCGCACAGGCGATGCTTGTCATCGCCCCAATTATATCTTCAAGAGCAACTATTTTCCACCCCCATAAGATATTTATATATTAGAGATAAAATCTGAACTTGTTCATCAATTTTTGACTATACCTCACTAAGAATCCCTTTAGTTATTTGTCATTTATCTTTACTATACACCCCGTGATACCGGTCGAGGCGTCGATTTGTTTAAGCAATTCCTCGGCTCTTTGCCGCTGGTCAAAGCGTCCGACGCGGACGGCGATGAGCGTTTTGCCGCCAGTGGATTTGGAGATATATTCGACTGGCGCGAAGCGCGCCATCGATTTTCCAAGCGTTTCAGCGCTTTTCCGATTAGCAAAGGCGCCGACTTGAACCGACCAAAATGGCGCGGTTTCTACAGATATAGACTTTTCGGGAGCCGATAAGGTTACCGATTTCAGAGCGACATCCGGTAACGACCACATTTTATATGACGGATGCCGTTTCTGCAGATATCCCAGATATTTGTCCGCTGTTGCGGATTCGCCGCGGGTTATGTAGTTCCAATATAGTCTTTCCAAAGCCGAGGCTTCGACAGCGCCGCCGGCCGCCAAAGCAATGCTGTTCTCATAACATAAACAGGCTTGTTGGCCGTTCGACTCGAACAAACCGCGCAAGAACCACCCCGCCGCCGAGGTATCCGGATACTGCGCTTGAGCGTGTTTGAGCGCTGCAAGATTACCTCTTTGATATTGCTCAACTAACCACTCGTCGTTCGTCGGCGATTGAATTAAAAAGCCGGTTAATATTATTTTTAACGCAAAGTGGATAACCATCAGCCGACTTAAACGCCGTGGATTTTACGGCGGTCGCGGTAAAAGGTGCGCCAGGCGCCGCAATTTGCGCAGCGCAGCGCCAGCCGCTCGGATTTCTCGCCGCACAAACTGCAAAACAACATATTAATATCGCCGGTCGTCCAATCGACAGTATCGTTCAGATGACGCTCGAAATCCGGCAGATTGAGCCTGTAAATAAGACGTAGTTTCTGCAATAAGAGCGCTGCGTCTTTGGGATTTTGCTCTAATGCCCGTTCGCAGATATCCAGCGCTTCGCGATACTCGCCTTTTTTACTTCGCAGGTCCATCAGCGCCAGCGCTAACAATCTGTTCGCCGGCGCGACGTCGAAGGCTTCCCGTAGAATGGCCTCGACTTCGCCGAAACGCCCTAAATTGAACAATAGCGGCTCCAAAACCGGCAGCGCCAGATGGGCTTCGTTTGGGCGCATCTTTATAAACTTAGTCAACCATTCGAAGGCTTCGGCGCTGCGGTTTTCACGCGCATAGGATGCGGCGATGAAGAGCATCCCCTCGAAAGCCTGCGGGTCTATGCGCAGCGCGTCTTTGAAAACTACCCGGCCGTCGTGTTCCCTGCTTTCAGCACAGAAAGCCTCACCTTCCATAAGTTTATACAGCGCGGTTTTTTCCGGGTCTGATTTACCGGTGACAGCGCTGCGCTTTTTAAGCGCTTCGCCGGCGTCCTTCCAGCGATTTTGTTTTTCCAGCATCCGCAGACGAATAATAAAGTCGTCGGCGCATTCAGGGTCGAGGCTGCGGGATTTATCCAAATACTCGTGAGCCTTGTCGAACATTCCGGCTTGTTCGAGATCTTGCGCCAGCTCGCGGTAAATCGAAGCCTGAATATGCGGGGCTAACAGTCCGCGCACCGAGAGTTCAAGATGGATTTGGATGGCGCGGCGCGGTTTGCCGAGGGCGCGGAAAATGGCGCCTAATTTCAAATAGGCGTCGATGTTGCCGGTGTCGGCGCGCACCGCTTCGGTAAAGGCTTTAGCGGCTTCGCGCAGACGCCCGGCCAGCATATAGTTCAAGCCATCGGTGTAAGGATCGCGCGGCGCAGGCTTTTTCAGCCGACGCTTCTGTTCCCAACTATACAACGCAACTGTCAACACCGCGCCGATGGCGATGATGAACATCCAAAGAAGACTGCTATCAGCCTGCATTATGACCTCTCCACTGCGGTTGAACGAATGTTGTTTAAGCCAAAGTTCAAATCTTTTCTTCCTCGCTGTCGAGCAGCATTAATTCTTCATCGAGCGTAACCGTGCGCAGTCGGTCAACTTCTTCACGCAAGGCTCTAATCTCCTTATGCGCTTTGTGCAGGGCTACCCGTGCCGAGACCTGATTGACTGCTGCGACCATCGCCGCGACGATGATGCCCAGCGCAAAGGCAGCATACAGCACCAGATAGACCGGAATCGCCTGCGATTCCCAGGTCCAGATTTTCACATTGACTAGAGTCGAATTTTGCAGAGAAAATCCTAATATCGCCAGCATTATAATCGCGATGAATGTCCAGCGGATTATCCACATAATTCCTCCCCAAGGCTTAGATTTAGGGCTTGTCGATGATTTGATTTAAAATTTTAATATATTAAATATAATATATAAAATCAACGCAATAGTAAATTAATTTGGATTGTTGAAAAAGTCTCAAAACGCAATGATGATGCCAACGCGGCAGACCGACTTTGAGTGTATTGTGAAGAAAATCGGTTCACTCCTGATGTCATTCTGATCGAAGTGAAGAATCTCATCCCTTGATTAGCAGACGAGATGTTCACCCCGTAATGCGGAGGGGGCAACATAACAATGCAGTGCAACTAAAACTATTTTGCCAATACATTTAGGCTTGTGTTATATTACAGCAATAATGATATGTGTCATGCTGACCCCTGCGCAGGCAGGGGGAAGCATCTCGTTTGGATAAACAGGGACGAGAACCTTCACTTCGTTGATGACGACGACATCTTACGCTTGACATAGCGCTAGTTAAGGACATTAATCGCCGCGCTGGATTAATTTTGCAACCGTGTTAAATTCAGCCTAAGATTAACCAGTATATATTATTTCAATTATTACGGAATTTTTGAACGATATTTCCGAACATATTTTCGACCAATTTTCCCGCCTCTGCCTCAAACATAATTTAATATGCGCCGGCGATTGTATTATAGTTGCGGTATCAGGCGGAGCCGATTCGACGGCGGCGCTCGATTTGACGCGTCGTTTTTGCCTTGAGCATAGCGGCATCCGTTTGCGCGCGGCGCATTATAACCACAAACTGCGTCCCGAAGCCGACGCTGAAGCGGATTATGTTGCGGATTTATGCCGGAAGTTGGGCGTCGAATTAGTTTGCAAAGAGCGCTCAGCGAAGGATGATATTGCTCGCTCGCGCGACGGCCTTCACGCAGCAGGCCGGCGAATGCGCTATAGATTTCTCATCGCAGCCGCCCGCGAGTTCAAGACATCCGTTCCGGAATGTCCGGTCGTGAAAATCGTTCTCGGCCATCAGCAGGACGACCAGCTGGAGACGGTTCTGATGCGCCTGTTGCAAGGATGTGGAGTCGGCGGATTGAGCGGTATGCTGCCGGTTGCGCCTTGTCCGGGCGCGGCGGATATAATGTTAGTTCGGCCGGCGCTCGATTTCCGCCGGTCGGAATTGGTCGAATACTGCCGCGCGCGCGGTCTGAAATTTGTCGAAGACGCGTCGAATTTAGATGAGCGCTATCCGCGCACCCGCATTCGTCAGAAACTACTGCCGCAAATCGAGAGGCTATTCGGCGCTGCGGCTCGCGTCGGTATTTTGCGCTCGGCGGAATTGTTTAGACAGACAGCCTCCGAAATTGAGCGGCAGATGCAAAATTCTTGGCTTAAAACCTTGAAATCGTCCTGGCCGGGAACTATAAGCCTTGATTTTGCAAGATATAATTCGTATAATAGTATAATTCGGCTGGGAATTTTGCAAACCGCTGCCCGGCAGGTTTGGCGCAGCGCTGAATACGAAGGCTCGCCGCGCCTTTCTTATGTGCATTGCCGCACCGCAGATGAAGCCATCCGCCGCGGTTTCAAGGGAATATGCCAACTTGGGGAAAGGCTTGCTATCCAGTTGTGGAGGGACGCAGTATATCTGTTCATTGAATATAATCCCGCTTGGGAATTCAGTCTCGCTGCCGGCTGCGCTGTCGAGATTCCGTTTGTCGGAAGGCTTGAGACTATCATTCTGCCATCTGAACAGTGCATATTGCCTCCACCGCTAGGTATGCTCTTCATCAACGCCGATATAGTCAACGCTGGGCGTTTTATCGTTCGCAGCGCGCGTCCGGGTGACCGGCTAAAACCCTTGGGCTTGCCTCATTATTGCAGCGCCTTCGACCTCTGGCGCGATATGGCGGTGCCGCCGCACCGGCGAAAATCTATGCCGGTCGTCGAAGCCGACGGTGAAATCGCCGCCTTGCCGCCATTCCGCATCAGTAATGATTTCAGAATAACTACCGCCACCCGCCGCGGTTTAGCCCTGCGTCTCATCCCAGCCGTAGTGGACATTGTAATGCCGTCATCTTGACGGCAGTTAAGAACTTTATTTGTGCATTACTTATGCCTTGGAGCAAGGACATTATTGTCCTTTTATCTACCAATCGCTATTTCGGGGATTTTTAAACAACCCGCCAAGGCTGCTAATCTGCACGCATCGACATTGGAATAATATGCCTGACCAAACTCCTCCACCTGAAGAGAAGAAGCAGCGTGGGGGCAAGAAAACGCGCCGTAAGAATCAGCCCGACGATAATTTCGACTGGCGTCGGCTAACGCGCAACGCCACATTTTGGATTCTGCTGATCGTCGTAGTTTGGATCGTAGTCAATCAATTGAATATGGCTGAAAAGCCCGAAGTCGCCAAGTCATATTCGCAATATCGTTCGCTCCTTGAAAGCGGTCAAATCGACGGCGCGACTATCATCGACCGTGAATTTCACGGCAAACTAAAAGACGGCACATCAATTTTGGTTATCCTGCCGTTCATCGACCAGCAAATGCTCGTAACTTGGGATAGCCTGAAGGTCGATTATGAATTCAAGGATAAGACGACCAGTTGGTTAGGGCAGTTTTTCATTTCGATACTGCCCTGGCTGCTCTTCATCGGCATCTGGATCTGGCTCATCCGTAGGATGCAGGGCGGCGGCGCCAAAGGTATTTTCTCGTTTGGCAAATCACGTGCCAAGTTATCCCTCGAAGGCAAACCCAAACTCACCTTTGAGGATGTCGCCGGTTGCGATGAAGCCAAGGAGGAACTTGCCGAAGTCATCGAATTTCTGCGCGACCCGAAGAGGTTCTCCAAATTGGGCGGCCGCATTCCTAAGGGCGCGCTGCTGTTAGGACCGCCTGGCACGGGTAAAACCCTTTTGGCGCGGGCTGTGGCGGGCGAGGCTGAAGTGCCGTTTTTTTCGATGTCCGGCGCTGACTTTGTCGAGATGTTCGTCGGCGTCGGGGCAGCGCGCGTGCGCGACCTGTTCGAAACCGGCAAGAAACACGCGCCCTGCATAATTTTCATCGACGAAATCGACGCAGTCGGCCGCCATCGCGGCGCCGGACTCGGCGGCGGCCACGATGAACGCGAGCAGACCCTCAATCAGTTGCTGGTGGAAATGGACGGCTTCGAATCCAACGAGGGCGTCATTCTCATTGCCGCGACCAACCGCCCGGATGTGCTGGACCCGGCGTTAACTCGCCCGGGCCGCTTCGACCGCCAGATTGTCGTCGATCGACCGGATGTGCGCGGCCGGGAAGGCATCCTGAAGGTTCATACGCGCAAAATTCCGCTCGCAGATGATGTCCGATTAGAAATTCTCGCCAAAGGCACGCCCGGCTTGGCCGGCGCCGAACTTGCCAACCTCGTGAACGAAGCCGCGTTGCTCGCCGCCCGCAAGAACGAATCTAAAGTCGCGATGAATCACTTTGATGAAGCCAAAGACAAAGTGATGATGGGCGCCGAGCGAAAAAGTATGCTTATTTCCGAAGAAGAGAAGAAGCAGACGGCTTATCACGAGGCTGGGCATGTTTTAGTCGCCAAACTGACCCCCGGCTCCGACCCTGTGCATAAAGTAACTATCATACCGCGCGGGCGCGCCCTCGGTTTGACCCACTACCTGCCGCTCGATGAGAAGCACAACTATTCGCGCACCTACCTCAAACAGACACTCATCCATCTTTTAGGCGGGCGGGCGGCTGAAAAAATTGTGTTCAATGAGTTATCCACCGGCGCTGGTAACGACATCGAACGGGCGACGGAAATCGCGCGGCGGATGGTCTGCGAATGGGGTATGTCCGACCGGATGGGTCCAATCGCCTTCGGCCGCAAGCAGGAGGAAATCTTTTTAGGCCGCGAGATAGCCACCCACCGCGATTTCAGCGAACGCACAGCGCAGGAAATCGACACCGAAGTGCGGCGGATTGTCTCCGACGCCGAGAAAACCGCCGAGAAACTGCTCAGAGAGAACAGCCAGAAACTGAAGATTTTAGCTGAAGCGCTGCTCGAACGTGAAATTCTCGACGGTGAAGAAATAGACTATCTGCTGACTAAAGGCCGCTTGCCACTGCCGCAACCAAAACCGGTGATAAAAGAGGCTGAGTTGCCGAGGCTGCCACAACCGCCGCAATCCAAGCCGCGCATCGTTCGGACCGTTCGCCATTTAAGACGACAGCCGCAGCAGGCAAGAACACCTGTTTCGCAGAAAAGCCAGCCGCCTGAGTCGAAAGCCGCCGCCGCCTCGACACCGTCGGACACCAAACCGGCCGCTGCACAACAATCATCGCCTGTAAAATCCGGCGAAGAGTCCTCCGGTAAGTCGCCGAGTCAGTTACGGCGCGAATTCGCCCGTTCCTATGGCGTTGTCAGCAGCCGTGATCCGGGTAACAGACGCCCGACCTCGTCCGAAATGGCGCGTCAGACTCGCCAGCGCAGTAACCAAGACAAAGCCGTCGAAGCGAAAAGTCCTGAAACTCCACCAGCCGCAGTTGAAGAACCTAAAGAAGCGTCGGTCGAACCGACCAGCGAGAAACGGTCTTCCCGCTATCGCCGCACCCGCCGCACTTATTCAAGTTCCCGGCGAAATGCGAAGAAATCCAAAAGCGCCGCCAGTCCCGACAGCGACAAACCGAATAATCCGAAAGCGTCGGAGCCTATGTCTATTCAATTCCAGCCGCGTGACGACGAGCCGCCGTATGTCGATTAACGAAGATAAAATCCAACGCGCCATCCGTATGTTGTTGGAAGGCATTGGCGAGAATCCCGACCGTGAAGGGCTGCGGGATACGCCGGCGCGGATAGCGCGGATGTTCCGCGAAATCTACGCCGGCGTCGGCGTCGAACCAGCGGAGAAAATTACGCTCTTCACCAGTGAAAACCAGGATGAGATGATCGTCGTCAAGGATATTCCCTTCTTTTCGATGTGTGAACACCACCTGTTGCCTTTCTGGGGGCATGTCTCGATAGGCTATATCCCCGGCAACAATCAGGTAACCGGCTTTTCGAGCCTGGTGCGGCTGGTCGAAACGATTGCAGCGCGCCCGCAAATCCAGGAGCGGATGACCACTGAACTCGCGGATGTCATCGTTAATCGACTTCGACCTTTGGGCGTGATTGTAGTCATCAAAGCCCGCCACCTCTGCATCGCGATGCAGGGTGTCCGCAAGGAAGCCACCGAGACCATCACCTCCGCCCAGCGCGGCTACCTGCGCAAGCAAATCACCCGCCTGGAAGCGCTCAACCTGATGAACGGATGACGCGGCAAATATTGTTACGGGATATCCTTACCGTCCATTTTGTCCATATAATCGCCTAAATCCGGACGATGTCCATAATACTTCAAGATTGGATAGATTATTTTTCAGGCTGGCTGCCGCTCGGCATCTATTTGCTGCCGTTAATCGGGTCAGCCTTTTCGTTTGTGTGGTGGGTCGTTTGGAAAGGGACAGGATTCTATACGCGCCGGAAATTTTGGCGTGTTCTCATTATGGGCTGGATGCTGGTCTTTACGCTTTACAGCGCGCTGTGGTCGTTGAACGCTTCGCCGCCCATTCCAACGCGCATAGTGCTTGTCTATGCGTCGCAATCTGAAGATAATTGGCGCTGCGATTTAACTGCTTCGGCGCTGAACTCCCGTCTGAATGTTTCCCGTCGTCCATTCGTAGTCAATGTCGGTCAGGTGAACGATATGCGGAATATAGCATTTGCGAACTTCCGGCAGTTCGAAACCTTTCTAGTTCGTTCGCGCATCCGCTATTTAATTGAAATCGATACCAATCCGAACCGCGATGGCACCGTTGTAAAAATATCCAGACGAAAAGGAAATTTATTTGAGGGAAAAGTCTTGCTGCATTCACCGGATGTGAGCGTTGCAGCGGCGGCGATATGGGCGGCGCAGGAGAGTGTCAAGATATTGGGCGACGACAAGCGAATCGAGAATTATCCCGGACTGCCGCCGGCGCAGTCTGAGGCGCGCTTCAAAGCCTTGAGTGAGGCGAAATTTGCGCTAGCGCGAAGCGAAACCAGCGCAGTCTCGAAGATAATCGACTTGACTGAGCAGGATACGCTTTGGCGTCAACCGAGGTTGGAACTGGCGCAATATTGGCTGTTGAACGGACCCGGCCAGCACAAGGAAGATATCGAACGACATTTGCACGCAATTTTGAGATCAAATCCGCAAGACAGCGACGCATTGGTGTTGTTAGGTTGGTTCTATCTGGAATTTCGCGATTGGGAGAAAGCCGAATCGAGTTTGAAATTGGCTCTGAACTATAATCCCGACGACCCGCGGTCGTATTATTATCTGTCCCGTCTGATGCCGGCGCGGTTGAAGGACCTCAAGTGGAAGAGCAAACCTGCGCTACTCAAACGAGCGCTGCAACTCGACCCCGCTTACGAGAACGCCCGTCTGGCTTTAGCCCAACATTATCGACGAATAGACCGGCGTTCACTCGCGATATCGCTTCTTAATCAAGGATTAGACATAAATCCTCATTCGACTGACTTGTTGCTGACGCGCGCGGCGATGGAATTGGAGTCTAACCGCGTCAAGGCGGCTGAAGCGACCTGCCTTCAGATTTTGCAGCGCGATTCGACGCACGCTAAAGCCTATTTCAACTACGGGTTGGCGCTGTTAGGACTTAAGCGTTTCGACGAAGCCATCCGGGTGTTTGAGACTTCTTTCAACAATGGCGGCACGATCGAAAATCTTTATTATTTAGGCGTAGCGAACCAGCGGAGGGGCGATTATGCACGCGCGATCTATTGGTTTCAGCGTCGATTTGCCGCGATGGAAAACTCTACCGATAAGGTGGCAGTCTCGGCTCGCGAGCGCGTCAAATTGCTTAAAACCTGGCTGATAGATTCAACGCAAGCCGGAATGTCCGACATCAAAGACAGCCTTGAGGCGCAGTTTTGAAGGACTATTTCGACGGATTTATGCTTATCGCGCATCGCGGTGGATTGTATTATCGTCCGGAAAACTCCTGCGCTGCGCTCGATTATTCGCTGCAGAACGGGTTGAACTGGGTCGAAGTGGATATACGGTTAAGTCAGGATAATATTCCAATTTTAAGCCACGATGAGGTCGTGGATACATCGGACGGTGAGAAGCGGGCGGTGCGCAGCCTGACTTTTCAAACGTTGCGGAAACTCGATATCGGCGGTGGCGAAGTCGTGCCGGGACTGGCAGATGTTCTCCATCGCTATAAAGAGAAATTGGCGTTTAATCTCGAAATAAAGGAATTAGACGCCGTCGATGCTGTTTTAGCGCAAATCGACCATCAGGATATGGCTAATCGGGTGTTGATAACATCTTTTATACCGG
>VGIO01000044.1 GCA_016867855.1 Calditrichota bacterium
TCAGCGCTGATGGAACCCCACATACCCTGCTGCCAATAGTTGAACCAGCAGTGTCCGACCGGATGCCCGACCGTTAGAACAGCGCCGCGTCCGAAGCCGTAAGCCACTGCGCCGGGATTCTGCGTGTTCTGCTGATAGGCTATCACCTGATACCACTCAAGAGTGCCGTTGTTCAACTTATCAACAAACTGTTGCAGTTGATAACCGGAGTGCAGCCAGGCGCTGCCCTCAATCACTTCGCCGCGCAGCCAGAAGTTCGGCTGCGCCTCGCGGCAAATAGCGGCGAATAAACTATAGTCCTGATCCTGCGGATTAGGACTCACCGCTAACACGCCGTTGGAAGCGCTCTGCGCTAAGTTATTGACGATGTCGCCCGGGCTGCGCACCCGGCTGTTCGGGTCGGCGGTTTCATAGTAAGCCGCGCCGCCGCCGTCAACATACTCTTCAAAGCGTGCGAAGTTGTTGGCGTATTCCTGCGACCACATATTATCGCGTCCGGCGACGACAATCGCGTCGTAATCTTCGAATTCGACGCGGTTCCAATCGGCAGCCGTGCGATAGGATATGAAGTTTTGATTAGTGAGCCGGTTGTTGCTGCGCTGGCGCATTCCATCGTCCAGCCAGCCCCAGACGCTGGTGGTCTGGAAGCAGGCGAACATCATACCTTCGAGGTCAACCGGATCGCGCCGCGGACCATTGCGAACGCTGCGTAAACCGCGCGCGCCGGCGTCGTCGCCCGGCTCGCCGATGATTTCGATGTCGGTCGTAAAGTTCAAGGCTGCGCCGCCGTCGTTACTGATATCGACAACATGCTCAGCCGTTTCGCCGGTGTTGAGGTCATCCTCAATCGACTGCGGGTCAACGACAATCGCCGGGGCAACAAGACCTCTGCCCGTCGCTGCAACATTGAAAACGCCGTCTTCGCCGTTCACCGCGTTGCAGAAGATCGAAATCGTGGCTTCATATACGCCGGCTTCGCCGGGCCGGAAGGTCACCGGCGCCTCGATTCTCTGGCCCGAGCCGATGACGACCTCCTGTCCGCCGAAGTCCGGCAGGATGAAGGCGTCGTTATCGACCTCGGCGCCCTCGATGACGAGCTCTTCATCGCCGATGTTGGTAATCGTCGTGACGATGGTGCGCTCGCCGCCGACATAGACATCGCCGAACGCCAGAGCCTCAGGCGCGACAACAATGCGCGGACCGCCGGCGATAACCCACGCGCCGCGCGGACCGAACGCCCAAGCCCGCCCGTTCACCATCCAACCGCCCACTGCAGGGATATACCAGCCATGCCGGCCATCCCCGACATTGACGCCCGCCATTGAATTGCGAATGTTTGGACCATACTGAATCTGGGCTTTCCCGTTGGGAGTTAAAATTAATTGCCACTGTTCAGAACCATTTCCAGCCCAAGAGGCTATCGCAAGATCCCGGTTATTGGTCCAAAACCATATTTGGCAATTCCCATAGTCGGCTTGAACCATTCCGATTAAAGAATGGTGCACAGCGCCGGCATTCACTGCCGTCGGATAAAGACCGTAATTTAGGTTATACTGCGTTCCAGCGTAAGTGAACGACGCATAACCGTCGGTGTCCAGAAAAATCTGGCTATAATTCGTCCCCCAAAACGGAAACTGAAAACCTAATTGCAACGCGCCGGTATTGACATCGTCGCCTAGGTTAAACGAACGGACCCCCTCGCGTTGGCGAATATCGACCCATTCGTAGCGTGGGCCGTCGTTTTCGAGATTATCGCGCCACTCGTAGCCGACGTCGTCCGGTCCGCCGCGGCGGTCGCGATAAGGGGGATTCCCCAAAAACGGAACGACCGCATCCAGAGGACCGTCGAGTCCCTTATCGATGCGGTCAGGCACACCAATGGCAGTATTGGCAGAGTTCGGCATATCCGTCGAAGACGCGGCGCTTGGAACGCCAGCCATCGATGGCAGCGCTGACAATATCAGCCATAGGAGCGCCAAGAATATTCGTGATGTTTTTCTCATCACTACCTCCTAATTTTGATAGAATTTGACCCGCGTTAAACAGGCGCTTCAGACAGCGGCTCGGCGCAGCAGCATTCCTGCCGCTAAATCATCCTTGCCCACCGGTTTTATGGCAGAATGCGAGTATCCCGCCTTCAAACCGGTGAAACTATATTTCACGCCTGTAATAGTTGCGAGTCTGTTATTTAAAGAAAGAAAAACTGCGCTAAGTATTTAGTTCGCGCTGAGAGTGATAATTTTGTTGCAAAGGCTATAAAAACCCAGTCGCACCGACAGAGGAGGCATCAGAGGCGCAGCGCGGGAAGGTGTTCGTCTTGAGTGTAAGCGGCGCGAGTTTAAATAAATTGAGTTCTCCAGCGAGCCTGTTAGGAATCGGCAGCCGGGTTTTTATGGTTATATTAAGATAGACAGAGGATTATAGTTGTGCGAAAAATCACAAATTAGAAGATCGCGATTTTTTTCAATCTACAGAAGTAATTGCAAAAGCGTTGGATTTGTTAGCAGATGGCAAGGCGGACGCCCTCGTCAGCCGCTTTCTAAGCACGGTTTTTCGACAGACGAAGACATCCGTCTTGCTTTGATTTGAGTTTTCTGAATTTTAAATCACTTTTGCGATTACGCTATAGATTAAATGTATTGACACATTAGGTTATTGACCGCTGTATGTTATGCTTCGCGCAGTGAAGCATCTTGTCTGGATAAACGGGGACGAGATCCTTCACTTCGTTCAGGATGACGACATCTTACGCTTGACATAGCGCTAGGCTGTTAACTCAACATTAGAAATATAATAAATCGCTTGTCAAAATGCAAGCCCTATTTTTCAAAATGCTTGCCGATAAACCGTTTGAGCGTCATTTTAAGAAATTATCTATAAGAATAACTTGATAATAGATAATTATGAAAAAAATAAAATATTTTTTTACGGATTAGATTTCCTTTGAACGACCGGTTGGATTTCATAACTACGATATTAATTTAATCATAAATGTCCTCAAAATCAACCTTAGCCATTCTTTTCGGCGGCCGGTCGGTCGAACACGAGGTCTCGATTCTAACCGGCTATCAAGTTATCGAAGCCGCCGATATAAATAAATATGATATTCGGCCGGTTTATCTCAGCCGCGATAATGTCTGGTTCACCGGCCGGCAGTTAGCATCGCTGGACTTCTTCCGGCAGGATGTTCCGCCGCTCAACCAGTTAAGTCGCGTTTATCCGGCGCCCGATGCCGCGCGCGGCAAACTGGCGCTTATAGAATGCGAACCTCCCGCCCTGCGACGCGCTAAAGTCTGGACCATCGACTGCGTTTTGCCGGCGACCCACGGCGCCTTCGTCGAAGACGGCTGCCTGCAAGGACTGTTAGAGTTGGCAAATGTGCCTTATGTCGGCTCGAATGTCGCCGGTTCCACCATTGGAATGGACAAACTCATCACGAAGAGCATTCTTAAGTCGGCTGGGCTGCCCTGCTTGCCTTATGAAGCAGTTTATCTGGACGAATGGCAAAAACAACCCGCCAAGACATTGCAATGCATCCTTACAGCGTTCGATTTCCCGTTGATGGTCAAACCGGCGGCGCTGGGATCCAGCATCGCCATTTCCCGTGCGGACAATCCGGATGGATTATCCGCAGCGCTTGACCTGGCGCTGCGATTTTGCCCGCGCGCGCTAGTCGAACCGGCGCTGAGGCGCGCGCGGGATATCAACTGCTCGGTCATCGACGGCGACCCGCCTATTCCGTCGATTTTAGAACAGCCTGTTCGCCAAAATGACCTGCTGACCTTCGACGAAAAATACCGCGGCGGCAGTAAAGGCAAAGTCAAGGGCAAATCCGGCAGCGGTATGGCGGCGCAGCAGAGACTCATCCCGGCGCCTCTCGACGAAGCGACAACTAAATATATCCAAGACTTAGCCGTTAGAACATTCACAACCTCGCAGGCCGGCGGTGTAGCGCGCATAGATTTCCTTATTAAAGCCAATGCTAATGCTAATGACAATGATAATGACAATGTGGGGGAATGGTCGATTTATATCAATGAAATTAATAATATACCCGGTTCGTTGTCCTTCTATCTTTGGGAGGCGATGGGCAAGTCATTCCGTGAACTCATAGACCGCCTGGTCGAACGCGCCTATGAAGTCCACCGCCGCCGTAACCGCATAACTTATAATTTGGAAGTCAATTTACTGGCGCCAAAATAACAGCGCAACTCAGTCTATTTTCTAACAATCGATTGAAGCGACTCGGCGTTATAATGGAAAAATACCGCAGCCGGTTATGGCGGACCGGCTGCGGAGTGAATAGACTGGGATTCCTGTAAGATTTATACTAGACCACGGCTCAAAAGTCTTTTCGCATCTTGCGGCAGGATGTTCCCATCCTGCTGTAAAGATTAGTATTTCCGCAGAGTGTGGATAACCTGCGGCATTCTATTGGGCATGCGAAAAGACTTTTAATACCAATTTGCATTCAAATGAATAATAAAGGGATTCAAATTTAACAACGGATTAAACAGATAGAACGGATTAACCTAGCGCTCTGTCCCTTAATTATCTATCATGAGCCTTTGTGCTTGGATGGCGGATTTAAACCCGCCCTCCAAGAGAAAATAACCCGATATTTATTTAAGGGACAGAGCGCTAGCGGCTTTACAGGATTATCCGTTTCATCTGTTTAATCTGTTGTTGATTTTTTTGATATATATTATATGATCGATTGCGACTTGGTATAAGCCGCGTTCTAAAAAAGAGACTGTTAAATCTATTACATCAGGCGAAAAGACTTTTTTAGCCGTGATATATGAGATTCTCGCTGGCGACACTAAACAAAATGAAGCATCCCGTCTGGTTAATTCGAGATGGGATGCTTCACTTCTTTTGATATGATGCACGGTTTATTCTTTTTCCCGCGGCGCCATCGTCAGCAGCAGTTCTCGCACGACCGAAGCGGCAACGACCGACGAGACGCCGGTCTGGTCGTATTGCGGGGCTAATTCGACGACATCGGCGCCGATGACATTCAGCCGAGATAAAATCCGCACGATTTGAATGAATTCGCGGTAGGTTATCCCCAGCGGTTCCGGATTGCCGACGCCCGGCAGGAAGGACGGGTCGAAGACATCCAAGTCCACTGTCACATAGAGCGGTCGGTCGTCCGGCAACTGCCGCATAATCCGCTCGATATCGCGCTGGCCGCCTTCCAAACCCAGCGGCAATTCCAGTCCGGAGCCTTCCATCTCCTCGCGCGTTCCAGCGCGCACACCGAACCGGATTATTCCCTCGACGCCGACAATTTCGCTGATACGACGCATCACCGTAGCGTGGCTCAATCTGTCGCCCAAGTATTCGTCGCGCAAATCGAGATGGGCGTCGAGTTGCAGGACTTTTAGGTCCGGATACTTCTCGAACGCCGCCTGCACCGCGCCGAGGGATACGGTATGTTCGCCGCCGATGAGCAGCGACTTCATTGCGCGTTGGTAAATATCGCGCACTTTGGCGGTTACGATTTCTAAGGTTTTAACTGCCGACCCCGGCGGCAATTCAAGGTCTCCGCAGTCGATGTAGTCCAAGTCGTCAAGCGAGACATCTAAAAATGGACTATAGGTTTCGAGGCTGGTCGAAGCCTCGCGGATAGCGTTCGGCCCGAAACGCGCCCCAGCGCGAAACGACTCCGTCCCATCGAACGGCGCGCCGAGCAGGACTATATCGCCGCGGGCGCGCTCAGATAAGGCTCCCAAATAGCGCATAAACTACCCATTCCTGAATGAAAGCCGCATTGTCTGATTACGAAGCGAGTTCCCGAATGTATTGCGGCAATAGGAACGCGCCTCTCGCAATTTCTAAATTATAATAACGCAAATCACTCGCTAATGTGCGATATCTCACTTCTTTTATTTCAGTCGAAATTTGTCGGTCTTTGGAGGCTAGAAAAAATCCCCATAGTCCGGGCAGGTAGGTCGGCGTATGCGTGACATAGAGCGCCGCGTCGGCAAATAACCGCTTCAGCGTCGCCATCGCGGTTTTCAGCCTTAATCCGCTGAGAAACGGCGCGCCTAACTGCCCCGAAGCCAGTCCGCCATTGGTGAGAATACTAAAAATATTACTAAAAAAATCTGCTTTAAACAAGCCTGCCGCTGGTCCGACCGGGTCCGAGCCGTCTTGAATTATGATGTCGAACTTCTCGTCGGTCTTCTGAAGATAATCCACGGCGTCGCCGATGACCAACTCGACCTTGGGATGCTCGTAAGCCGCAGCCAGCGTTGGTAGAAACTCCCGGCTCAGTTCGACCACATCGCGGTCAATTTCGACCAGCGCGACTCGCTGGAGCGATGGATGTTTGACGATTTCCCTGAGTGAGCCGCCGTCGCCCCCGCCGATGATCAGCGCCCGGCGCGGCGCGGGATGCAGGAACATCGGTATATGCACTAACATCTCGTGATAAGCGCATTCATCGCGTTCTGTCAACATCACCATCCCGTCGATGACGAGCATCCGTCCCATTTCATAAGTATCATAAATTTCGACGGTTTGATATTGATTGCAGCGCCGCGCCAACTGCGCCTTGATGTGCAAAGTTATGCCGAAATGCTCGGTGTGGTTTTCAGTGAACCATAGGTTGGATTGATGTTCGTCGTTTTTATTCATTAATGATTTCGCTGAAGATACTACTCTTCCGCTGCAGACTCGCCGTAGTCTGCAGCGGTTTGCGGGCGTCCCTGCCCGCTGAAGTTTGCAGCGGGATGTTCCCATCCTGCCGCAAAGAAGCCGCTGTGGGGACACTCTGCGGCAGAGAATGCCATCGACTACGGCGAGTTGACAGCGGGCAGAGTGGCTCGCTTTCATCCACAGAGGGTTGGCAGCAGATAAAGTCAACCATCAGCCGTAATTAGATAACTGTATTGACACATTAGGTTATTGACTGCCGTGTGTCATGCTGAACGCAGTGAAGCATCTTGTCTGGGTGTAGGAGAAGGGATTCTTCATTTCGTTTAGAATGACTCAATAGCGCTATAACCTAATGTGCCATTACAGGTAACGACAAGAATATCCCTACGGCTGCGACAGGTTTATCTCCTGCACCGCGCCGAAATCTTCCAGCGGCCGGTCCATCTTCGATTTATCGCCGACTACAACGATTAGCATATCATCCGGATGCAGCAACTCCTGGGCGGCGCGTTTGACATCGTCCCGAGTCAGTTTCTGATAAGCCGCCAGGTCGAGTTGCGGCGTGTCGAGCGGCAGATGCCGCCACTTGAGATAGACTAACCGCCCTAATATCTTTATCGAACTGTCATATTCCCAGACATAACTGTTGACGAAGGCGTCGCGGGCTTTGTTGAATTCCTCCAGCATAGGCCCGTTCGCAGCGTATTCGATAATCGTCTTGCGCAGCAACTCCAAGGTCCTTCCCGATTGGTCGAGTCTAGTGGAAGCCCCAGCGCGAAAGACGCCTTCGCCCTCAACCGGCGTAGTGAAGCGCGAACCGACGGCATAAGTCAATCCGGCGTCAACGCGTATCCGCTTCATCAGTATTGACTGGAAGCCTCCGCCGCCGAGGATGTAGTTCATTATCTCGGACGCAATCCGCCGCGGGTCGTCGTAGCGAATCGAGCGATGCCCAATATAGATATAGGCTTGATTGACTTCTTTATGCCCGTAATGCACACCCGGCGCCGGCGGAGGCGGCAAAGACGGCAAGCCGGCGATTTCCTCCTCTGACTGGGTCAGATGTCCAAATGTCTGCCGGCTTAATTCAAGCGCCCGGTCGAGCGTCAAATCGCCTGAGAAGCCTATTACGCAGCCGTCGGCGCGAAAGACTAAATTATGGTAGGTTAATAAATCGTCACGGCTTATGGTGCTAAGCGAGTTTTCGCTCGTCTCCCAGCCCCAGGGATGATTGGGATACATTAATTTATAAAATTCACGCGACGCGACCCACTGCGGCTGGTCGTTCTTGCGGCGAATCTCTTCCAGCATCGTGCCGCGCTTAAGGTCTATTTTCGCCTGTGGATAAGCCGGAAGGTCGATTAATTCCCGCACCAGACTCAATATCGTCGGCAGATGCTCGGAAAGGCAATTGCCCCAGATGGAAATGGCTTCGTCGTCGGTCCAGATATAAACACCGGAGGCGGTGAACTCGATGATGTCGTTCAGACTATCGCCCGGAATGTTCACACTCCCGCCCTGCCGCAGCGCCCAGGCGGTTATCTCGCCTAATCCAACCTTATCGGACGGGTCGGGCGGCGCATTGAACTTGAAATAAAAATCCACCATTGCCACTTCGTGGTCTTCGACCAGTAAACCTTCGATTCCATTGGGCAGACGGTATTCCTGATGCTGCGGCAGTTTCCAATCCAATGTCGGAATAGGCACATCTTGATAGCGCTTCGGTTTCTTAGCCTCAACGTTTGGCGCCAGTATCAGCACTACCAGCGCGAAAATGTATATTAGTTTCACATTTTTCATTTTACTTTTTCTCCGGGCTTTCTGATTCGACGGCAGGAGTCTCTTTCTTCACGCTGTAAGCCACAGTGCGGTTTGTCTTGGTGAAGTATTTATTGGCGGCGCGTTGAATGTCTTCCGGTGTAACCGCCATCATCCGCCGGTTGTGGTCGATAGTCGCCCGCCAATCACCGCGGACGGCGAAACTGCTCGATAGGCTGAAGGCTAACCACTGGTTCGAGCGCATCCGACCCAATTCCCAAGCCCGCATACGATTGCGAATCCGTTCCATTTCGCGTGCAGATACGAGTTCGGTCTTTAAGCGGTCGATTTCTGCGTAAGTCGCGGTTTCGACCTCCTCAACCGTGTGCGGCGCACGCGGCGTCGCATCGACTATGAACAGATTAGAATAACGGTCGCCAGGTCCGGTATAGGCATAGGGCGAACCAGCGGTCAATTGCTTTTCTGTGAATATCGAGCGATAGAAACGCGATGTCGCGCCCATCGAAAGAATATTGCTCATCATTTCCAGCGCGTAGTAATCCGGGTCGGGCGCAGCGGGAATGTGCCAGCCGATGTAGAGTTGCGGTTCGGCGTCTAACTCGACAGTAATGCGCTTTTCGCCGCGCTGTTCAGGCTCGCGCACGGTAACCTCATAAGCGATTTCCGCCGGCTTCCAATCGCTGAAATACTTCCGCGTTAAAGCGAAAACCCGCTTGGTATCCACTGCTCCGATAATCGTAATTTGGCAATTATTCGGCGCATAATAACGACGAAAATGTTCCTCCATATCGCCGCGCAAGGTATTCCCGACATCCGAACGCCAGCCGATAATCGGACGACCGTAAGGATGCGCGTCGAAAGCGGCCGCAAAGAAGATATCCGACAGAACTTCATCCGGGTTGTTCTCGCCCAAACGCATCTCTTCCATTATTACTTCGCGCTCGGCATAGAATTCCCGAAAGACCGGATTTTTATAACGGTCGGATTCGAGGAACATATATAGTTCGAGACAGTTCGCCGGCAGTCCGACCATATAAGAAGTCTGGTCCCAGGTCGTGAAGGCGTTGTGCATCGCCGCGCCGCGCGGGTCGTAAATCGCATCGAGCGGTTCGCTCTCAGTGATATACTGCTTTTGACGCTCGAGTAATTCGGCCATTTCGACGCGCAAGGCGATGATTTCTTTGAACATCTGCCAGTAATTATGTTTGCGGTCGGCGAGCATCCATTCCGATTTACGCCACTCTTCCGGCAACTCTTGAATGTCGTCCGGCAGACGAGTTAAGACTTCGCGTAGTCCGATGGCTTCGTCGGCGCCGATCTGTTCGCGAGCCTCCAGCGGCAGATCGGCTTTGACCTTCACCGTATAAGCGTCGAAGGCGTCGTAGCGCCAATTCGTGAGCGCTGTCTGCCGCGCCCGGATTTCGCGCGCCGCCTCCTCCATCCGCGCCATTATCCTGGCTTCGGCTTTATAATTACTCGTGCCGATGCTCTTGGTTCCTTTGCCGAGCATATGTTCAAGGAAGTGCGACAACCCGCTGCGGTCGAGCGACTCGTGGCAAGAACCCACCCGGAAGGTTATCAGCGCAAATAACACCGGCGCCGAATGCCGCTCGACTACGACCACCTTTAGTCCGTTGTCAAGCGTCGTCTCGTTCACCCGCTCCTCAAGGGTCATCCCCGAACTCGATGCCGCAGCCCAAGAATTGCAGATGAACAATAAGACTAATAGTAAAGGAATTTTGTATAGCATCTATGCCTCCAGTAAATTGAAAGTTAGTAGAAAGTCAGAAAGTAAGATAAGGAAGATAGTAATGATGACCCGCTCACTTGCTAACTTGCCAACTTTTATATTGGCTTTCTATCTCCCTCCCCTTCGAGTAATTCGTGCCAGTAACGAATCCTGTTCTCGCCTACGCGCCAGCAGAGATAGACCTTGCGCCCGCCTCTTAAGAACAGGAAGTCGATGACACCGGCGTCGAGGTCTTTGATGACGACGCCGGTTTGATTGATAATTTCGAGCAATTGCTTAATTCGGTCGGCTAAATTGGCGAAAGAGATAATGTCCTTTTGCGTCTGCTCGATATCGGCCAGAGGATTGCCGTTGCCGCCGGCAAGTTCGGATTTGGATTCGACGATATTCATCAAAGCCGCGCGCAGACGGGCAATCTCCTCCAAGCATATCGAAAGATGTGGAATCAACGTATTCGCTTCTACCAGACTAAAGATGCGCTCCGGGCGTTTAGGTTTATTCGGACTATCGCTCAAAACAGACTCTCGCCTTCCATTTCTTTGGGCTTGGGCAGTCCGAGGACTTTTAATATTGTCGGCGCAACATCGGCAAGGATGCCTTGCGGACGCAAGACCGGCTCTGTTCCATCGGCAGGGATGAATACGAACGGCACAAGATTGGTCGTATGGGCAGTGTGTGGACCGCCATCTTCGTCGATCATCTGTTCGCAATTGCCGTGGTCGGAGGTCATAAAGGTCGTCCAGCCGCCCTGCCGGGCTTTCTCAACTAATTGCTTGACCAGCGGGTCGAGCGCCTCCAACGCGGCGGTGGCAGCGTTTAGAATGCCGGTATGACCGACCATATCCGGATTGGCAAAGTTAAGCAGCATAAAATCGAAATCCTCGCCCAAGGCTTCCAGCGTGCGTTCAGCCACAGTTTGCGCGCTCATCTCCGGCTGCAAATCGTATGTCGCAACTTTGGGCGACGCGATCAAGGCGCGCGCTTCGCCCGGATAGGCGGTTTCCTGGCCGCCATTGAAGAAGTATGTAACATGGGCATATTTTTCGGTCTCAGCCACGCGGAACTGACGTTTGCCGGATTTGGAGAGAACTTCTGCCAATATATTGTCTAGCGACCGTGGCGGAAATACGACCGGATAATTGAATTGCTCGTCATAACGAGTTAAAGTCGTCAGTTGAACATCGAGCGGCTTGCGCACAAATTCGGTGAAACTCGGGTCGGCTAAGGCGCGCGCTAACTGCCGCGCCCGATCGGCTCTGAAATTGAAAAACATCACCGCATCGCCATATTTAACTAAACCGACCGGTTTATCGTCATTCGTTATGACCGTCGGTTCAATGAACTCATCGGTTATTCTGCTGCGATAGGATTTTACGATTGCGCCCTCGGCGTTGCCGGCTTCATTTCCCTCGCCATAGACCAGCAGCCGGTAAGCCTTTTCTGTGCGGTCCCAACGTTTGTCGCGGTCCATCGCATAATAGCGTCCGCTGACAGTGGCGATCTTGCCGATGCCGAGTTGCTTCATCTGGGCTTCGATGCGGCGGATAAAGTTGACGCCTGAATGCGGTGAAGTGTCGCGCCCATCCATAAAAGCGTGCAGATAGACATTCTTTAAGCCGCGCCGTTTGGCGAGTTCTAACAAGGCGAAGAGGTGTTCCAGCGACGAGTGAACGCCGCCATCCGACAAAAGCCCCATCAGGTGCCAGCCTGTGCTGTTATGTCTGGCGAAGTCGGTCGAAGATATCAGCGCCGGTTTATTGTAAAAATCGCCCGTCTCGATGGAATGGTCGATACGAGTGACCTCTTGAAAAACAACACGCCCGGCGCCGAGATTCAAATGCCCGACCTCGCTGTTGCCCATCTGTCCGCACGGCAGCCCGACATCGCGCCCCGAAGCCGACAGTTTCGTCCAGCGCCAGCGCTCGAACATCGAATGCAGGAACGGTGTCGCGGCTAATTTAACAGCGTTGCCGCGCTCTTCTGCCCGCAGCCCGTAGCCGTCTAAAATTATGAGAAATACTTTGGATTTCAATTTGATTTTTGGGTTGCAAGTTCCCAGGGTGACAATTTTGTTCATATTGTCCATTTCATCCGCCTCAATTTCGTTCCGCGCGCGCCTGCCAATGACTAATTAATAAAATAATACCTGCGGCAATTAAAAGAACATACCATTGATTCACAATGCGCCGCAGTAATCGTTGCCAGGCATACCAATTCGACAGACCGAATCCTGCGCCGGCGGCTATGAATAACAGTCCCGCAGGCAGAAAAATCCATTTGCCGGTATCGGCTAAAATCCAGATAAACAACAGTGCGATACCCATCAGCCCGAATACGAGCGGCCAGATGCGCCATAACGGAAATTCGATGACGCCAACCTGCCAAAGAAAAACCGTAATGCCGACGATGATGAACAGCGCCGCCGGAATGACCGCCCAACGCCTGTTATCACGAACCGCGGCTAAAAGATAATAGACGCCAGCCAATATCAGCAGCCCACTCCAGCCAACGTTCCACTGCCGCTCGAACAACATCAGCAAACCAAGCCAGATTAATCCCCACCCCAGGCAGCCTGTAATGCTCTGCGGTTTAGCCAAATTTCGACGCGTCCCGTGGTCGTTCCGGCTCTTTTGGAACTAGTAGAACCATAAAGAAATAGACGAGAATTCCGAAACCTTTAGTCAGCAACGTTCCTGTTGCCCATCCCAGCCGGACCAGTGTCGGGTCAATATGGAAATGGCAGCCAATACCTCCGCAAAGTCCGCACAACACTTTTTCCGCCCGGCTGCGGCGCAGACCTGCAGCAGGCTGGATAGGCGGCGCCGATGACAACCGTGCCTCATCCGCGCCCGGATGTTCACAGGAACTAACTTCAGATTTATACACCGCAGCCGGTCTGAGGCGCACAAACAATAAAATCAATCCTATTACCGTTAATATCGCAGGAAATATCGATGTTTTTAGCGGTTCCCATAACCATATCGGATGCCATAACAGATTTTCGAGCAGCGCTATCAAACCGACGACGATTAAGAACATACCGATAAGCAGCCCGGCTCGGCGGCCGGCGGATTGAGATTTCTGTCCGGATGTTTCCTTTTCGAGCGGCGCTACGACCAAAGCCAAAATGTAAGCGATAATCCCGACGCCCCAGATAAAGGCAAGGACTATCCAAATCAGGCGCATTACGACAGGCGAGGCGCCGAGATACTCCGCCAAGCCGCCGCATACGCCGCCTAAAATCCGCTCGCGCCGCGACCTATAAAGTCGCCGGTAGCGTAAATGTTTGTCGTTTGTCTCTGACATTGGAATACTTTTTGGCTTTGGGCTTTAGGTTTTAGGCTTTGAGTGTTAAGTCCTAAATTTTCAGCAATTGCATGCATTAGCGGTTTAATGACTAATGCTAATAAACCAAAATCTTCGATGATGAAAGAATAAATATTAGATTAATCATTGAGCTAATTGCAAAAGTGATGATTAATCCAGAAAACTCAGACCATGGCAAGGCGGACGCCCTCGTCCGCTGCATTCTATGCTTGGTTTTCGGCGGACGAGGGCGTCCGCCTTGCCATCAGTTAATAAATCCAACACTTTTGCAATTACCTCCATTGAAAATAAGATTCTTCACCTTATTTGGAACGGCTGTATCGCTGCTTTTTAACCTAAAGCCCAAAGCCTACGGTCGTCTGGGCATTAACAGCCAGGCTAAAATATACAGCAGTATTCCACTGCCGCCGAAAAGTATCAGCACAATCCAGGCTAAACGCACGGCAACCGGGTCAATACTGAAGTATTCGCCCAACCCGCCGCAGATGCCGGCGATGACGCGGTTTTCGTTCGAGCGAAACAGACGCTTTACAGGCGGTGTTTGTTCGTTCATCTGAATCCCTTGTTTTTAGTCCTGCTGTATCGTTGGTTCGGACTTGTGAAATCAGGAAACACTCCTTCCAATAATAGATATAGTATTATTGGCGTAGCGATGATCAATAGAATATAGATAATCCGTCGCCAGACTCTATGGCTTCTATAACTCATCATAACTTTATCCCTTTATCCCTTCATCCCTTGTTTGATTGAATAAGTAATGATAAATCCAGATTCTTCACCGAATGCGTCAACATTCCCAAGGAAATGTAATTTACGCAAGTTTTCACAAATTCGGATATGTTTTGCAAATTGATTCCACCGCTCGCCTCAATTTCCACGCCATCAAGACGGTATTTGAGACATTCGACGATTCCTTCCGAAGTAAAATTGTCCAGCATAATCCGGTCGGGATGCGCTGATTGCGCCAGCCGGAACTCTTCTAAATTGCGCACTTCCACCATCACCTTGAACCGGCGCTTGGTCTTGCCGATGCGGAAGTCCTGGCAGGCATGGATGGCTTTGACGATATCGCCAGCCGCCGCGATATGGTTCTCTTTGATGAGAAAAGCGTCATAGAGGGCGTATCGGTGGTTGACGCCGCCGCCGATACGTACCGCGGCTTTGTCCAGATAGCGCAGACCTGGAGCCGTCTTGCGCGTTTCACTGATTTTAATGCCGCTGCCAGCGACGGCTTCGACGAACTGACCGGTCAAGGTGGCTATGCCCGACATCCGTCCGAGAATATTCAGCGCCGTGCGTTCGCCAGCCAAAATAGACCGCGTTGAACCTCTGAGTTCGGCGATGGTTTGACCGGTTTCGACCCGTTGGCTGTCAGGGACGACTCTCTCGTATTGTAGTTTCTTATCGAGCGTCCGGAAAACTTCTTGAGCCACCGGCTGACCGGCGACGATGCCCGACGCTTTGGCTACAATGACCGCGGTCGATTTATACCCGGCGGGAATGGTGGCTTGGGAGGTGATGTCGCCCCGGATGCCCAAATCTTCCCGCAGCGCTCGCCGAACTAAATTGCGGACGATGCGGTTAACTACAAAAGTATGCATTTATAATGCTAATACTAATGCTGATATCGATCTCGTATGACTTAAATCTCTTGACTTTCAACTTTCTTACTTATTAATGCGCATCCAGCCAATTGTTGCCGTAACCGACTTCAACTTCCAGCGGCACACTCAAAGCCATTGCCGACGACATCGTCTCTTTAAGGCAGGCTGATAGCGGCTCGATTTCCTCCGGCGGCGCTTCGAACAGCAACTCATCGTGAACCTGCAGCAGCATTCGGGCTTGGATCTGATGTTGTTTTAAGGCTTTATATACTTTTATCATAGCGATTTTCATTAGGTCGGCAGCCGAGCCTTGAATAGGTGTGTTGACAGCGATGCGCTCGGCGTTGGAACGAATGTTGAAATTCTTGCTGTTCATATCCGGCAGCGCCCGGCGCCTGCCGAGCATTGTCTCTACATATCCATATTGACGCGCCGAGCGGTGGATTTGTTCGATAAAAAGTTTGACCTGCGGGAAATTAGCGAAATACTCATCGATAAATTCCCTCGCCCGCGTGCGGGTGATACCCAATCTCTGCGCCAGACCGAAATCACCCATCCCGTAGAGAACGCCGAAGTTGACCTCCTTGGCTGAGCGGCGCATCTCAGGCGCAACCTGCTCCGGCGCGATGCCATTCATCCAGGCTGCCGTCGCCCGATGTATGTCCCAGCCTTGATTGAAAGCCTCTATCATCCTTTGATCTTTGGCGAGATGTGCCATTATACGTAACTCAATCTGCGAATAATCGGCTGAGAGAATCTTCCAGCCCGGCTCGCCGGCAATGAAGGCTCTACGGATGCGACCCCCCTCCTCAGTGCGAATAGGGATGTTCTGCAGATTGGGGTTGGTAGAAGCCAGCCGTCCGGTCGCCGCCGTGGTCTGGCTGAACGATGTATGCACTCTCCCGGTAATCGGATGCGCCATCTGCGGCAAGGCGTCTATATAGGTGGATTTCAGTTTGGACAAGCGCCGGTAACGCAATAACTTGGCGGGAACTTCGTGCATCGAGGCTAACCTCTCTAATTCGTCAATATCGGTCGAATAACCGAATTTGGTCTTTCTTCCCGCCGGCAAGCCCAGTTTATTAAACATCACATCGGCTAACTGCTGAGTGGAATTGAGATTAAAGCGCATTCCCGCCGAGTCGAAAATCTGAGTTATCAAACCATCCATCTCCTCCTGATACTCAATAGACAATTCCTTGAGCAACGCCAAATCCAACTGAACGCCGGTATACTCCATATCGAGCAGCACAGGCAGCAAGGGCAGTTCGGTATTATGAAACAGGCTCTCCAAGCGCTCCTTAGCCAGTTTCGGCAGGAAGTAATTCGTCAACCGCAAGGCGATATCTGCGTCTTCGCAGGCATATTGAGTTACCTGTTCGAGCGGCGCGAGCTCCATCGAAATCTGTTTAGCCCCGCTGCCGATAAGTTGACTCGTGGGGATTTTGCGGTAGTTCAGGTGTGTTTCAGCCAAAACATCCATCCCGTGCTGGCGCGCCGACGGGTCGAGCGTGTAGGATGCTAACATCGTGTCGAATGCCAGCCCTTGAACCTCGATATTGTAGCACTTAAGGACTAAGAAATCATACTTGAGGTTCTGGCCGGTTTTTTGAATCGAAGCATTGGTCAATACGGATTTGAGTTTATCTAAGATATAAATCAATTCGAGAGAACAGTTTGGGCGGAGATGAGGTTTGGCTGGCTGGACAAAATCCAAAGGAACATTCTCAAAATAATTCGCCGCCACATACCACGCTTCGCCTTCACGGATGGAAAACGATAATCCTACTAACTCGGCTCGCATCGGGTCGGTCGAAGTCGTCTCGGTGTCCATAGAAATTATATCTGCAAAGGATAGTATCCGAACTAATTCATCCAATTCACCCGGTTTCGTAACCGCCTGATACCCCTTCCTACCCTCCTCCTCTAAAATCATCATCCCCTGTCCAATCTTCTTATCACCATCACTATCAACATCAGCATCAGCATCAGCATCAGCATTAGCATCAGTAAAAGGTTCAATCGCTTCAATTTGCTTCAGAATAGATGTGAATTCCAGTTCCATCAATCGTTTGCGGGCAATTGGATTGTTTAAAGGCCCAAAGCGCAAATCCGCCGGCGCAGCCTCGACCGGAGTATTAGTGTCGATGACGACCAGTTCTTTCGATAACCGCGCTTGCTCAGCGTATTCCTTGAGGTTTGCCTTAAGCATTGGTTTTTCAACTTCGTCGGCGCGAGCGATGGCGGCTTCCAGCGAACCGAACCGCTTGATGAGTTCGACAGCCGTCTTCTCGCCGACTTTAGGCACGCCGGGGATATTATCCGACGAATCGCCCATCAAGCCCAGCACATCGATGACCGACGCCGGCGGAACGCCGAATCTCTCGTGCACGCTGGTGGTGTCGATGATTTCCGGCGCATCGGTAATACGCGCGTGCGGCAGTCGATAAATCCGCACCCGGTCATCGACCAGTTGCAGGAAATCTTTATCGCCGCTGACGATAAAGACCTCCATCCCACCAGCGCCGCCTTGTTTGGCAAGCGTGCCGATGAGGTCATCGGCTTCCCAACCATCTTTGGACAACTGCGGGATATTCAGCGCAGCCAGTAGTTCGTAAAGTAATGGCAGTTGGGCGCGGATGCCTTCGTCCAGCGGTGGACGCTGGGCTTTATAGTCGGCGAACTTGTGATGCCGAAAAGTCGGCGCTCCGGTGTCGAAGGCGATAGCCAGCCGGTCCGGCTTCTCCCGCCGCAGCACCGAGAGCATAGTAGTCAGAAAGCCGTAGAGCATCCCGACATCCATCCCGCGGCTGGTGATGCGAGCCTTCCCGCTGAAAGCGTGAAAACTCCTGAACACCAGCGCCGAACCATCGAATAGAAAGAGTTTCAATACAGTAGTAGTTGTAAGTTACAAGTTGTAAGTTGTAAGTTAATAAGGTGTAAGGTGTAAGTAGATTCCTGCCTGTTGCGTCAGGTCTTAGCCGGTCGAAGACCGGCGTGACCTGACGCAAATAACTCTGCAGGCAAGACCGGCGTGACCTGACGCAAATAACTCTACAGTCAAGACCGGCGTGACCTGACGCAAATAACTCTACAGTCAAGACCGGCGTGACCTGACGCAAATAACTCTACAGTCAAGACCAGCGTG
>VGIO01000045.1 GCA_016867855.1 Calditrichota bacterium
TTCACAACAGATTAAACGGATGAAACGGATAATCCTGTAAAGCCGCTATGTTATCCGTTCTATCCGTTTAATCCGTTGTTAATTTTGCATCCCTTTATTATTCATTTGAATGCAAATTGGTATAAGTGGGCGTCTATACACTAGCGCTGCATCAAGCGTAAGATGTCGTCATCCTGAACGAAGTGAAGGATCTCGTCCTAAAGACTTACTTAACCAGACGAGATCCTTCACTTCGTTCAGGATGACATACGACATTACACAATTGGCATAACACTAGATCAGAGTAATATCGATATTCGCTCTTCATATTCACCCGGCGCACTCCGTCTATTTTGTCCATATTGTCTATCTTATCCAAATCATCTTTAAAAATTAGCATATTTCTCAAAAAGACAGCCCCATTCCGAATTGCGGAACTCTTTTAGCGCCGGACGGCTGAACAACGGATACCAAATGTAATCGTGGTAGATAAAAGATGCTAAAATAAACGCGCCGACCAGTGGCGTGTGGAAAAATAGTTTCTGGAATTTTTTCAGAGGACCGAACCACAAAAGGCCGCCGATTAGAGAGGCGAAATTATCGCCGACCGAAAAGCCCCAGTTTTCGCTTTCGATATCGTCGCCGGCGACCTCTATATCGCGCGGATCGCCGACGCCTAAACCTTCGTCGTGCGCTAAACGTATATATTCTATTTGTAGCGGGTCGAAGCCCATCAATTTGGCGGCGACCGCGTCGATCGCCACCTGGTCAGCCGAAGCTAGGATGACATTCTTCCGCGCCGGACGCATCGTCCGCGGGCCGGGACCATCGCCGGCGTAAGTCCCATCCATAATCGCAAATAAACCTGTATGAATCTCCTTCTGAATGGTCAACAGGTCAACTAAGGTCCGGTGGATATGGCTGTGCGTATAATGCCTTTTTATGTTGAGCAAGCCGCCGAAGGCGTTCTTCATCGCGCCGGTGGTCGTTGTATAGATATGGCATTTAACCGTTGGCAGATGAACGATATTGGCGCCTCTGAATTCGGTCGGAATGAGAATGCCTTCGGGATATACATAGTTTAAAGCCGGAGTTCGACCTTTAGGGCGATAAAACTCCCAATGAATATCTGTCGGCTTAAAATTATAAAGCCGCGGAATCCGGTAGCGCGCATAAACCGGATCCAAATGGTTGAGCCGTTCGCCTTTGCGCGCTTGAGTCACAACCGTCTGATTGTGAACGGCGATTATGTCGTCATAGCCGAACTTTTTAAGCGCCTGAATCGCACCTTCCAACTGCCAAGGAGTAGTGTTCGCCGCTGGATAGAACAGATGCCAGGAAATATTATCCTTCAATATCGTTCTGGTCTGTGGGTTGAGCGCCTGCGGCAGACCGCCCAATTCCGCCACACGGACAACATCGTCTAAAACCGTTGCCGCGCTGGCGCGAACGACTGCAACACGCGGGCGGTTCACTTGATAATGACTCCTTCCAGCGCCAACATCTGCCGTTTTAACTCCTCCCGCCCGCCGAATCCGCCGATGGAACCGTCGGCAGCGATGACGCGGTGGCAGGGAATGAGCAGCGGAATCGGATTGGCGGCCATCGCCTGTCCGACCGCCCGCGCGGCGCCGGGCTTGCCTATCATTTGCGCCAATCGGCTGTATGAAACGACCTCCCCGCGCGGCAATTTCGCCAGCGCCGACCAAACTTCCCGTTGAAAAGCCGTGCCTTCTGTTTGAAAACATGCCGTGATGCGCACATCCTTGCCATCTAACCAGCGCTTGATTAGTTTGACCGCTTCCGTTAACGGGTGTTCCGGTGCTAAATCCTGAACGAATTCTGTTTCGAACGGAACATCCGGCGCCGCGCCGGGCAGGAAAATCCGCTTGATAAATTCGCCTGCGCTATAGATATGAAACAAACCCAGCGGAGTTGCGACCGAAGTTAAATAGTGATTGTTTTGACAGCGCATATAATAATGCTTAGAAAGGTTGCACCCAGCCGTTATTAAGCCCGAATTTGTCCAATGCTTCCCGCGCTTGCTTGTATTCTATAGCCGATATTTTACGCGCCAGACGCGCGTCGTGATGCGCTTGGAAAGCCGGGAAATATTGGCTCATAAGACTAATATACGACTGTGGCGATAGTTCTTCAGCGATAAATTTAAGCGATTCGGCTGTCCCGGCTAAATTTTCCGGTAAAACTAAATGTCTAATCAGCATACCGCGCACGGCAACGCCATTTTCGTCTATTTGCAACATCCCGACTTGACGCTGCATTTCCTTCAATGCAGAGCGATTATGTTTGACATAGTCCGGCGCTTGCGACAGTTCGACGGCGGCATTATCATCGGCATATTTAATATCGGGCATATAAATATCGATAATTCCGTCCCATAATTTTAACATTTCCAACGACTCATAGCCGCCGCAGTTATAGACAACGGGCAGTCGCAGACCGTTTTCATAGGCAATAATCAAGGCTTCGAATATGGCTGCGGCTTGATGAGTCGGCGTTACGAAATTAATGTTGTGCGCGCCGCGCGCTTGCAATATGAGCATTTGCCGGGCCAAGCCTTCCGGAGTAGTTTCTATGCCGTTGCGGAGCTGGCTGATGGGGAAATTCTGGCAAAATTTGCAATGTAAGTTACAAGAAGTCAAAAATATAGTTCCTGAGCCGCGGAAGCCGGAAATCGGCGGTTCCTCGCCGCAATGCAAGTTAGCGCTGGAATAAACCAGTCCGTAACCGATTCTGCATTCGCCTAACTCGCCTGCGAACCGCTTGACGCCGCAGCGGCGCGGACATAACCGGCAGCGTCGAGCTAAATTCTTAACCGCATTTAGCCGCCGATGCATAACAGTAAGTTTTGCGGTAAAATCTATTTTATTGATATTTCTTATGTTAAATTATAAGAATGGGTCTATTCCAGAATCTGTGGATGAATCTTATTTAGAAATTGTTAATGGGAGCAGAATATATTGACTATTCGAGGCGAACACAAGGTTCGCCCGTACGGGCGATGCTTGTCATCGCCCCAAATGTATCTTCAAGAGCGACTCTTTTCTGCCCCATAAATAACAACAGCATAGTCTAGTGCTCTGCCCCTTAATTATCTATAATGAGCCTTTGTACTTGGAGCCTTTGTGCTTGGAGGGCGGGTTTAAACCCGCCCTCCAAGAGAAAATAACCCGATATTTATTTAAAGGACAGAGCCCTAGTGTTCACTTGTATTAGTGGCTTTCAGTATGTAGGACAGGAGGACAGGCGTCCCTGCCTGTCCCGGGAGATATGGCTGCAAAGTGGACAGGCAGGGACGCCTGTCCTCCTGTCTATACTATAATGCCAGTTTCTTTTGCAACGAGGCGCTAGTGTTATGTTAATTGCTTAATGTCGTATTTCATCCTGAACGAAGTGAAGGATCTCGTCTGGATAGGTATGTCTTGAGGACGAGATCCTTCACTTCGTTCAGGATGACGACATCGCATGCTTGATATAATACCGGGATTAAACAACAAAACCAAGTATGATGCGGCGGGTTATGGTTTCAAAACAACTGAAGCCTGCAAACCGGCTTTAATACATTGCTGGAGAAACCTCGATCTACCACCTTGATCCATAGATTCTGTAAAAGAACCACTTCTTAACAAAATCAGCTGCCAATCCTTTCAATAATAGTGGAATGGCAGCCGATTTTGCTTTGGTGCCGCCTCCCAGAGTCGAACTGGGGACACACGGATTTTCAGTCCGTTGCTCTACCGGCTGAGCTAAAGCGGCAGAAGGATTGTTTTAGTGTTTTAATATATTCATAAGAACCTGTTTATGCAACTTAATTTTGACTTTGCCAAATGTTTCCATAAATCCAACGATATTTATAATAGAAATCGAATTTAAACTCTTGCTTTATCACTAAAAAAAAATCATATTTAATAATAATCGGTCGGCAATCCAATCTAAATTACCATTGTAAAGCCGACTGTTGAGTTGACCTCAAGATCTGTGACCGCTTCTCTAAACATATCTGGAATAAAAATGCCTAATTGCCGCTTTGCGCTGGTCAGCGCGTCGATATTATTGGCGTTTTTCTCTGTATCCACTTACGCAAGTTGGAGCGAAACCGATAATGCAGCGTGCATAACTTATGAGACACCCGCATCTATCGGCATCGCTTTCAAACTGCCGTCTATCCAATCGACGCAGGTTAGTTTGTCCGGTCGGGACTACATCCAACTGACTGTCGACCGGGAAGGTGTGCTTATTCAACCCGGAATGCCGGAACTGCCGTCGGCGACCCGGTATGTATTGCTGCCATCTGGCTGCCAAGCGCAAATGAATATGCGTCAGGTTCATTCCCAAAGAATCGAATTCGCTGCGCCGCTCGTCCCTTTTGAAACAGCCGCGCTGACTCATAATCAGCATAACAGACATCAAGGGATGGCTTTATACCCGGAAACTCCGGTATCACTATCAGCGCCGGCGAACATTCGCGGTGTTCGTCTGGCTGCTATAACTTACTATCCGCTGCAATTCGACCCGTCATCAGAGACATACATACAAAATCAAAGCGTCGAAGCGCAGATCATATTTGTTCCGGAGCCGGCGCCGGCGCCTTTCCCATCGGTCGATTTAGGGCAATCCAATCCCGAATTTCAGCGCTATATATACGCCCTGCTGGGACGCGATAGCCCTCAACGCGATCGGCCGGCTCAGGACTACTCCAGCCATTACTTGGTAGTCTCGCACGCGGAGTGCCTGCCGTTCGCCATTCCTCTGCTGGAATGGAAGCGCCGAATGGGCTATAAAGTTGAAATCTTAACTTATGACAACCGGGTCAATAATCCGGAAGCGATAAAACGCGATATTCAAACGCTTTATGACCAATATCGCCAAAGGAATACCCAACCTTTCGATTATATCCTGATATTAGGTGACCGCGCCGAACAAGGCGACACAGTGTCTTGGGCGCTGCCGACATTTGCCGGTAATCCTTCGATGCCGGAATTCCCGGCGCATGCCGATTATATGTATGGTTTGTTGGAAGGCGATGATTTTTATCTTGATGCCGGCGTTAGCCGGTTCGGATCCGGCAGCCGCGAGCGGATGGAATCAGCCGTCGCGCGGACTCTGGCTTACGAGCGCCATCCCTATATGCAGAATACCGAGTGGTTCACACGCGCCGGCGTCTTCTCGCAAAACTGGGGAACCTGGGATTATAGCATACCTTACACTACACGCTGGGGGGAGCGGATTTTAACTGCACGAGGATTTCAAAATATATTGCTGCAGGAATCAACCGACATAGATGACTCTGATGCCGGCATAATCGGTTCAGCCTTAGCCCGCTGGTTCAACCTCAGTCCGATGAGTCTAATGATCGGTAGAGCTCAGAATTTCTATTGGAATGATGAATTGCGCGGTGTAAATCCGATGACGGTCTTCCCAATTATGATTAATTATTGCGGTCACGGTGAATTTTCATTCAATACGATGTTCAACAGCGGCAGCCGCGACACTTTAAAGGGCGTCGTTGCAGCTACAACCGGCTGGGGCACGCCGCAAACACGCTTCGGTAATGGAACTTGGCTGGCGATGGTGCAGGGCTTGCTCGCACGCGATTTGACCCTCGGCTGGATGCGCGCTTTCGTCGGTCCGACGCTCAGTCGAATGTATCCGGAATATCCTGTTGTATTAAGTATGTATCAGACCGATTTGGATATGTATGGCGACCCGGGTTTAAAGCCTTGGACGGCGGTTCCGCGCCGGCTGCGAGTGGAATTCCCGCAAAGCCTGCCGCTTGGCGCCAATCTGGTCGAAGTCTTAGTCTTGGACGCCCAATCCGACATGCCGGTTGCTCATACCCAAGCCGCGCTCTATTATCCCGGCGCTCTTCCGGACCCGGCCGAGTATGCCGACTGGTCGCCGCGTTACCAGCAGGTCGGCTGGACCGATTTGCAGGGTAGGGTAAGTCTGCCGCTCAATCCTGATCTGGCGGAAGGAACTCTGTATCTGACTATTACCGGCCGCAATTTGTTGCCGTTCGAAGGTGAAATCGACCTCGGCGCGCAGCCTGTAGCGTTGTCGATCGAATCGGTCGAATTACAGGGTTCTGCAGCCGCCGGCAGCCAAGTTGATGTTTTTCTAAATATAGTAAATCGAGGCAACCAAGGCGCCGCCCAATCGGTCTATGCCCGAATCATCGATACGACCGATTTCTTGACACTATCCGCCGACACCTTGAGGTTCGGCGATATCCCTGCCGGCCGGACGCAGCGCTCATTAAATTCGATTCGCGCCGCTATTGCGCTCAATCATCCCAACGGTTTTGCCGATGGCGTAACGGCGCGCATTTGGTCGGGCAATCGAGAATGGATATCGCTCGTCCGCATTCCGGTCTCAGCGCCGGAGTTGTCCATCAACCGCATTCAGCCTTCAGCCGTCATTCCTGACAGCGTTTCGAATATCAATTTTGAATTGCGCAACCGTGGTCACCTCGTTACGCGCCGGATTATCGCTCAATTGTCCAGCCGGAGTTGGGGGCTGCAAGTTTTGAGCAACCAAGTCCAGTATGATGTCATCCCGGCTGGCGAAGCTCGCCTGCCGATAAATCCCGACGCCTTCCGCATTCAACCGCATCCGCTGGCGGTGCCGGGAATGAAAATCCCTCTGACGCTGGAGGTTTTCGACCGCGCCGAGGGGACGCTCTTATGGTCTATTCCAGTCATCCTGCAGGCAGGTCAAGTCCGACCTAATTCGCCATACGGTCCGGACGAAGGCGGCTATATCTGCCTTGATAACACCGATGCGCGCTGGGAACTCGCACCGACCTACCGATGGTTCGAGATTTCACCCTCGGAGCAGGACCGTGAAGGCGATGGAACCCGGCTCCAATTCCCGGCTTGGCCGCGCGGTTCGACCGCTGTTGTCCAATTGCCCTTTAATATGCGTTTCTATGGGCGGGAATATGACCGCGTTACCGTCTGCACGAACGGTTTTATCGCTGCCGGCAGTCAAACCCGCTGCATTAACTACGAATCATATCCGCTCGACCTCGCCCTCGGCGGCGCGCTGGGTATGATCGCGCCATTCTGGACAAATTTGGAATTCATAAACAATCCAGGTAATCCGGGCGCGTATGCCTATTATGACGAAGCGCGCCACCGCTTCATTGTTGAGTGGTATAAAGTGCGCTATGAAGGTCTAAATACCGAGTTTAGGTTTCAGACGTTTATATATAATCCTGAATTTTATCCGACGGTTTCCGGCAATTCGCCAGTGATCTTTCAATATCACACTATCAACTTACTGCGCGGGGAGGGCGACACAGCGCAAGTCGCGGTGGGTATATCCAGTCCCGATGGCTTGACTAGTTTAGGTTATAGTTATTTTGGCCGCAGCGCCGCCGCCAATCCGCTGCCGCAAAACGGTCGAGCGATACTCTTCACGAATAATCCGCAAAGCGTCAGCGCCAGGCTGATTGGCTTGGTGATGGATTTGTCCGGCGCAAGATTGAGCGCGGCGCGCGTGTCCGGCTCGGTTCACGGAATTGGCAGCATTTATCAAGGCGTAACACTCGACAACGGGCAGTTCGAATTGCCCTCGCCGTCTGGCTGGTTCACATTGACCGCCTCCAAGACGGGTTATAATCCTGAGCGGCGCCGCGTCTATATTGTGCCTGATTCCAATCCTTATTTCGAGTTCAGCCTCTCGCAGCCGCTTATAAACGTTTGGCCCGTCCGCTTCGAGGAAGCGCTCCAGCCCGGACCCCGTGCGGAAAGAACATTTTGGCTTGCCAACCCAGGAAATGGTGTATTAATATATCGGCTGCGGTTCATAGCCGGGCAGAGCGACTCGACTATTGCCTGGCTGCGCTTGAGCGGCGGCTCGGAAGACACCGGCTCGGTCGCGCCAGACGATTCTATCATTGTCAATTTCCGCATTCAAACCGGAGGGCTGGCTTTAGGCGACCATAACGCCCGGATTATGATATTCAGCGACGATGCGCAAATAAGTCATTCGATTCCTGTGCATTTAAATATCGACCCAAACAATCGCATCGACGCCCCGAACACTCTGCCCTGCGAGTGGAGGTTTGAGCCGGCTTATCCCAACCCGTTCAACGTCCAGACAACTATCGCTTATAGCCTTAAAACTACTTCAGATGTTCATATTTCTATTTACGATTTGAACGGCCGCGAACACCTGCAGATTTTTAGACAACAGCAGAACGCCGGACAATATAGGACTACCCTTGACCTCGCCGATTTACCGCCGGGGATGTATATCTGCCGTATGCAGGCCGGGACATTTCGCGCCGCGACCAAGTTGGTTCTTATGAAGTAGGGTGAAGAATTCGGATGGATACGACGGATTAAAACAAAGTATTGCTAATCCGCTTAATCTGTTTCATCTATTGTGAATTTTAAAAATTCTATCGTCGCCTCAATCACCCTTTCTTGTTCCGCCTCTGTCAGTTCGAAGTAACACGGCAGGCGCACCAGCCGGCTGCTCAAATCCTGCGTAATTGGCAGTTCATCGTTCGACGCCGACCATTTCCTTCCCATCGGGGAAGTATGCAACGGCACATAATGAAACACCGCCATAATATCCTTCGACTTCAGATGGGCAATCAAGCCGTCGCGTAATTTCTGCGTCGGAAGTATCAAATAATACATATGCGCGTTATGCCGGCATTCGGCAGGCCATTGCGGCAGGCGCAGCGCCCCTTGGGCTTGCCAGGGCGCGAAAGCCGAATGGTAGCGCTCAAATATCTCCCAGCGCTTGTGGGTTATTACTTCGGCTTCTTCCAACTGGGCATACAGAAAGGCGGCGATTATCTCCGACGGCAGATACGACGAACCTATGTCAACCCAAGTGTATTTATCCACCTGTCCGCGAAAGAACTTAGCGCGGTCGGAGCCTTTCTCGCGGATAATCTCGGCGCGTTCGCAGAACCGCCGGTCATTGATGAGCAGCGCGCCGCCTTCGCCGCTGATAAAATTCTTCGTCTCGTGAAAACTGAATGCTGCCAAATGCCCCAACGTTCCTAAATAGCGTCCTTTGTAAGTCGCATTCACGCCCTGGGCGGCGTCCTCAATGACTATTAAACTATGTCTATCCGCAATTTCCGAAATTTTATCCATCTCGCAAGCCACACCGGCGTAATGCACCGGCACGATGGCTTTAGTCTTTTCTGTAACCGCTGCTTCGATTAAATTCTCGTCGATATTCAGAGTGTCCGGACGGATTTCCACGAAGCGGATTTTAGCGCTGCGCAGCACAAAGGCATTCGCGGTCGAAACGAAGGTGAACGCAGGCATAATAACTTCGTCGCCGGGCTGTATATCGCTGAGCAGCGCCGCCATCTCCAGCGCCGCGGTGCAGGAGTGCGTCAGCAGCGCTTTATCAACGCCAAAGCGCTCCTCCAACCACTTCTGGCACAGTTTCGTGAACCGGCCGTCGCCGGCGATGTGTCCACTTTGAACGGCTTGGGCAATGTAGTATAATTCTTTACCGGCGATAAACGGCCGGTTGAACGGGATTTTATGGTTCATTTGTTATTTTGGTCTTTCTTATCTTTAGTTATGGATGTATTTTGCCATAGTGAAAATCCGTCTTCGAGCGCTTTAACCGACCGCCAGCCTTTTTCGCTGATAAGCATTTCGACTGGCGGACGATTATTAGCCAGGACTAAATAATTTATATTTTCGATTATATTGTAATTGGTATGGCTTGGGCTTTTAAGAAAAGCCCTGAAACTTGAATCACGTTGAATATACAACGGATGGGCGAAATAGTTCTGCAGCCAAGGCCGAGCCAAGTATGAGGTTAAAAATGCAGAACTGCCCGCGGCGAATTCCGGGTCGATGGCAAACTTGTCCTGTGCCTGGCTGTTTTCCTGCAATTCTTGCAACTGCTTAGTATGCCTCACCGGTAAAAAACTCTCTTTGCGTATGTAAGTCGCATTATAAAGCGCATATAAAGAACCGGAAAGTAAATGCAGCATCAAGAGGATAGCCATAGAATAAATTCCAATTTTCGCTGATTTTATATTATAAGAACGCGTTGCTGATTGATAACGTTTTAATACATAACCTACAATCTGCGGCGCGCCGAGCGCTAAAAGGCCGCACATACCCCAGACTTCATTAAGATGCTGTCGGTTTTTTTCAGCAAACAACATAGCAAATACGACCGCGCCGATGAAACTAACCGCCCAATAGTCCAGCCAATCTAAATTCTGTTTTGCTTTAAACCGTCGCCAACCATTCTTAACTTGACGAGTCCAAAATATCCAGCCTACGCCGATTAAACCGAGATAAAGGATGAAAAATGAAGCATAATAATATTTTTTCGGATGAATATATATTCGCCAGCCCTCGCGACCGACTGCGATTTGACTGCTGTCGATTAAATGCGGTAGGAAATATATCGTCAGACCGATGGCTAAGGATATCGCTAAAGCCAACCAGTTTTTGAGCGGCGCGGATGTGAGTGCAAATAGAATTATCGCTGCTGGAAATATGAAAATTACATAACTCGGTTTGACCAAGCCTGAACCGGCAACGAGCAATCCAAAAAGCAAAATGTGCCCATTCTTGTTTTCCAAGGATTTTTTCAGAGTCAAAAATCCTACGGCTGTCAGTGCGGTTGCCCAGACCTGCGTGATACTGTGAAAGAATGCGCCTGAAGCTGCGCCTGGCGCTACAATCGCGCGGGTATAAGGACTGATAATTCCGCCTAGATTCAACCGCAGCGCTTCGGTGATTAAAAATAATCCACCGAAAATAAAGACCGTCAAAGCCAACAGCCCGCTGATCGCTCCATCCTCATATTTTGCTTTTAGCAGCGCCAGACAGCTTAATGCAATAGCGATATAACCCCAGACCGCCAAAATCCGCATTGCTTGAAACGGCGTGATCAAAGTCGTCTTGCAAATACCGGCGGCAACCGTTTGCAGGCCTGTAGCGATGAGAAAATTATTCTTATAAGCCGCAGAACCGGTAATTTCGACTAACGGCAAACCATTCTCGCGAATGAGCGCGGCGATGTAACTATGAAAACCAAAATCGTCGCGAAACAACCTATAAACATATTCATCGCCAATTCTCACTTCATAGACTCCATAATGCGCCAAGGCTAACAGCGATGACAAGCCCAAGACGATGACAAAGGAAATCCCAATCATCTTAAGTTGGATTCGCCTGCTTCGAATGTCACGGCATAAATAAAAGATGCCTAATGCGCATAGTAAAAAGACCACTATCGATAACAACCAAAACTGTTTTGAAAGATAGAACGCCGCCGTCCACAACAACATTAATGTTAAAAATCCTCCGCCCAAGCGGACAGATATCAGACGCGCCAGGTCTATACCATTTCCGGCTTCAATAGAATCGTCGTTGAAATCTCTAATAAAAACCTTCAAAATCAAATGTCCAAGCGAAATTAGAACTAAGCCTAAAACTATATAGACCAGTCCAATCCACGGCTGCGGCGCGGCAATCGTCAAAATAACCGCTGTAGCAGCGACAATCGGTATAATTGATTTAAGTAAATTGAAAGTCATTGTTTAGATATTCGATATATTTTGAGCTAATTGCAAAAGTGTTGGATTTATTAACTGATGGCAAGGCGGACGCCCTCGTCCGCCGCATTCTACGCTTGGCTTGGTTTTCGGCGGACGAGGGCGTCCGCCTTGCCAGGTCTGAGTTTTCTGGATTAATCATCACTTTTGCAATTAACTCTTTAGTAATCTGAATTCTTCAACCATCTATGATACCATAATTGAACTGACCTGGTGCGAAAGCCGCAGGACTGATACAGTCTCTGGGCAGAGATGTTGCATCCTTGCGTAACGACTTCGACCTTGCGGCAGCCTTCCTTCTTGAACCATTCGAGCGATGCCATTATCAACCGCCTGCCGAAGCCCTTGCCGCGCGCTGCCGCGCCTATTCCCACCAGCCCGATATTCCCGGCCATCGTCTGGCGTTCGATTTTGCAGGCGACGAATCCCGCCGCCAGCTTGTCTATCTCCGCCGTCCAAACGATATCCGCATAATCTTCGACGATGCTTTTACGCAGCCAGGTAACATAAAGTTCATCGCATTTGGCAGGCGCGAAGCGACCGTCTTTATAATAACGGCTGTCAGTGTAAGACCTGGCTGCAATCGGCAGCAACACCGGCAAATCTAAAGCCGCGGCCGGTCGAATTATGCTATCTGGATACTTCTCGTCTTTGATTAGAATCGATTTGGTTTCGATGTCCAAAAGGACGCGGATGCTCACTAAGTCGAAGCCGAATTTTATTGCCAGCCGCGCCGTCGTCTGGTCGTCGGAATCAGCGAGGAAGTAAATGCAGTCTAATCTTTCCGCTGCCTGCCAGGCGACGATCTCTTCGCTGAACAGGGCGGTCAGTCGATGAAGATCGATACGCCCGATGCGAATACCGAAAAATTCGCTGTCCCAAGGTAGAAATTGAAATTGATAGTCGGATGTCAAATTTAACTTGCCTAGTTTATGTTTCTGTTAATTTATAGGTAGAGTCGTAATATAGTTCTTAGATATTGCAATGAAGCGTCATTTCCATTTGCGCGGGAATGATGTACCAGCAGCGCGTTTTTCATAATTAACATTTTACGACATTGCCCAAACTAAACATTCTCTAATATATAATAAGAAATACACAATAAGAGTTCTCTGAGCCTTGCAGAAATGACCGATGAAAATTACAGTTTGAATTAGATGTTCATCATTATGTTGCACCTGAACAAATACGAAAGCGGATATTTTCCGCGCCATAAAGGTTGACTTAAATTTAATATATTTGTATTTTGAATGTTTTAAATCATTAGAAATCTATCTAAAGGAACAACCTTGAAGGAAATGCACCCCGATAAAATTCGCAATTTTGCCCTTATCGGTCATCAAGGATCCGGCAAGACCACGCTGGCTGAATCAATTCTGCACCGCGCTGGCGCTGTGACCCGAATGGGCGCCATCGACGAGGGCAATACCCAAAGCGACTATCATCCCGATGAAATCGCACGCAAACTGTCGATATCGACCACTCTGTTAGTCGCCGAGTATAAAGGGATAAAATTAAATATGCTCGACACGCCCGGCTTCACTGATTTTCAAGGCGAAGTCAAGGGTGCGGCGCGCGTAGCGGACGCGGTGATTATGTTGATTAATGCTACTTCCGGCGTCGAAGTCGGCACCGACTTGTTCTGGAGTTTTGTCGAAGAACACAGCCTGCCGCGCCTATTTTTCGTAAATCATTTAGATAAAGAACACACTGATTTTATGAAAGTCGCCGCGGCTTTAGTGGAACGTTTTGAGAAAGCCATCCCGGCGCAATTTCCAGTTAATTCCGGCAGCGAAGGTTTCAATCAAATCATCGACCTCATTTCGCTGAAATTAATTACATACAATCGCGACGGCAGCGAAAAATCCCGCGCCGATATTCCCGCCGAACTTAAAGCCCGCACAGATGAATACCGCGCCAAATTAGTCGAGCGCTGCGCCGAAGCCGATGATAATCTAATGGAGCAGTTCTTCGCTAACGATGGCTTGACGCAGGATGAAATGCTGCAGGGCTTGCGCAAAGGCTTGCGCGAAGGCTCGCTCTATCCAATTTTATGCGGCGCGGCTAAAAGCCAGATCGGAACCTCGCTATTGTTGGAATTTATCGCTTCGACGCTGCCTTCGCCACTCGAAGCTGCGCCTACCGAAATGCAGGTCGAAGGCGCGAATAAAAGTCAAATTCTGACCTGCGACCCAACCGGACCAACTGCCGCATTAGTTTTCAAGACCATTTCAGAACAGCATATAGGCGACCTGTCGTTCTTCCGCGTCTATAGCGGCACGATTTCGACCGGCGACGATGTCCGCAACATGACGCGCAGCGCAAGTGAAAAAATTGGCCAAATCTTCACCATCAGCGGCAAGAACCGCAAAGCCATCGACCAAGTCGCCGCCGGCGACATCGGCGCGCTGGTCAAACTGCGCGACACACATACCGGCGATACACTCTCCGGTGTGAAAGACGGACTTATCATCGCGCCGGCTAAATTCCCTGAGCCGGTTACCCGCACGGCGGTCGTCCCCCGCAACCGCGGCGATGAAGAAAAAATCTCCAACGCGCTGCATATCCTTTCCGAAGAAGACCAATCCTTTAAATTCCATTACGACCCGGAACTAGCGCAACTCATCGTCGAAGGGCAGGGCGAACTGCATCTGCTGATTCTATTGGAGCGCTTAAAAGACCGTTTCGGCGTCGAGGTTGACCAGGAAGATCCAAAAATTCCCTATCGTGAGACCATCAAAGCCACAAATGAGGGGCAGGGCAAATATAAGAAGCAGACCGGCGGACGCGGGCAGTATGGCGATTGCTGGCTAAAGTTGGAACCTCTGCCGCGCGGCGGCGATTTTGAGTTTGTCGATGCCATTGTTGGCGGCATCATCCCCGGCAAGTTCATACCGGCGGTCGAAAAAGGCGTCCGCGGCGCTATGGAAGAGGGCGTCATCGCCGGTTATAAGGTCGTCGATGTGCGCGTCACGGTCTATGACGGCTCGTATCATACCGTCGACTCGTCGGAAAATTCCTTTAAAGTAGCCGGCTCTATTGGCTTTAAAAAGGTTTTTAAGGATGCCAAGCCGGCAGTGCTTGAACCCATCTACGACCTCGAAGTGCGCGTGCCGGAAGAATATATGGGCGATGTGATGGGAGACATCTCATCCAAGCGCGGCAAAATTCTTGGAATGGACCGCGAAGGCCATTACCAAATCATCCGCGCCAAAGTTCCGCTGGCTGAATTACACAAGTATTCCAGCGCTTTGCGCTCGTTCACCGGCGGTCGGGGACTGCACCGCCAGACCTTCTCGCACTATGAAGAGGTGCCCGGCGACATCCAAGGCAAATTAGTAACAATATACGAAACTAAGCGCGCCAAAGGCGGCGAGGAAGAATAAATTGAACCGGCTCTGGGCGCCCTGGCGGATGCAATATATTCAGACCTGCGATAACACCAACAACGGCTGTTTCCTCTGCGAAGCGGCCGCGGCTGGCGTGGGCATCGAGAAATTGACACTGTATTGCGATAATTTGACGGTCGTAGTGATGAATCTGTTTCCCTATAACAACGGGCATCTTTTAGTTGCGCCGCGGCGGCACATCGGCGGTTTGAATGATTTGACCGCCGACGAACTGCTGGCTATGGGCGAAGTGACGCGCCAGGCCGTCGGTTGGCTGGATTATGTCTATCATCCGCACGGCTATAACATCGGGCTGAACCTAGGTCGCGTTGCCGGCGCCGGGCTGCCGGGACATTTACACACTCATATCGTCCCACGCTGGAACGGCGATTCCAATTTTATGCCGATATTAGGCGAAACAAAGGTAGTGTCGGAGAGCCTGCAGGAAGGCTGGAGAAGGCTGAGAGAAGCGATATGATCTTTAAAAGGAATTTTGATGTGATTAAAGATAGAATCCATCTTATCACCAGCGACATCACCGATCAAACCGTCGATGCAATCGTCAACGCCGCCAATACCGACCTCATCCTCGGCGCGGGAGTTGCCGGAGCGATTAGAAACAAAGGTGGACCTACGATTCAGATCGAATGTAATGCGCTTGCGCCTATAGGACTTGGTAAGGTAGTTATAACCGGAGCGGGGAATCTGCCGGCAAAATATATCATCCACGCGGCAGTTATGGAATTAGGAGGTTCGCCGGACGAAACCACAATTTGCGATGCTGCGCTTAACACGTTGAAGACTGCGGCCGACCGGCGGTTGGATTCGATTGCCTTCCCCGCGCTTGGCACCGGCGTGGGAGGCTTTCCGCTGGCTGTAGCCGCCAGGATTTTGTTAACAACTACAATGAAGTTTCTAATCGATAATGAATACCCTGAAATTGTGAAATTCGTTCTATTCGATGAGAAAAGTCTGGAAGTGTTTGAGAGAGATTTGACTGAATTGAGTAAATAAATCATTATGGCTGGACGAGAGTGTTGTAATTCCACTGTCATCGCAGAGGATTGACAGACCAACGAGATAATGTTGCGTCAGGTCTTAGCCCGCAAGCGGGCGTGACCTGACGCTCTACCGGCAGGTCACACACTGCGCGCAAGACCTGCCGGAACGCGAACCGCTGCTGACTCGCCGTAATCAGCAGCGATCGAGATTGCTTCGCTACACTCGCAATGACGGGCGGGGACGCCCGTCTTCCTAAAGCATCATCAGCATTAGCATCAGCATCAGCATTAGCATCATCATCATCATCATCATCATCATCATCAGAAAGAGTTGTTTATGTCCAACGTAATCGACATCCAACTGCCTCTCGATGAGGTTAGAGTGCGTTCCTTGAAAGCCGGGGATGTCGTCAGTCTTTCAGGGATAATATACTCGGCGCGCGACGCGGCGCATAAGCGGCTGGTCGAGATGCTCGACAAAGACGAGGCGCTGCCCTTTGATGTCCAAGGCGCGACTATCTATTATATGGGTCCTTCGCCGGCTAAACCGGGCGAAGTCATCGGCGCCGCCGGTCCAACCACCTCCTACCGAATGGATCCTTACGCTCCCCGTCTCATCGAGGTCGGCCTTAGGGGAATGGTTGGCAAGGGTGAGCGCGGCGCAAATGTAGTCGAAGCGATGCAGAAGTTCGGCGCGGTCTATTTTGCTGCCACCGGCGGCGCCGGCGCGCTCATCGGTCGCACCATCAAAGCTGCTGAAGTGGTCGCTTTCCCCGAACTTGGACCGGAAGCCGTTCGCAGATTGACCATCGAAAACCTGCCGGTCATCGTCGCACAGGACGCCTCCGGCGGCAATCTCTACAAAGACGGCGTCGAAAAATGGCGGGATACTGATTAAAAATCTTAGGATGGGTCGCCCTGAACGATGTGGATATGTTCTTTATAATCCAATGTGAGTAAAAAGTGTCGTCGCCAGACTCATTGAGCGCCAAATTAAAACAGGCGTCCAAAGCCGAGGCATCCGGCTGCTCATCGAACAATCGCTCGCTAAAGCCGCTGAATCATTCAGCGACAGCGAGCGGTTTGCCCGTGCGGCTTACACTTTAGTCCGGCGGGAAGCGTCGAACTCCCAAAAATCGAATATCAAATCGAAGCCTACGAGCGCGAATCGGCATTGCTGCGTGAGAAAAATAGTGAATTGAACGCGAAATTACCGAACGGCAGCGAATCGCCGTCGAATGCGAAGATGTGATAAACAAACTGCAAGCCGCATTGCAGCGAATTAATGTCCTGACCGGTCTGTTGCCTATATGTTCGCATTGCAAGAAAATCCGCGATGAAGCCGGTGAATGGCATAGACTCGAAGAGTATGTTACATCCCATTCCGACGCGCAATTCATGCACGGTTTATATCCGGAATGCTTGAAAGAATATATGTAGAATCGCTATGCGGCGCGGAATAATTACATTACTCAGTCTTGCTCTCTTTGCCTCGGCTGACTTATACCCCCAGATTTCTCAAGACTCGGATACAACATCTATCCTTTCACCGCACGCAGTTGTCTTTAATCATCAATCTATTGAGAATCAATAACATCAACCTTATCATAAATGTCCCATCAAACTACAAATATACTCATCGTTGGCGTCGGAGGACAGGGAGTCATTCTGGCGTCAGAGTTGTTATGCGAAGCGGCGATGTCGGCCGGCTTCGATGTCAAGAAGTCTGAAATTCATGGGATGGCGCAGCGCGGCGGCGTCGTCTCATCCCATGTGCGATTCGGTCCTAAAGTCCAATCTCCGCTCATCCCCAACGGCCAAGCCGATGTCGTGTTGGCATTTGAGGCGGCTGAAGGGCTGCGCTGGGCTTCACAAGTCAAGCCCGACGGCGCACTGGTAATGAACACCCAGCGCATCGTCCCGCCG
>VGIO01000046.1 GCA_016867855.1 Calditrichota bacterium
TGGGAGGCGGACTCGGCAAGCCGTATAGTTTAGTCATCGATTTGTCCGGCAATGATTATTATGACGCACAAGGTCTGGCTGTGGCGCACGGCGCCGGTTTTATGGGCGTCGGAATTCTAATCGACCACACCGGAGATGATGTTTATCGCAGCGGGGCTTATGCCCAAGGCGCCGGATTATTTGGCGTCGGGATACATATCGACAACGCCGGCGATGACGACCGGCGCGGTGATTTCTTTTTACAGGGCGCCGGACATTGCGGTGTTGGAATACTCTTCGACGAAGGTGATGGCGACGACCGCTATCTTTCGACGACCTGGGCGCAGGGTTTCGCCGGGACATTCGGCTACGGGTTGCTTTCCGATGGCGGCGGTGACGATAACTATCGCTGCGGCGGCAAGTTCCTGCACGAGCCGTTGCTGCCGAAGGACAATCGTTCGTTCTCCGGAGGTTTTGGGATGGGCTGGCGGCCGCGTGCCGGCGGCGGCATCGGCATCCTCTACGACCGCGGTGAAGGCAATGACTTCTATGACGCCGAAGTGATGAGTTTCGGTTCGTCATATTGGTATGCCATCGGCATCCTCGTCGATAATGGCGGCAACGACCGTTATTCGCTCGCACATTACGGCCTCGGCGTTGGGATCCACCTCTCGCTCGGCGCTTTCTACGACCGCGCCGGCGACGACCAGTATCGCTCGCGGATGGGTGTTGTCGGCGGGACGCCGCACGACCTGTCGGTCGGCATTTTTGTCGATGGATCCGGTAACGATAGTTATGCTGACTGCGATGGCTGGGGCGGCAGTTTGACCAATTCCTTCGGTCTATTCATAGACCGACTGGGCGATGACACTTACGCGCCGCGCTCTGGCGGCACGAGTTTAGGCCGGCACAACTGGGCGCGCGGCTTTGGCGGCGTGGCAATTTTTATCGATGAAGAGGGTAAAGATATGTATCCGCGTGAAGAACCGGCTAAAGATTCCTCAATTTGGATCCAGTCCGGCTGGGGCGTCGGTATCGATATGGCGCGCGATGTGGTTACTGAGAAGGAAGCCCCTATTCCTGAACCGGCTTTGACGGCTGAAGACAGCGCCAAGAGTATCGAAGAGTTATTCAACGAGGCTTCACAATGGGAAGTCGGCTCGGCGCGCGAATCGGTAAAACGCGCCCGTAAAGCCTTGTTGACTAAAGGACCTGAAGCCGCGCGCTGGATTATTGAAAATAAGATAAATACACAGAATTCGCTTGAAATGCGGCCGATGGAGGATGTTATCCGGGCTTATCCGGACAGCGCCGGCCCGTTGCTGGTTACAAAATTGACGCCCAAATCCGACCGCTGGACACTTGGCAACACCGCCGCGCTTTTGGCTGCGCTCAAATGGAAGCCGGCGGTCGATGGGATGGTCGAACTGCTGAAGGATAAATCGGTCGAGAAATCCCACCGCGCGCTGTTGGGCGCGCTTGGTCAAATCGGCGATAAGCGCGCTACACCCATCATTGAGCAATTTACGAAGTCTGAGAAGGAACGCAACCGTCTGGCGGCCCTCGGCGCAGCGCGGGCATTGAAAGATACACTATCAATCCCGGTTCTGATAAAATGTCTCGACGACCCGTTGTTCACCGTGCGCTCAAGCGCGGTTGAAACGATGCCCGTATTTAATCTTAATGCCGTTCAACCGATAAAGGATTATGTTTCATCAGTCGAGGCAGAATATCCGGAATTAGGCATCAGGATTCTAGGGCGAATTGCGCACAACTTGCGCGATAGCGCCGATGTTGTGTCAAAGCAGACCTGCTATGACATCAAGCGCTTCATAGAAATGGAAATTAGTTCGAAGGATAGAAACATCCGGGCTGAAGCAGTCGATGCGTTGTATCGGATTTCCGGCGCACAGATGCGGCAATGGCTCGATGCCCGGATGGAAGGGGAGTTCGATTTAGTGGTTAAAGCGGCTTATGAGAGGGTTAAAAAGGAGATGGTTCGTTAAGACAATCGTTATGCAATCTTGTGAGTTCAGGTTTCCCGTTTATTACACGGCTTAAAAGTCTTTTCGCATCTTGCAGCAGGATGTTCCCATCCTGCTGTAAAGATTGGTATTTCCGCAGAGTGTGGACACACTGCGGCATTCTATTGGTATGCGAAAAGACTTATAAGCCGAGTTCTAAGCCGTGAACTCAAACTTAAAGTCATACCAATTTGCATTCAAATGAATAATAAAGGGATGCAAATTTTACAACGGATTAAACGGATAGAACGGATTAACCTAGCGGCTTTACAGGATTATCCGTTTCATCCGTTTAATCTGTTGTGAATATGTTTTGACATTTATCATCCGATTGATTGCGACTTGGTCTCAGTCCAAACTTATGATTTCGTCTTGATTATCGACTATGGTCGCATCGTTTGCGGCGATATCTTCCTGTATTGAGGGAATAACATTCGGCGGTGCGAGCGGCGGTTCGCTTTCGACGGCAATCGTATCGCGGCGGGATGGGATTTCTAACTTAGCCGCGCCGTTGGCTCTAATCAGACAATCTTGAATGAAATTATAGTCGATGACGATGTGTCCGTCACCTTCATTGCGTAGTTCATTCGAGCCGCCGAGCGGGAAGGAAGCGATATAGACATTGCAACCCAGGTCTTTAGCGAAGCGAACGGCGTGAACATAATCGCTGTCCCCGCTGACTAACACGATGCCTTCGCAAGCCTTAAGCAAACCCAGGCGAATCATATCGACGGCAATCTGCACATCGATGCCCTTTTCGGTCGGGAAGAACTGCTGTGAAAAGCCCTGTTCGCTGCGCAAGCGGTGATAGACTAAATGTCCCAGCCTTAAAGTGATATACGGCGTCGAACGCAGGTTGTCGAAGAACTTCTGCTGACGTTGATAGCCGAGCGGGTCGAGCGATTTCGATACATGGGCGTTGTAATAATAAACTCGCAACAAGGTTCCGTTCAAAGATTCGCAGAGTTTAGAGCCGAGTTTTTTAAAGTCAACATCCGTGCGGTTGAAATTGAGTTGACAGCCTTTATAGAAATTATTGCCGTCGATGAGAATGACAATACGGTTCATTTTATAATAAATGATTGTTCTATATGTAGATAGGTTATTTTCTGATTTTCAAATATGCATAATAGATACTTGCGGTGTTTAAAATCGGCTGTAGTGTTGTTCGGCGGGCGGTAATCTCGTTCGACCTTAACTTTAAAATATAACGAATGTTTTCTTATATTGTTTGAAATGGAATCAAATTAATCGACAATCTTGATTATTGCTCGATTTTAATAAATTATCGTGAATTCACTTTTAAAGATATTAAACCGCTCGCAGCCACTTGAGACTCTGTTTGAGAAACTCCAGACCGGCGAGCGGGTCGTAAAAGTTGGCAATTTGACGGGTTCGGTTTGCGCCTTCATCGCAGCAAATGTATGGGAGCGTCTGCAGACGCCGGTTTTAATTGTCGCTGCCAGTCCGACGCAAGCCGAAGAGATGCTCGATGACTGTTCAGCCATTGCTGGCGTGGCGAATGTCGGCTATTTTCCGCCGCAGCGTCTCCATCCGTTCGACACGGCGTCGCTCACTGGCGGTCCGCATAACGAGCGCACCGAAGCCCTGCTGAGGCTGCAATCTCAGCCGCAAAGTATCTTCGTAACCCAGCCGGAAGCGCTGTTGGAAAAGTCGCCTGACATCGGCTGGCTGCGCACGCACACCTTGAATCTAAGAGCCGGCGACGATTATCCGCGCAAATTACTGCTTTCCAATCTTGCTGAAGCCGCCTATTCCCGTGAGAATTTAGTTGACAATCAAGGTCAATTTGCTGTGCGCGGCGGTCTCATCGACATATTTCCCTTCGGGCACGAATATCCCACCCGTCTCGAATACGACGGCGATGTCATATCCGATTTGCGTCAGTTCGACCCTTCCTCCCAGCGCACAATTAGTAATATCAAAGAAATAACCTTCATCGTTGGATCTAACGATATTCCCGGCGAGCGGAGTTTACTGCAACTGCTGCCGGATGCAGCCGTTCTAATTTGGAACGATTTGGAACTCATCGCGTCGCGCCTCGAGCAGTTTTTAGAGCGCGCTGAACGTGCCGGACGGCAAGGCTCCACGCCGGCTAGCGCGCCAGCGCCTCTCCTGTATCGCAGCCTTACGGATGCTAAACAGGAGTCCGAACGTTTCCGGCAAGTAATATTCCCCGGGCCGTTGTCGAAGTCGAAAGGACAGATAAATTTCGGCGCGAAACGGCCGGATCCGTTCGTTGATAGTTGGGAAAGTTTAAGTCATTATATTCAGAGTCATCATAGACGCAAATTAAGCGTCTATTTTACGGCTGACACCGAAGGTGAGAAGGAACGTTTCGATGAATTGCTCAATCAACTGGTCGATACCGGCATACATTCTTTAACGCCGGCGCTGACCGGCGGATTTGTATCGCGTGAGTTAGGTGTAGCGGTTCTTACGGCGCATGAGTTATGGAACCGGCGGCGCTATAAACGGCGTCATGCGCGCTTCCGCCGCCGGACCGCTGCTTACGACCTGACCTCGCTGCGCAGCGGTGATTTAGTCGTGCATACCGACCACGGCATCGGGCTATATGAAGGCTTGCAGCATATCAAAGTCCGCGGTGAGCTGCAGGAAGTTATGCGCATTCGTTACCAAGATAATGTGATTCTATATGTCAGCGTTGACCATTTCGGCTTGGTCGAAAAATATATCGGTTCAGAGTCGGCAAAGCCGCAACTCTCTAAAATCGGCGGGACAGAATGGGCGCGCACTAAAAAGCGGACCCAGAAAGCGCTCTATGATATGGCCGATGAACTCATCCGGCTTTATTCCACCCGCAAGATTACACCGGGTTACGGTTTCAGCCCGGATACGCACTGGCAGCAAGAGATGGAAGCGTCCTTTGAGTTTGAAGATACGCCCGACCAAGCCGCCGCAGCGCTGGAAATCAAGCGGGACTTGCAAACGCCGGCGCCGATGGACCGGCTGCTGTGTGGCGATGTCGGCTTCGGCAAGACCGAGGTCGCTGTGCGCGCCGCTTTCAAAGTCGCGCAGGATAGCCACCAGGTCGCGGTTCTCGTGCCGACCACGATTTTAGCTCAGCAGCACTATGAGACCTTCCGCGAGCGGCTGGCGGCGTATCCGGTGCGGGTGGAAGTCCTTTCAAGGTTCAAATCGCCAAAAGAGCAGTATGCAATTATCGCCGACCTAAAAACCGGTCAGGTTGATATTGTCATAGGCACGCACCGGCTGCTCTCACGAGATATCGAGTTTAGGAATTTGGGTCTAATCATCATCGACGAAGAGCATCGCTTCGGTGTTCGGCACAAAGAACGTATGAAGCAACTCAAGACCTCGGTCGATGTGCTGACGATGACCGCCACACCGATTCCAAGGACGCTGCATTTGGCGCTGATGGGCGCGCGGGACACTTCGCAAATAAATACGCCGCCGGCGTTTCGTCTGCCCATTCAGACCGAAGTGCTGCCTTTTTCCGAAGATGTCATCCGTGATGCAATTTTACGCGAAATCGACCGCGAAGGTCAGGTCTTCTTCGTGCATAACCGCGTCGAATCGATTTACGCGGTGAAAGGAATGCTCGAAAAACTGATACCGGGTTTGCGCTATGCTGTCGGACACGGTCAGATGGATGAAGCGGCGCTGGAAAGGACGATGCTCGACTTTATGAACTATCGCTATGATGTTTTGATTTGCACGACCATCATTGAATCGGGCATTGATATTCCCAATGTGAACACTCTGATTGTCAACCGCGCCGATAAATTCGGGCTGGCGCAGATGTATCAACTGCGCGGTCGAATAGGGCGCTCGAGTCGACAGGCGTATGCCTATCTATTAACGCCGCCGAAACTTATAATAACCGGTGAGGCTCGCCGCCGTCTTTCGACGCTCAGCGAACTCACCGAACTGGGCAGCGGTATGAAAATCGCCCTGCGGGATTTGGAAATCCGCGGCGCCGGCAATTTATTGGGATCCCAGCAGAGCGGATTTATTAATGCGGTGGGCTTCGAACTCTATACGAAATTACTCGAAGAGGCAGTTCAAGAGTTGAAGGGTAGTCAATTAGCCCGAACGGTAGAAGAGGAATTCGAACCGACTTTGGAATTCAACGGCACGGCGTTGCTGCCTGCCGATTATATCGACAACGGCGATTTACGTTATGATGTCTATCGCCGCTTGGCGCACAGTAAGTCAATCGATGAAGTTGACAATATTGCCCGGGAAATAACCGACCGCTTCGGCCGGCCGCCGATGCTGGCCGGGAACTTACTCGAACTTGCAAGGTTAAAGATACTATGCCGACAATTGCGCTTCAATTCGTTGACATTCAAGGATAAATTTGCAAATATTGTCCTTGAACTGCCGGAAGATGCCGCTGAAGCCCAGAAGCGCATCGGTAAGTTCGTAGCCGCTGCAGAGCCGGAGACGATCGAATTCCGCGTCGCTAAAAATGTGGAATTAGTTTATCGCCTAACTGTATCCGAGCCTCTCAAACAGACCCGTCTCTTCTTGCAAAGGCTGCATTCAAGATTTATATTTAAGTTTGAGAATTATGATTGGTCGCTTAAGATATAATTTCAGCGCTCAAGTCCAAACTGGCAGACAAAGAGGACTAAATGTGCAGGACAACCAGACACCTCATAAACAGATTAACTTATTCGACCGATCTCAACAAACCATAATCATTTAGGGAGTAAAGTCAGATGACACGTTATTACTTTCATTTACTCGCAACCTTTTTCACTGTTATAGCATTTATCGATCTAACCGGCTGCGCTCGGCGCTCGACGCCGTCCGACAGTGAAATCATCGCCACCTGGGGCGATACAGCGATGACCGTCGCGCAATTCAAGGATTGGATGTATGTGCGGCATAGAAATGAATCGTCAGCGCGCAAAGAGCCTTATAAAGAGCGCTACAATATCATTTATGAATATATATTGCGCGACTGCAAACTGTTGGAAGGCAAGCGGCTCGGCTTTGCCGAACGGGAAGACATCCGTAAGGAATACGAATCGGCGGTCGAAAGACGCGCTACCGATTTGCTATACAACGATGAAATCCGCGACCGCTTATTCACTGAACAGATGTTGCAGAATTGGCTCGAACACGATATGGAAGAGGTTCGCTGCCGCCACCTGCTCATCGAAATTCCCGCCGGCACAGCGCTGCGCGACACAATGCAGTATTGGGAAAAAATCAATGAGATATATCAAAAAGCCAAAGGCGGCGAGAACTTCACATCGCTGGTCAGCCGCTATAGTCAGGACAAATCCATCGACGCCAAGGCGCAGGGCGATTTAGGCTTTTTCCGCTGGGGACGGATGGTCGATGAGTTTCAGGAAGCCGCCTGGAAACTTAAACCGGGTGAAATCTCCCCGCCGGTGCGAACTAGATACGGCTATCACCTCATTCAAATGATAGAACGACGCCCGACCAATGTCGAATACAATACCTGGTGCGCGCTGGTCAAAGTCAATCGTAAAGACACGCCGGCTGAAACAACCATCGCTTATGAGCGTGCTAAGTCGATTTTAGCCGAAGCCAAGAAGCCCGGCGCCGACTTGACTCAAATCGCCCGTAAATACAGCGAAGATGAAAACACCTGGGTCAACGGCGAAGTTGGCTGGGTTTCGAAAGGCTCGATGCCCAGCGAATACTGGGAAGCCTGCTACCGCATTAAAGAAGGCGAATTCGCCGGTCCCGTGCGAACCTATCGCGGTTATTATGTAATCAAATATCTCGAAAAAAGAACAAATGAACGATCACTTAAAGATAAAAATGTACGCGAAGATGTGATGTCGGCGATGTCGCACATTTACCGCGACACGCTGAAGGTCATTGCCGACAGGTATATGGACGAAGTGAAGAGAGCCGCCGGAATGCGGTATGATATGAATGTTGTGAACCTTATTTTACACAAATTGAGCGACAAAAGCGCGCCGACAAATGTGAATCTGTTTTCGTCGTTCACACCGGAAGAGCGCGAACTATTGGTAGTGCATGACAAACATAACGGCGTTAAGTTACAGCAATTGGTCGATATGTTTGGCGACCACCGTTTCCCGCCCAATTTCAGGAACGAACCGGAATTCATCTATGAATTAGTAAATCCTCTGGTGACGCCGAAGTATCTGGCGGAATACGCCAAAGCCAAGGGCTATTATGAACGTCCTGAAGTGCTGGAAGACGGCCGCCGCTCTCTTGACAATGCTATTCTGCCGGAAATCGAGAAGGAGATGGTCTATAATAAAGCCGTCCCAACCGAAGCCGATATGAAAAAGTATTTCGAAACCAATAAAAGTAAATACACCCAAGCCGCCACGGCTTCGGTTATCGAAGTTCGCGTCGAAGATAAACAATTGGCTGACGATTTACTTGGAAGGATAAAGAAAGGCGAGGATATTTCCAATTTGGCGCGGCGCTATACAACCCGCGAAAATGCCAAAGGCAAAGGCGGACGGATCGGTCCTTTCAAACGCGATGATTACGGTCCTGTATCGCGACGAGCCTTTGAAATGAAGGTTGGCGATGTTGCCGGGCCTATTCAGGATAATAAATCTTTATCAATTGTCAAACTGGTCGAGTTGACGCCGGAAAAGGTTCAGGCTTACGACGAAGTCCGCAGCCAAATCGAATCGGATGTGCGCTTTGATATGCAGACGAAAATCAAGAATGCCTGGGAAGAGGAAATTAAGAAGGCTTATCATTTAACCATCAATGAGAAGATGTTGCGGGAAGTCTGGCCGCTGCTGGAAGATATGCCGGAAGGCACGAACAAGGAGCGCCGCGAATGGAAGGAACAACGCCGTCAAGCTGCCTTGCGCAAAGCCTCCGAAGACCAGATCAAATTAAAATTGAAGCCTGGATCCGAACAGGAATATACAACTAAAGACGGCAAGCGCGTCCAGGTGAAAATCGGCGAGCCGCGTTATGTCGATAAGGAAGGCAAGGAAATCGACCCCGGCAAATCCAAGGTAAAATTAACGCCAAAGGGCAGGCTGGAGGTCAATCAACCAGACGCGAGTAGTGAAAAACCAGTGATTAAGTTAAAACCTAAAGAGAAAAAAGAAACGCAGCCGGAAAAGAAGTGAGAATTTGACCACCATATCTTGGAGGGTGGGACTAAACCTACCCTCCAAGATTTTGTTCAATAATATTACGATTTGATTGTCTGATATCCTAATTATAATAAATAAATAAAGATAATTCATTAATTTAAAGTAATTTATCAAATATCTTATTATATTTTTGTATTTTTGCTTAAGTTGGCTTCATTACGGTTGCAGGTCGGATGCGCCGCCGGCGAGCGAAGTCGTCGCTCGCGTTGGCGAACGGGTTTTAACTAAAGCCGAATTAGCCGTCTGGGAAGCCGCGCTGCAATCTGAACCGCTGACGAATGAAATGCGCGCTGCCTTTGTGCACCGTTGGATTGAAGAATCGGCGGTGGCATTGGCGGCCCGCGATCGAGGTTTGACCGACGATCCCTGGGTCGCGGCGCGAGTTGAGGAAATTACTAATCAACTGGTTCAAGCGCGCCTGTGGGAAATCGAACTGGCTGCGCTGCCTAATCCTACGATTGTCGAAATCCGCCGTTGCTATCAAGACCGTCAAAACGAGTTCATCTGGAAGCAGACGCGCTTAGTTTTGGATTATTGGAAATCAGATAAATGGGCGCAACTGGAAACCAAAGCGCAGGAGTTAAGCCGCAAACGTTCACTTCAGCCTCAGCCGGGCGAACTTGAACCTATCGCCGGCGGGCGCCTGGAAGCATTCGAGAATTCCGGGCTTGCGCCTGAAATTTGGGCAGCCTTAAATAACTTGCGCGAAGGGCAGGTCTCGCGGATTTTCAATATCGATGGCAGTTACTATCTATTTCAACTTGTGCAACGCAACAAAGCCGGCTCACCGCAAAATTTTGAGGCTGTTCGAGATTTAATCGCCGCTGTTCTTAAAGAGGAATCCCACAAGCGGCGCATCGCTGAATTTACATTGCAGATTATCGAAGAAATGCGAAAGCAAGGGCGCATCGAAATAAAAGTCGCTTATGAGGGTGAGAATTAAATTGGGACGCTTATGAAATATTTGGCGCTTATCATTCTATGCTTATTTTTATTTGCATCACCGCTTTTAGCCGGCGAGACGCTGGATAGTATATGCGCGGTCGTCGATGATGAGATAATCCTTGAGTCGGAAGTGGCTTACGGCGTCAGTTCGCTGCTGTTCGAGCGCGGACAAAGGACGGAAGTCAGCCCTGAGCAGACGGCCGAACTACGTCGGCAGGTGATAAAATCTTACATCATTCAAAAAATCTTGCTGGCAAAAGCCGCAGAAGATACGCTGGTCGTGGAGGACCGGGTAGTGAGCAAGGAATTGGAACGGCGTTTGGCGTCGTTAGTGCAGCAAGCCGGTTCGGAAGAGAAACTAATCGTCTATTTCGGGCGGGCAATGCCGCAAATCAAACGCGATCTGCGCAAGGCGGTCTATGAAGGATTGCTTATCGACAAAGTGCGCCGGCAATTATTCGGTGCGGTTTATGTTAGCCGGCAGGATGTGCTGAACTTCTTTACTGAACATCAGACAGAATTGCCAACGCTTCCAGAACAGGTCGAGTTGTCGCATATTTTATTAGAAGTAAAGGTATCTGAAGCCGCACGGGATTCAGCCTATCGTAAAATTGAACATATCTTGCATTTACTCCAGTCCGGCGTGGATTTTGACTCACTGGCGCGGGTGGTATCGGAGGATCCGTCGGCTGAGCAAGGCGGCAGGCTGGGTATGACCACCCGCGGTGACTTAGTGCCTGAATTTGAGGAGGCCGCTTACACGCTCGAACCGGAGACTATATCCGATATAGTGCAGACACGCTTCGGCTATCATATTATCCGACTGCTCGAACGACAGGGCGAGCGCATCGCCTGCCAGCACATCCTTGTGAAGATGGCGCCGACCCGTCCAGACTGGGACGCGACGCATCAGCAGGCTGGTGAACTGCTCGAACAGCTTAAGAACAGCGCAGATTTCGGCGCTTTGGCGCGCCAATATTCAACCGATAAGAATTCACGCGATAAAGAGGGCCGGCTGGAAACTATGAACACCGACGACCTGCCGACCGCCTTTCGCCAAGCCATCGACGATACACCGCAAGGCGGACTGACCGAACCCTTCGAAACCGAATTCGGTGTGCATTTAGTGCGAGTTGATAGACGCCGACCGCAGCGTCCGCTGAACATCAACGCAGACTACAGCACACTTGAACAATACGCCGTCAACTTTAAGCGCGAAGACACCCTTCAACAATGGGTGCGCAAACAAGTCGATAATCATTATATCTACCCGCCTATGAACTGGTGAATGCCAATGTTAATGTTAATGCCAATGCTAATGTTAATGCCAATGACTAATATACTGACATATTAGGTTGTCGACCAATTGTGTCATTCTGAACGAAGTAAAGAATCTCATCCCTCCTTCCATACAAGATGCTTCACTTCGTTCAGCATAACAATCCAGCGCTACTAACCTATCTTTCCAATACACTTACGCATTACACTTTTCACCTTTCTAACTTACAACTATCAACTTACAACTTTCCGGCTTTCCAACTTGCATTTCGGCTTATTGGATATTATTATGTATGATATATTCAAACTATGTAAAAAGATAATTTCATTGATTATAAAGACGACAATCATCATCATCATCATCATTATCAAGCCATAGTGTTATGTTTCGAACCACATCCTACCTATTATGGGGCTGTTTAATAATCGTCCTCTATGTTTCGGCGGCACAGAGCGGTCATAATTCGGAACAGCCGCCGGTTTCAGCCGTTGCGCCGGGCTGTCGGATAGATGTCCTGCAGTCATCGGTTTCCGGCTTGGAAATCAAGGCTGAATTGTTGCAAATAGAATTTGAGCCGGTTTCAATCGACGGTGAAGAGGCTTGCAGCGTCTATATTTCCGGCGAAGAGCCAATAAAGCGCGAGGGATATCCGGCGCTGCCGTGCATATCGCGATTGGTCGCCGTTCCGCCTGAGGCCGGTATTCGCATCGGATGGCACGGCTCTGAACCCCGCGCAATATCGTCGTCGAAGTTTGAAAGTTCTCAAGTTCTCAAGTTCTCAAGTTCACAGATTGGCAAGGATGATGGATATTGGCCGCCTGAAGTCGTGCAAATTGGCGAACCGGTTATTATACGAGGGATAAGACTGGTCAATCTGAAAATTAATCCCGTGCAGATCCTGAAGGCGACCGGTGAACTGCGAATATGGGATGACATTACGGTTTCGCTGCATTACGATGGCGGTGAAGTCGTCAATCCGGTTCGGCAACCGGGCAGGCTAAGACCTTCATCGGCAGCCTTGAAATTGGCGCGGTCGATAGTGATAAACCCGCAGGACATTCGCCGTGATGAGAGACTTGAATTTGGAACTTATGTTTATGTAATCCCGACATTCGACGGCGTGCGGGAAGCCATCGAGCCATTAGTGCGCTGGCGGCAGCGCCAAGGCTTCCCCGTGGCGGTCATTCAAGCCGCTGTCAATGCCTCTAATGTCGATGTCAAGCGTGCGCTGCAAGATGCTTACGACAATTGGGAAATTCCACCCGAGTATATTACGCTGGTCGGGGAAGCCGACCTGGTCAATGCTGATTTCAGAATCCCATATTGGGATGTCGGTTGGAATTACTGGTGGGAGACAGATTATCAATATGTTCTGTTGGAAGGTCAGGATATGCTGCCGGAGGCGGCTATCGGGCGCATCTCTTGCCGCAATTTGGGCGATTTACGCACTATAGTCGGGCGTATCGTGGAGTATGAATCAAATCCCTATATGGATGAAACCGATTGGTATCGACAAGGCGCGGTAATGGCTAACGATGCGCGCAGCGGATATTCGACCTACTTTTTACAGCAATGGGCGCGGCGATTGATGTTGGAGTCCGGCTATATGGCTGTGGATACATTTTTCTTTATGCGCGATAATCCGGTCATCGGTCGGGAGTTTATTCTCAACAATGTAAATTCAGGCATAGCGCTGTTTTTTTATCGCGGCTGGGCTTCTTTCAACAACGATTGGGCGGTAGGAAACGCCAGACTGTTGCGCAACGGCCGCAAGATGCCCTTCTGGCTGATGCCGACCTGCAATTCAGGCGATTTTGCCGACCATAACCTGGCTACCCACGGCTACACCGAAGACTTCTTATGGGCGCCGAACGGCGGCTGTATCGGCGCGGTCGGCGCCAGCGGCTCGACGCATACGACCTATAACAATGTCTTCGCCGGCGGCGTGTTAAACTCGTTTTACCGCGATGGTATCTGGACGACCGGATGGGCTGTCAATCGCGGTAAAATTGAGATGTATCGCCACTTTGGTTTGTTCAACGATGCCTACGACCCGCAGGTGCAGAATCTTCGTATCTGGGAGGCACATTCTTTTCAGTTAAATCTCATCGGCGACGCCGGCAGCGAATTGTGGACAGGCATTCCACAACCGATGCGCGTTGTCCACAACCAGCGGCTCAACAGAGGCGAAAATCGGTTTATGGTCAGCATCCGAAGCGTAGATGATGCGCCGATAGCGGATGTTAATGTTACATTAGTGCAGAACGGTTCGCTTCGGTGGGCAGGACAGACCGACGCTGACGGCCAAATAATCTTTTTATTTACTTCAGGCGAATTGGACACCAGTTCGTTGCAACTGACAGTCTGGCAGCATAATAAAATTCCCTATCTAGCGGACATCAGAGTTGAGAGACCGAGTGTAGATTTCACGGCTTCGAGTTTCATTATCGACGACGATAATGCTGGTCGCAGCCGCGGCAATGGCGACCGTAGTGTCAATCCGGGTGAGACAATCGAATTCCGCACCTATATTGTCAACAGCGGCGATTCGACGTTGCGCGGCAGCCTCGATGTCAGTTTGACTTCAGTCGAAGGCGATATCCGTCTTATGAATGGTCAATACCATCTTAACAGTGCGCCGGCGCCTGGCGACAGCAGTCTTGCTACTTTTCTATTTGAAGTTTTGGGAACTAATTGGAATAAAAGAAGATTGCTGTTTGATATTGAGGTAATCAACGAAGTAAATCGCTGGAATTCGGCATTACAAACGGAGATAGTCTCATTCGATTTGGAATATGCTCGACATTCGTTTACGCCGGCAGATTTCGAACCTGGCGATACAGTCTGGCTTGACATTACCTTGCGCAATAACGGGCGTATCAGCAGTCCCGTTATGCACGGCGCTTTGACCTCGCATAATCCGATGGTTTTAGTCTATCAGAATCGCGCTCAGTTCAATCCAATATCGGTTGACTGTCAGGACTCGCTCGCGACAGCGCGCTATCGAATTTTCGCCCATCGCTTGACTGTCCCCGGAAACTGTGTGGAAATGTTGCTCAGACTAGAGTCGGAAAATGGTCGGGTGGATACAGCGCGGTTCGACTTCGCGGTGAGTCAGCCGCGGGTTAATGCGCCGTTTGGGCCGGATGCTTATGGTTATGTATGTTTCGACAATACGGATACGCTCTGGGATGTGGCGCCGGAATATGCCTGGATTGAAATCGACACGAACCTCGGCGGGCGGGGAATCAACACCGGTCTGCGGGATTTGGGCAACGAACAGGATGTTTCCACTTTAGTTAACCTGCCTTTTGATTTCCGATATTATGGACGGGATTTCAATCAATTGACAATCTGTTCGAACGGCTGGGCGGCTTTAGGCAATGAGGCGCGCAGCGCCGATTTCACCAACCGGCGCATACCCCCGGCTTACGGGCCGCGGGCGATGATATGCGTTTTCTGGGATAATCTGGTGAATTACATCGACCGCATCAACCGAATGCCAATTGGAGGAGTATATACCTATTTCGACGAACCGAATCATCGTTTCATAGTCGAATGGAGCCGGATGCGGCGCTATGTCGGTCGGCTGGGCGGCGATACTTTGCGTCCCGGCGGTGAGAACACCTTTGAACTCATATTATATGATCCGCAGCATTATCCGACATACACCGGCGACGGCGAGTTTGTGATGCAATACAACACCGTGAATAACGATGCAGCGGTTGACCCGACCGAGTATGATACGCCTTATGCAACAGTCGGTATCGTTAATCTGGACGGTTCAGACGGGATGGAATATACTTTTTGGAATCGCTATGCGCCTAGCGCAGCGCCGCTGCAAGCCGGTCGAGCGATTAAATTTTCGACTAAAATTGTCGGCATAGTTGGTTTTGTGCGCGGGACAGTTACGGATTTAGCAACAGTGCGCCCAATTCCCGGCGCGCAGGTTCGCGGCAGCCGTGGCTCGTTTGCCATAACTGACCTCGCGGGAAATTATCTAATGCACAATGTTCTCGTCGGTGAAGGCTATAGTTTCACCGCCAGCGCGCCGGGCTATTGCGACTCGACGCGCGCTGAATATGATATAACGCTCGGCGACACTATCGAGGTTTCATTTGCGCTTCTGCACCCTGAATTCACCTTATCCGAGCGCAACATTGGCGCCGAATTGCAGCCGAATTGCGCGGCTGAGCAAGTTATTTCCATTCAAAATAACGGCAACGGACGGCTCGATTTTCGCAGTTATATCGACTATGCTGGCGAACCGAGCAATTGGCAGCGACTTATGAACTTCAATGTTACGGCGGCAACGCAGGACTGGCGCATCAACGGCGTCGATTTCTTCGACGACGCGATCTGGGTGACCGGCTCGTCGAACAACGATAATCCTAATCAATTCTATCGCTTTGACACGCAGGGGCGATTTTTAGGCTCACTGTCGCAGCCCGGAAACACGGTTTACGGTATCCGCGGCACTACAGTCGTCGATACATTGCTTTACGGAGGCGAGGGCGGTTGGATTATTGGCGTCAACCGCTTGGGGCAGGTGAAGGATTCGATTCCGTCGCCGATGCAGTTGCCGCGCGCTCTGACTTACGATACTAATGAAGACCGTTTCTGGACGGCAAACGGACTTGCTGAACCCTTAGTGCAGTTCGACCGCGACGGCAATGTTACCGCCAGCCATCAGATCCTTTTGGATATATATGGCTTGGCGTTCTATGCGCAGGATCCGGACGGTTATACGGTTTACATCTTCAGCCGGGACAGAATCGACCCGCGGCTGCAAGTTCCTACCGCGCTGGTCTCGAAGTTCAACCCGCGGACAGCCGATTACCGTGCCGTTACAGGCGTCGAAGGCGATGTCGCCGACCGGGCTGGAGGTATGGAATTTTCAAATAAATTCGACCCGCGCAAATGGGTGATGTTGGCAGTGATGAACAACGCCAACGGACATCGCGTTTCCGTTTATGATGTCGGTCCTAATACTAATTGGGTGTCTTACATACCGCGCTCAGCAGCGGTGGATCCAGGCTGTAGTCAACCTATAACTGTTCGATTCAATGCCTTTAATTTAAGCGACGGCGAGTATTCGCTGGTCATCCGCTTCCTGCATAATGCTGCAGGTTCTCAAACCTTACTGCCGGTTACGCTGCGCGTGGACAGCGCTGCGATTATCGACAAAATGATTAAGCAGCCTCTGATATTTGGCATTGAATCTAACTTTCCAAATCCGTTTAATTCCCAAACTAGATTAGTCTTTAACTTGGAAGCAGACGGCTGGACAAAGTTAGCGTTGTTCGACCTAACCGGCCGCGAAACTTTCATAGTGCGTGAAGGATGGTTTGAAGCGGGTAAGTATGAGGTTAATTTCGGCGCTGACAGACTGGCGAATGGAGTATATATCCTTCGGCTCGAAACGCTCGGCAAGGTGGATGTCAGGAAGGTTGTATTTGTGAAATAATGACTAATGCTGAATAATTGAGCGCTTAGCGTTGAAGTAGTGTTCCTGTATACTTCTGTATTCATTTGAGCTAATTACAAAAGTGATGATTAATCCAGAAAATTCAGACATGGCAAGGCGGACGCCCTCGTCCGCCGAAAACCAGCCAAGCCTAGAATGCGGCGGACGATGGCGTCCGCCTTGCCATCAGTTAATAAATCCAACACTTTTGCAATTACCTCATTTATCATAACCATATCCATCTTCTTTGAACAACAGGATTCCGGATGGCATTAATTTTAGACGGTAAAACGCTATCGGCGCAGATTCGTCAGAAAATTAAGGAAAAATTAACGGCAGGTTTGGCGGCGGGGAAGCCGCTGCCTTTTTTTACAGCGCTACAGGTCGGCGATGATTTGCCTTCGACGGTCTATATTCGCGCCAAACAGAAGGCTTGCGAAGAATTGGGCATCGGTTTTCGTCATTGCCAGCTGCCGGGCGAGACATCGATGGATGCGCTAAGTCGGGTGGTGCAAAACATAAACCGCGACGCATCGGTAAATGGTTTGATAATTCAAAGCCCATTGCCGGCGCATCTTGACGAGATTGAAGTCCAGCGGATGGTCGCGCCGGAGAAGGATGTCGATTGTTTCCATCCAGAAAATGTCGGGCTGCTCTATATCGGCCGGCCCCGCTTCCAGCCTTGCACTGCGGCGGGCATCGTCGAACTATTATTAGCCTATGGAATAGATCCAGCTGGCAAGCGAGTCGTCATCATCGGACGCTCGGTCATCGTCGGTCGGCCTTTGGCGC
>VGIO01000047.1 GCA_016867855.1 Calditrichota bacterium
CCGAACTGAAACGAGCGCTGCAACGCGATGTCAACGCTGCTTTGGAGCGTTTGCAGGCGCTGTATCAACAGTCCATCGTCAGCGAACAGAACGCCCGGCTGGCCGAACAGACGCTCGAATTCGAACACGAGCGGTATAGACTTGGTTCAGCCACACAAATCGAAGTCAACGCTGCGCAACTCAGCTACCTGCAGTCTCAAACCGAGAATATCTCTATCGCCGCTGAATTTCATATCGCCCTCAGCGACCTGGAGCAAGCCGTCGGATTGCCGCTTAGAGGACAAAGATGACCGGCGATGAAGTTGTGCGTATCGAAAAGGTTAGCAAGCGCTATCTGATGGGCAGCGTGGAAGTCCACGCCTTGCGGGAGGTCGATTTGTCGATTAAGACCGGCGAGTTTGTGGCCGTGATGGGTCCGTCCGGTTCGGGTAAGTCAACACTGATGAACATCATTGGTTTGTTAGACCGGCCGGATGGGGGTTATTACCGGCTGCAAGGGCAGGATGTCAGCCAAGCCGACGACGACCAGCGCTCCGACTTGCGCAGCCGGTTCATCGGCTTTATATTCCAGAATTTTAATCTCTTGCCGCGCGTCACCGCCGATCGGAATGTAGCGCTGCCCTTCGCCTATCGGCGTGATAAAAAGTTTGATATAGAAGCCAAATGCCATTCAGCCTTGCAGGCGATGGGCGTCGCCGAGCGCGCCGGACATCTGCCGAGTCAACTTTCCGGCGGTGAGCGTCAGCGGGTAGCGATTGCGCGAGCCTTAGCTGGCGCCCCGGCGCTCATCCTCGCCGATGAACCCACCGGCAACCTCGACCAGACAACCGGCGACGAGATTATCAGGTTGCTAAGACATATAGCCGACGAAGGCCGGACGATTATTATGGTGACTCACGACCCGCGGCTGGCAGCTGCGACCGACCGGATTGTGAGGATGATGGACGGATGGATTAAATCGTGATATGTTAAGGCGAAATCTTCTTATTGAAGTGTGATTTTCAGCGAGTCTTATCTTTGGATTTGAACTTGCTAACTTGCAAACTTGCCAACTCATTTCACCAACACTACCTTCCGCGCGGCTGTAAAGGCGCTCTTCTCGCCAACCGCTTCCAATCTGATAATATACACTCCCGAATTTAAATCCTCGGCATTGAGCAGCGCTGTATAGCGTCCAGCGCGCATATTGGCGTCGGTCAGAACAAACGCCGTGCGGCCGGCGATGTCGAAGACCATCAGGCTGACCTTTGAATTTTCTTTCAAAGCATAGTCGATGCGCGTCAGGTTGTTGAAAGGATTGGGATAAGCCGCGGACAAAGCGAACTCCGACGGCAGATCCGATTCGACTGCAATGCTTGCTATCGTAATACCGTCCACCGACCATTGCTGCGAGCCTTCGATAATGCTCGCTTCCGCATTATGTTCATTCACCCCGTCCCACAGTTTGAACATCATCTTTTGCCCTGTCTTCATCCCATTCCGATGGTCATCGTTTCCCCAGACAGCCAGTCCGCATCTGCCGTCTTTATCAAAGCAGCCCGCTCCGACCAGTTCAGCGGATTCCGCAAAGACGCCCAACTCCCAGCCGGTTAAGCGGTTGTCGGCAAGGGCTAAGAGGCTTAAGTTGCCGCCGCCTGCATTAGCCAGTATGAAGTGCGTCGGTTTGAGGGGATTAGGCGCCGGCGCGCCGGCAAAATTACCCAAGCGATAGATTAACCGCACATTTTCGCTGACCTTATATTGATAGCCTTGCCCTTCCTGCAGCGCGCCCATATTGCTATAGTTCAGCGCCGGCAGGTAAAATCGGCCTTGACCGTCTTTGGCGATGAGCAGTTGTTGCGCGACGCCGGACAGCGCCACCCGTGCATCGACAGGCTGGCGCGGGAAATAGGCTTTCAAGTTCCAGCCGGCAGTCAGGTCGATAGGTCTATCCGGCGGAACAGGCATTCCTATGATATGCAGTTCAGCGGCAGCGCTCAGATACATCTGGTAGCCGTTGGCGGCGTCCCAATTAGGAATGTTGATAAATCCCTGGCGCGGCGCATAGAAGCGGCCTTGACCGTCTTTGACCATTAGCAGCGCGTCGGCTTCGACTAACGGACGGACAATCTCGCGGACATCATTGTTCTCCGGCTCTACATTGAGCGAAACTATATTCCAGCCGCGGCTCAGATGGAGAATTTGCTCATTAGGCGCCGGACCGCGGTTAAGTTCCATCGTAACAGGCAGGATAGTTCGTCCGCCGGAAGCATTATGCTGGAAGACCAAATCGCCGGCAAAGGTTACCTGCGGCAGATTCAAACGGCTGAGCGTCAGGTTGAGGTTTTGGATGCTTCCGGCGTCCAATTCCCCGGCTGTTGGCTCAATCTGCATCCATTCCATTCGCGGCGCGAGTTGCCAAATATCGACGCGGTCGAAATTCCCGCCGCCGGAAGCATTACTGACGGTGAGGAAAGTCCAGTTGAAGGTGTCGAATTCATTAGAGATATAAGCGCCGCCGGGCGGTCCGCCGCCGGGCGGCTCGAGATAGGTTACAAATACTTTCAATCTATCGGTTGGATTGACTTTATAGACCGCTTGCCTTCCGCTGTTTTGTTCCAAACTGAAGATGTAGAGCGGTTTGCCGTCCGGATCTTCGGGCCAATAAGCCAATCCGTAGAGCCGCAGGCTGTCGCGGGCAATCGTCATAATCTGGCGGCCGTCGAGGTCCAAACCGAAGATATTGTTAGATACAATGCCGGCGACCCATAAGAGATTACGGTCCGAATCCCAAGCCACCGCGCTGACCGGATTCGTCGGCGCGCGAATAGTGCACCGCACTTCGCCGTCGGTCGTGAAGCCATAGATATTCTGCTCGCCTGAACCCCAAATTAATTCGCCGTCCCACTCCAAATCCTTCATTCCATATTGCGATTGTCCCGGCTGCACGAAACCGCCCTGCAGATTGAACTCGCGGTCGAGGATATAAATCCAATTCGGGTCGGCGCCGTTGGCGCCGCTGATGAAGAAATGGTCTTCAGCCCAGACTACGCCCTCGATGCGGTCGTCTTCCAAAATTTGCCCGACGCGTTCCGTTTGCCGCAGTTCCCAGGCTTCGAATTCAGGGCCGCCTTGAATCTGCTTGAGCGTCCGCCAGGACAGATGCCCGTTGCCGCTGTTTCGCAAATTGAATTCGATTTCCAGGCTGTCCATATCGCGCACGGCGACGTTCACATCCTGTATCGAAAGCCGGACTTCGGGATGCAGCAAGGCAATATCGACGACTAAAGTCTCATCCTCGGCAATCGTAAAGCCGTTGCCGTTCGGTCCGGCCCAGGTCGAATCGTTATAGCCCGGCGCGGTTACCGTCAGCGAATAGTCGTCGTTGATGAGGATTTCACCTATAAAGTAGCGTCCATCGGCATTTGTTTCGCCCCAGAAGCCGCGCGTAGTCGTAATCTGCGCGCCGCGAACCGGCAATCCGGTCGCCAGATCGGTGATGCGGCCGGCTAAGGCGCCGGTGATATAGCGGCTGGAGGTCGTGAAAAGAATCGCCATCTGGCTTTGAAGCGTATTTGCGCCGCGCGTGTAGGTGTTGTAATAAGTGTATTCCAAGCCGTCGGTGTCATCGAGATTGCCGATGCCGACCGTAGCGAAAGGTGTGTCGTTGGACGGACCTCCCTGTCCGTTGTTGGTGATATCGCGGTATTGATAAACGATGATGCCATCGCCGGTGGGCGTCGGCACAACCGCCGGGTCGTAGAGAATCAACTGGAAGGTTTCGTTTGAGCCGCTGGATAGATTACGCATCGTATTCCATTCGACGATGAAGCGCCCGGCTTGGCGGTCATAGAAGTAGAGGATACGGCCAGTGCAAAGGTCATCCCAGAAAACTGCCAGATGGGCGTTAGGTCCGCCGCTGCTGGCGATGCGCCGGTTGCGGAAGTCGGCTAATTCGCGCCAGTCGCCGAAGGCAGCCCAGCCGTTAGTGCAAACGGTCAACTGGTTGAAATTCCGCCCGTAATACTGAAAATTGAAGGGCAGTTGCACGACCGCGCTCTGGTCTAGGTCTTCACCGCCGTCATTGATATTTATAAGCGTGCCGCGGAAGCGGAAGCCTTGCACATTGGGGTCGATTTCCAGCCAATCATAGACCGGCCGCATCTCCCATTCGAGGGCATCGCGCGAATCATAGCAAACATAGCCGTATTTATCCGGTCCAAAGGGGTCGTTGGCAGCAGGCTGCCCGACGGTGAAAGTGAAGCGACTGGTATCGCGGAAGCCAGCGGCAGTTTCGACAGCCATTACGAGCGTTACCGGCATCCCCGGAATAGTGAAGGGATGGGCGCGTAATCGGAAGCGCTGTCCGTTGACGCCGGACGACCTCCCTGTATTGAGCGCTCGATAGCCGGCGCTGTCAACGACTATAGTTACGATTGGATTTTCACTCCATACCCGCGCGCTGAAGGCGCCGATGTTTTGCTGCCCGGCATTTGTAACGACAATATCCAAATCCCTCACCATGCCGCGCGTCAAAGCGCCGTTAAAGTTCAGCGATGTGATTTCAATATTCGGCGCCTGAATCGTCAACTCAAGCGTCGAACGCCAGACGCCTTGACCTGATTGAGCCATAACGGCAACCGGTATTTTTGTTCCGTTGGGAGCGCAATCGTCGATTTGGACCGCGAAGTTGATTTCAGCCGATTGGTTCGGCTGTGGCGCGGCGTTAAGTTCGACCGGTTCATCGGCTATCGCTGCCCACAGCGAGAAAGATTCAGCCGTTACGGTCACCGCGCCTTGCGGCTGGGCTGAGCCGAAGTTGGTCAGTTCGGCGCTTAACAGAAAACTCTCGCCGGGATTGGCGATGCCGTTGCCGTTGTCGTCATCGACGATGACCGGACTTTCGGCCCCGAGATAGAACTGCTGCCGGCTGACCGCGATTTGCCCAAGATAGGGTTTGACATTATGCTTGGTAACGGTAACTAATAGGTTGCCGGCAGTTAGAGCGTCTGGCGGAATAACGAAATTGGTTGTGCCGTCGGCGTCGGTCGCAACGACCTGCTGGAAGTTGTTATCCGCTTTATACAAGCAAACTAATGCTTCCGGAACGGGATTATTGCCGACGCGGCTGGTTACACGCACGGCGCAATGGCTGGCGCCCGTCGCCAAGGTTTGGGAATGCGCGGCGTCAACTAGCTGCGGCACGCCAGTCCACATATGCGAAGCCGGGTCGCCCATCAGGTTCAGCCAATTGCTGAAGTTTGTTACATTGCCCTGCTCAAAACCGTTGTATTGACGGTAAAGTTCATAGCGGCCATAGTTGCAAGCCGTGCCAAGTTCGAACATTCCTTTCTTTAAAAAGGCTGCGAAAATGCCGGCGAACAGGGCGTTGTTATACGGCGGATGAGTGCCGGCGGTGCAAAGACCATAGGCGCCGATAGCGCCGCCTTGCGAGCGTAGGAAAGCCTCCGATTGAGCGAATGTGCCGCCGACGAAATGCCCGGACATACAGGTCAATATAACCGCCACCGGATAGCGCTGGTGCCGGCGGTAGTTCATAATCCCATCGGCGCTGATGCCATCCATTCCGACCCAGCCGCGGTAGGTGACGAACGCCACGCCGCGCTCGCATTCGCTCTGCATAAATTGAGGAATGGTTTGCCCGCCGAAGGGCGCGTTGTAATACCACTCGTGGATATTGTTGAAGCCGCGGTCGAGCCATTCGCGCCGCACCCAGCGGCTTTTCAAAACACCTGAAAAGCCGCCGCCCGAACCCGCTAATACCATCCCCTGTCGAAACCAGTCGGTATCCTGCATCCAGGGGTCGTTCTCATAAGAGACAATTTTAGCGACGACGCGGTCGAGTTCCTGCACCGAACTGACGCTGAGCCGTCCGATATCGGCATCGGCTAAAATGTCGTTGCCTTCCAAACAGACATATCCTAAATCAGTGATATTGCTGTAAGCCGCCAGCGAGATGGCGCCGTCGGCATCGCCGACCAGACAGACCATCTCCGGCGGGCAAGCCCAATTGTTATAGGCGGCTTGGATGGGATTTAAAATATCGGCTTGAGCAGCGCCATTGTTCAATTGTTGTAAGTGGACTTCCCAGCCTTGCCGGGCGCGCCAGTCGATGAGCGGCTGCAGCGAATTGCGCACACCCTGGACATTCGGATAGATGAGCAGATAAGATCCGCGCCGGGGCAAACCTGCATCGCGCCGCGGTGGGTTTTCGACCAAAGCCTCGAGAACCGACTGAATCGACGACGAAGGCCGCCGACGTTGAGAATTGACCACGACATTCGTTCCCTCGCCTTCGTAGCGCAGGTCAAAGTCGAGCCGCTCATTATATTTGGCTTGACGCGTCGCAGGATTATATTGGACAGGATAAATCGTAACGGGGACGATGCGATAGCCGCGCAGAATAGCGGGTTCGCCCATAACGACAGGTTCGGGAGGCCAGAAGCCATCGGTTTGAGCAAAGTCGTCAGCCGGTTCACCGGGACGATCGAACTCTGTCGCTTCATAGTTTTCGCCGACAATAAACGGTGTCCAGTTGTCAACATAGCGGCATTCGATACTGTGGACATCGAGACGAATACCTGTAGTCGGCGGAACTAATATCAAACGGTTGATAATGGGCAGTTCAGGCCAGCCAAGTCGGTTAGTCACAGGCTCAAAATTGCGGGAAGGACGATGATAGACATCGCCGTCGATTTCCACCGGTTGAAGCAGTTCCGATGGAACGGCGACATTCAGAGCAGTGAAGATGTTATTGTCGCACAAAACTTGGACCACAGCCTCGTCAGGCGGTGAAGAATTATCGGCTGAGATGGCGTTTGAACTGCCGGTAAGTAAAAAAAACGTTCCAAATAAGATTATCGATGCTAAGTGTCGGTGAAGCATTGTAGCGTCCGGTTTGAAGGCGTTGAACCTGGTAGTTAAAACTAATATATAAATATACGAAATTTTCTAAGCCTTCACAATAACAAATTCAACAACCAAATTGAAGCGCCCCACTCCGACTGGACAGAATTTTGCCAGATTTAAGTGCGAAAAGACTTTTAAGCCGCTCTATAGAATGAAGCCATTACTACCTTTTTAAATAGAATCCACCCGGAGCCGCCAAACAAACCTTGAATACATCAATCGAATTCATTATATTTTCTTTTATTCTCATTAGGGGCTGTAGCTCAGATGGGAGAGCGATACGTTCGCATCGTATAGGTCAGCGGTTCGATCCCGCTCAGCTCCACTTTAAAATGGCGACTTAGTTAAGGCTGTGCTAAACGGGGAGATAGCGGTGCCTTGTAACCCGCAATCCGCTCCAGCGGGGTTGAAAACCTACATTTGAGGCCCTCTCGCTGCTTGCCGGCGGCTGAATTGTTGATGTTAAAGGTCTGGTCCCGCGCAACGGTCGTCCGCCCAATTCCGTCAGGACCGGAAGGTAGCAGCGGTAAGCGCCGCGCCCGGGTGCCGCGGGAGCGCCGGGCATCAGTCAACGGGCAGAATCGCCCGGCTTGTCGGCGATGGTCGAAGGTGGGGCACAGCCGTTTTTTTATAGGCTCAGGTTTTATTTTAAAACCTGAGCCTTTTTGCTTGCTTATCGATAGTATGTATGCTATAATTAAGTGTTAATTTAATATCGAGATATAATATCTTCGAGCATTGCGGTCATTTGACCGGCATTAAGAAACAGGGTATTCTCTAACTCTCAAATATACATAATTATAAGGAGAGTAAGAAAATGATGGAACATATTTTCAAACACGGCGCAGCGATACTTCTGATGCTTTTCATCATTACCTGCCAACAAAGCGTCAAGACTCCCTTCAGTGATAACAATCCGGATACGACCGGTAATAACAATAACGACGAGCCTTCGGGATATGGACAACTCTATTTTCGCAGCAGTCCTTCGACACCTTGGCGGCTGACAGGCCCGATTTGGGTGAACAATGGGATAATTTTAGGTGAAAATATCGACGATTCTCTCGCTTTAGGCGCCTGCGCGCTCACGCATAAAATTAACTTTGAAAATTCGCTGACGGTAACATTTCTCTGGAAGTGCGTCGCGACTGGCAATGCGCTTGTGAAGTTTGCCATTGCAGACGATACGACGCGTTGGCAGGAACTGCCGGTGCGGGATAACATCTACGGCTGGAAGGAAGCATCGTTCGTGCCTTTGAATAATTGGCTGACGCCGATATTTATTCGATTTGAATTCATACTGCCGCGCGGCAGCCGGATCCGCATCGAAGATGTGAGAGGTTATGGCAAAGAATAAATTTCTTTGGGTAATATGGACGAAATGGACAAGGATTGAAGCCCTCGTAGCTCAGTCGGATAGAGCGGCAGTTTCCTAAATTGCAGGCCGCGCGTTCGAATCGCGCCGAGGGCGCTCGATAATTTGGAATTTGGAGTTTGGAATTAATCGAGCTAATTGCAAAAGTGATGATTAATCCAGAAAATTCAGACTGACAAGGCGGACGCCCTCGTCCGCTGAAAACCAAGCCAAGCCTAGAATGCGGCGGACGAGGGCGTCCGCCTTGCCATCAGTTAATAAATCCAACACTTTTGCAATTACCTCAATCTTTTATACTTATGACTCACAACTTACAACTTACAACTTACAACTTGTAAATTACAATTTACAACTTACAACTCAGTTTGAGAGAATGATGGACGATTATGAATCCCATTTGAGACCTAATTTCGGCGTATTTCCGCTGAGTGAACTGGCGGAGAGAAGCGCTAAGACTTACGGTGATAAGATCGCGATGCGCGCCTGGGCTGGCGACCATTACCGCGAAATATCTTACACCCGGCTGTGCGATTGGGTGAACGCCATAGCCCGCTGGCTCATCGAACGCGGCATCGCCGCCGGCGACCGGGTGGCGGTATTGGGAGAGAACCGTCCTGAATGGGGCGCGGCTTATCTCGGTATTCAAGCCGCCGGCGCGATCGTCGTGCCGGTGGACAGCCTGATGCCTTCTGCCGGCATAAGACACATATTAGTCGATTCCGGCACGCGCATCCTATTCGCGACCAACCGCTTTCTCAAAGATGTATCGGAGATGGCGGATATCCACGAATTGGAATGCAAAGTCTGTATTAGCGAAGAGACCTTCGAGGATGCCATTCCGTTGAGTCAGGTCATCGAAGAAGGCTCAAAGTTGATACATACTCTTCCGCAACGGACGCTGGATGAATTAGCGGCTATTCTTTATACCTCAGGCACGACGGGACACAGCAAGGGCGTGATGCTTTCGCAGAAGAATATAGCCTCAAATATCGCAGCGGCCAGCCGGCTTTTTCCACTCAATCCCGAGGATAATTTTCTATCCGTGCTGCCTATTCATCATGCTTTCGAATGCACAACCGGCTTTCTGCTGCCGCTCTATTGCGGCTGCGCCATAACTTACGCCCGCAGCCTGAAGAGCGCAGATATTATGGCCGACATACGCAACACCGGCGTAACGATGATGGTCGGCGTGCCGTTGCTCTATGAGAAGATGCACGACGGCATCATCCGCAATATCCGTAAAAAAGGCTGGACGACGCAGAAACTGTTCGCTCTGCTTTACACCACAGCGAGACTGGGCAAAAAGTTCGGTTTCGATTTGGGTGTTGCGTTGTTTCGCGACCTGCGGGAGAAGGCCGGACTAACGAAACTCAAGTTCTTCATCAGCGGCGGCGGTCCGCTCGATCCGGTCATCGCCAATTTCTTCAACCGTTTGGGTATAAAACTGTTGCAGGGTTACGGACTAACTGAAACTAGTCCAGTGAGCCATGTGAATCCTCCCTGGCGGCCGCGCAATGAGACCGTCGGTGCGCCGATTCCCGGTGTGCAGCATAAAATCGTCGGGGCTAACGAACTCGGCATCGGCGAAGTCTATATCAAGGGCGATAATGTCTTCGTTGGTTACTATAAAAACGAGGAAGCCTCACGCGAGGTATTAGATGAAGACGGCTGGTTTAAGACCGGCGATTTGGGCGTCGTATTTCCTGATAACTACCTGCAGATTATGGGGCGCAAGAAGAATATCATAGTAACCGGCGGCGGCAAGAATGTATATCCGGAGGAGATTGAGCATTATCTCAATCATTCGCGCTTTATCGCCGAGTCGCTGATAATGGGCATTCCGCGTGAATCGGGCTACGGCGAGGAGGTCGGCGCGCTCATATACCCCGACTATGAACAGATTGACCTTTACTATGAGGAGTTAGGGCAGGGAACCAAGCCGACACCGAAAGATGTTTATAACTTAGTCAAGGCTGAAATTGACGCCGCCCAGCAGAATTTAGCCGATTACAAGCGCATCCGCCGTTTCCGAATTCACGACGAAGAATTTCAGAAAACTTCGACCCGCAAGATAAAGCGGTTTCTTTATGAGGGCGCGATGTTCGATACCGATGCCGGCAACCATCGTTAATTGTGAGAGCGTGGATATGGCGTTAATTTCGCTGGATGCCTACCCAGACTGTCCGAGAGCGCCATTTTGTTTGTCGTCGATTCGTCGTAGTCAACAGCAAAGCATTGTATTTTCTATACTTCCGTTGCAAACCGCGGCGGGTAAGCAGCGGAATACAGAATTCTCGGACAATCTATACTCGCTTCCGTCCTTCTTCCCCGCCGATATACAGATGAGATGGGAGTGTTCTACTCGATGACCAATATTCCTTACTTAGGCGAAGGTTTAGCCCTGCTGACGGCGCTGACCTGGGGCTGCGCCGTCATTCTGTTTAAAAAGAGCGGTGAGACTGTGCACCCGATAGCCTTGAATTTGTTCAAGGATGTTCTGGCATTTCTGTTGTTCATTCCGACGATGTGGGTATTTCAGGAACAAATGCTGCCGACTGTGAGTGATAAGGTATTATGGAGATTGATTTTAAGCGGGATACTCGGCATCGCCATCGCCGACACTTTATTTTTCTATAGTCTGCAGCGCTTGGGCGCCGGACGGGTGGCGATTATCTCCTGCCTGTATAGTCCTTTCGTCATCACGGTTTCATATTATAGTTTGAATGAGAGTTTAAGGTGGCTGCAGATTTTAGGCGTTATAACAATTGTCGCGGCGGTGTTTTTAGCGACTTTTCGGCGCGGCGAGCAAGTTATTACGAAGCGAAATTTGATTACCGGCTTGCTTTTCGGCATAATGGCGACGATTGCGACTGGCGCCGGGATCGTGTTGATGAAACCGCACTTGAGTGATTTCTCATTATTGTGGGTCAGCGAGGTTCGGCTGGCAGCGGGAATAATCGTATTAATATTGCTTGTAGCGCTGCATCCGCAGCGGCGAGCGATTGTCGGCTCGCTGGCGATTAAAGAAGGACGCATTTACACGGTCTGGGGCTCGTTTGTGGGCGCATATCTGTCGCTGATACCTTGGCTGGGCGGTTTTAAATTTACGCAGGTTTCTATTGCTGCAGGATTACATCAGACGAGTAGTCTGTTCGTGTTTATCTTAGCCTCAATTTTCCTCAAAGAGCGAATAACTTTGCCGAAAGGCATCGGTATCGTGCTGGCGGTGAGCGGCGTCTATCTCATCACATTCGGTTGATGAATGCCGGCGTTTTGGACTAAAGACCGCTTCCGGGCTTTACGGCGGGCTATCAGCAGGCATAAGGTTTTAACCGAGCCGCACGACCTGGCGCTTTATGCTATGGATGCCACGCGCTATCGAGCGGCGCCGGAGGCGGTTGTTCTGGCTGAGACGGCTGAAGATATACAGGCGACGGTGCGATTTGCTGCCCATAATGAGATGCACATCACACCGCGCGGGGCAGGATCCGGATTGTCAGGCGGCAGTGTGTCGCTTGACGGCGGGATAGTCTTGTCCTGCGAGCGGATGAAGCGGATTGAAGTCTTCGATGAGAAGCATCGAACAGCAATTGTTCAGCCCGGCGTCGTTACCAGCGACCTGCAGACCGAAGCCGCCAAACACAATCTGTTTTATCCGCCCGACCCTTCCAGCCACACCGTCAGCACCATCGGGGGCAATGCAGCCGAGAACGCCGGCGGATTGCGCTGTTTTAAATACGGCGTGACCTCGCATTATATAACCGGTCTCGAATATGTTGACTATGAAGGCGAAATCCGCGGCGCCGGCTGTTTGGCAGCATCGCCATTTGAGCCGGATTTGACTGGACTTTTAATTGGCAGCGAAGGAACCTTAGGCGTCTTTACCCGCATCGCGCTGCAATTGCTCCAACAGCCGGCGAAAACCGCTGCCTTAGCGGCTTATTTCGACGATAAATCCAAAGCCTTCGATGCAGTCGAAGCGGCGCTGGAGTCGGGACTCGTGCCTTCGATTTTAGAATATATCGACCAGCGCGCGCTCAGCGCTACAGCCGCTTTTACACGGATTTCCTACCCACCCGAAACGCAAGCCTTAGCCCTAATTGAATGCGACGGAAGCGAAGCCGAAGTTGAATATGCAATGGAATATTTAAAAAAACTTCTATTTGGGTTGACGGTGAGTTTGGAGGAGGCAAAAGAGACATCGCTGCGCGAGCGATTATGGCAATTACGACGCGGCGTCAGCCCCAGTTTAATACGGCTCTCCGGCGGTAAAATACACGAAGATGTAGCCGTGCCGCGCGACAAACTGCGTCAATTAGCAGACATCATCGAAAATATAGTTATGAAGACCGGGCTGGAGATACCGGTCTATGGGCATATTGGCGACGGCAACCTGCATATCGTCGTTTTATACGACCTGGCAAGCCCGAGCGCGGTTTTAACCGCTGAAGACGCGGCTAAAGAGATTTTTAGAATCGTCATCGACCTCGGCGGCACAATTACGGGCGAGCATGGGATAGGTTTGGCGAAGCGCGAATTTCTGCCCTGGCAGCATTCCAAAGAACTACTCAAATATGAGCGGCTGATAAAGAAACACTTCGACCCGCAGAATATTTTCAATTCAGGGAAGATGTTCAGCAAGCAGCGGTTTTTGTAGTTTAAGGCGGACGGAACATAATCTGCTTTCTAACGCTATGTCAAGCGTAAGGTGTCGTCATCCTGAACGAAGTGAAGGATCTCGTCCCCGTTTATCCAGACGAGATGCTTCCCCCTGCCTGCGCAGTGCCAGAATGACATACCACAGGGTATTATTGACACAACACTAGTGCCTCATTGCAAAAGAAACTGACATTATAGTATAGACAGGAGGACAGGCGTCCCTGCCTGTCTCGGGAGATATGGCTGCAAAGTGGACAGGCAGGGACGCCTGTCCTCCTGTCCGACATACCGGAAGCCATTAATGCAAGTGAACACTAGGCATAATTAAATTAAAACCAAGGAGTATAGTCTAATAAAATGTTAAAAACATCCGGACTGTTTTCGTGTTTATCGCTGGTCTTAATATGTGGCACATTCATATTTTCGGGCTGCACCAAGACGGCGCGCAAGGTTAAAGCGCTGCCGGAAGCATCCAGCGCTTCGGACTCGCTGGCAAAAGAGATTGCGCTGGACCACTATACTTCCGGGGCTGTTTTCGAGGAGTCGAATGAACTGCATAAAGCAGCGGTAGAATATAATATATCACGCTTATTTGACCCGACTTCATCCGAGGTCAGCATTGCTCTAGCGCGTGTCTATCAAAAGTTAGAAGAGCATCGCGCCGCGCTCATCATTCTCGAGCAAGCCCGGCGGCATAATCCGCATAATACTGAATTATTCCGGGCGCTCATCGAAGCCCATTTGCGCAACCGCAGCCTCAATCCGGCATTGGAGTATTACGGCATTCTGGAACGAAAATGGGAATTGAACTTTGAGGAGACGACGCGCTATACGATGCTGCTCGAGCGCTTGAACAAGGTCGATATGGCGCTGGATGTATGCAAGCGCTGGTTTGAGCGTAAGGGACCTTCACCGGAAATCTACGAGCGCATTGGGCTGTTGCTGATTGCCCGGCGCGATTTTATCTCTGCGGATACGGCTTTTAAGCGTTTGATAGCGCTCGACCCGCAGAATCATCGTTATCGTTTTCTGCTGGGAGGTTTTGCTGTCGCGCGGCAGGACTGGGCGGATGCCGAAGTCTATTTTCGCGCCGCGCTGGCTATCGAGCCAAGCGAACCGCTCTACTGGCAGAATTTAATAATGGTCTTGGGCGAAACGCAGCAGTCGGCGCGCGCGCTGGAAGCCGTCGATTTGGCTATCGTTCAAATTCCTGACGACCCGCAATTTTACGACATAAAAGCGCGGATATTGGAACGTTCCAAACGCTATGAGGAAGCGTTGAAGTGTCTTGATAAATCGATTGCGCTCGACAGCCTGCGCGTCAGCCCTTATTTGACGATGGGTTATATCTATCACTCGCTTAAACTCTGGGATGCCAGCGCCGAGGCTTATGAGATGGCCATCCGTCTCGAACCGGACAACGCTGTCGCCTTGAATAATTATGCTTATATGCTGTCGGTCAGCAATCAGCGCCCGGACGAGGCGCTGAAGCTGGTCGATAGCGCTTTGGAACTTGAGCCGGATAATGCTTCGTTCCGCGACACACGGGGCTGGATTTTCTACCGGCTGGGAAGATATGAAGAAGCCCTGTCCGAGGTGCAAAAGGCGATGCAGATTGAATCCAACAACGCTGAACTTTATGAACATCTTGGATATATATATCAAGCCTTGAACCAACACCTGGAAGCCGCGCGCGCTTGGAAGAAGGCGGCTGAATTAGAACCGGATAATGAAGAATATCGGCGGTTGGCGCAGTGAAGATAGAACAGACGGACGAAGTGAGCGCCTTAATTATCAACCGGTTTAGTCCTTGGTAATTCGACGGGCTAAAATAGCGGCTTTAATATCCGTCCTCTGCTTAATCGGTTGCGGGGCAAGATTTGCTATTCAGGATTACTATGCTGTCGATGCAGGTGACGCGTTCGCAGAATTGCTGCGCCGACGGGCTATGTTCCGACATTTCAGTTCGAATACGGTTTTGGAATTCATATTTATAGATAAGTCCATCAAATTAAAGTGTTTCATTAATCAAATCGACAGTTCCCGTTGCTCTATTGAATTAAACGGACCGCTGGGCGTCGCCTTGGCCAATATAGAAATCGACAGCGCGCATTTCATCGTGAATCGCCCGCAGACCGGGCAGGTCTATAAGGGCAGCCTACAGGAGAGTCTGGCGCTGCCGGAACTTGATATGGAAATCGAGCGTATCGACCGGCTGATGGGGCTGTTATTACCTACGCCGGATGTCAGTCTGCGGTGGTCGATTACGCTGGCGCGTTATAGCAATCCTGGTTCGCTCGGCTTCAAAGCGGGTGCAGACAGCCTTATGCTGCGACTCGATTATGCGCCGCTAAGAGTATTAAATGAGGAACTATGGCGGAGCAGCGAATTGATTTTCAAGCGGCAATACTTATACAATTCCGCCAGGCAGATTTTACCATCCAAAATAGTCGTGCAAATAGACAATCTAAGTCTAACTTTGGAATATCAGAGCCTTACAATATTTCCAAACAACCGTCGTCCGACAAGCAGGATAATCTTATGAGCGGTAAAGGACCTGTCTATATCTCGGTTGTCATCCCGTTCTATAACGAAGAGGGTTCGCTTAGGGAGTTGCATCACCGGTTGACCGATATCTTAGGCGCGATGCAGGTCGAGTATGAATTGCTGTTCATCGACGACGGCAGCCGCGATGAGTCCAACTTGATAATGCGGGAAATTCGCGCTGGCGACTTGCGGGTTCGGCTCGTCACTTTCCGATGTAACCAGGGTAAATCGGCGGCGCTGGCTGTTGGTTTCAAGACTGCGAGCGGGGAATATGTCATAACAATGGACGCCGACCTGCAGGACGACCCAGCCGAGATACCCAATCTGCTCGCCAAACTCAATACCGGCTATGATTTGGTTTCCGGCTGGAAGAAAGTGCGCTACGATCCGCTGTCTAAACGGCTACCTTCAAAATTGTTCAACTGGACAACCGGCGCATTGTCGGGAATATCGCTGCACGACTTTAACTGCGGCTTGAAAATCTATCGCAATGAGGTCGTCAAGGAGATTCGGGTCTATGGCGAGCGGCATCGCTTTCTGCCGGTGTTGGCGCATTATCAAGGGTTTCGAGTCGGCGAACTGGCGGTGCAGCATCATCCGCGCCGCTTCGGCAAGACTAAATTTGGGATGTATCGCTTTGCAGCCGGATTTTTCGACCTGATTACCTTGCTGTTCCGGATGAAATTCGTCTCCAAACCGCTGCATCTGTTCGGCAGTTTAGGGTCGATTAGTTTTCTCATCGGACTCGCTATTTTAATCTATCTGACAGTCGGCTGGTTTCAGGGCAATTGGATCGGCAACCGACCGCTGTTTATGGTGGGTATATTGGGCATCATCGCTGGTGTGCAGGTCTTTACACTTGGCTTGCTCGGCGAGATGATAGCCGAGCGAAATTCGGATAAAGACTATCCAATTCGCGCTGACAGCGACATCGAATCACGGCAGCCTGCGTAATGAGCAGAATAAACCCGGCTTCGGAGAAGCCGGGCAACATAGATACTATTGGGGCTTGTTGCCCAAATAGACTGTATCCTCTCCCCCCCGCACAGCGGGGAGGAGTGCAATCTATCCTGCGGAGCGGGGGGAGAGGCAATCGACAACGGCTAATCATCTAAAGTGATTTCGACAACAAGCCCATTGCAAGTAGAATGAAAATCGCCTGCCTTGGACCGGCAGTTCCTTACCGCGGCGGGATTGCGCAGTTCAACCGCCGCCTGGCAACGCAACTGGCACTGGCTAATGAATGCTTTTTAGTCAATTTTTCCCGGCTATATCCGCAGATTTTGTTTCCGGGCAAAACCCAGTTTGCTGAAAACGACCGCCCAACAGATATTCCGAACCATCGCGTCATAGACTCGCTGCATCCTCTTACCTGGCTTAAAACCGTTGATATTATCTTAAAGAGTCAAGCCGACATAGTATTGTTTCATTGGTGGCATCCCTTCTTTGCGCCGGCTTATCGTGTAATTTCCGGGCGATTAGGGAATTCCATTAAGAAAATCGCAGTTTGCCATAATTTGCTGCCTCATGAAGCCGGGCCGGGCTTAAGGCGCGCCGTCAAATTAGGATTGGGCAGGATGGATGGGCTAATCTTGCACAGCCGTGATGAGCATACATCAGCATTGCATTATTTCCCCAAAGCCCAATCCGCGCTCGCCTTTCATCCGCTGTATGACCAATTTCCTGGTGAAGACATACCCAAAAGCCAAGCCCGGCAAAGGCTTGGGTTGGACGAAGATAGCAAAATAATTCTATATTTTGGTCTAATCCGCCCTTACAAGGGCGTGGATGTTCTCATCGAAGCGCTGTTGAAATTAAAGATGGATGTCAA